>CAIWVL010000174.1 GCA_903916085.1 uncultured Spartobacteria bacterium
CAAAGATGATGATCAAAATCTTCATCATCAAAACATTCTAAGTAGGATCGACGACAAGAACATGGAGATTCTCCGAAGAAAGCAAGAGATTATTGCAAAATACAATAAAATGGCAAGGGCATGAGCGCAAAGAAGATCAACGTCGTCAGCGAAGCGCACACCATCACGCCCAACTACCGCCAGGTCGACGTGTTCAACGGCTACACGGCCGCTGCGGGATCCGCCTTCGCGTACTCGGCCAACCTGCCAGCACGTTTTCAGGGCAAGGCGCTTGTGTGCGAGCCCACCATGAAACTCGTCGCCTTGATGGACGTAAAGCCTGAGGGCGCCGGGTACACGGCTCTGGATGGGATGAACATCTTTGCGAGTTCAGACGAATGGACCTCACCCGTTTACGCCGAAGTCGGCCCTGATGGTGCGGTTTGGGTGGCCGACTGGCAGAACTTCATCATCCAGCACAACCCCACGCCCAACGTGGAACGCGCTGGTTACAAGGCAAATACCGGTGTGGGCGGGGCTCACGAAAACGCACTGCGCGATCACGAACGGGGACGGATTTATCGGATCGTCGCGAACAAGCCCAAAGCCGGCAAGCCCGTCTCGCTAGAAGGCGCATCAGGGGAAACACTGGTCTCGGCACTCGGTAGCGATGTTCAATACACGCGACTCATGGCCCAGCGGCTCCTTGTGGAAAAC
The DNA here is from genome assembly GCA_903916085.1 of uncultured Spartobacteria bacterium. Classification (GTDB taxonomy): domain Bacteria; phylum Verrucomicrobiota; class Verrucomicrobiia; order Chthoniobacterales; family Chthoniobacteraceae; genus Chth-196. Next base: position 697 of record CAIWVL010000174.1, read on the forward strand.
AAAAAGAGCGATGCCATTCCCGCCCTCCAAAAGCGCGTGACGGCCAACGACGGCGACATCGCCGCTGTGCATGCGCTTTGGGCGCTGCAGGGCCTCGGTGCGCTCGATTCAGCCACGCACAAAGCAGCTCTTTACGCCAATGACGACCGGCTCCGCCGCAACGCCATCCGCGCCCTCGGCACAGACGAGGCTTCCCGAGCGCTGTTTTTCGGTTCAGGCGTGGTCACCGACCGCGAACCCCACACGCGCCTTGCGGCATGGGTGCGCATGGCTGATTTCCCTACCACGCCCGAAATCCAGAAGCTGGTGCGAGGGATTTCCTCCGATCCGAACACGAAGTCGGATGAGTGGCTCAAAGAGGCAGCTCGGATGTTGGCCAAACGGCACGACACCCAGACTTACACGGAAGGGCCCAATCTTCTGACTAACGCCGGACTCGAAACCCTCGGAGGCAATGGGCTGCCTGAGGGCTGGACACGGCGGGACTACAATCCGAAGTCGGGGCCTGAGTTTGCGATCTGGGACGTTTCGAGTGACAAGGCCGCTGTGCACATGGGGCAACACGCTCTGCGCGTGACTGCGAAAGACACTGTGGACACGAGTTTCCATGCAGACGTCGCGGTGAAGCCGCATACAGATTACAAGTTGTCGGCTTGGGTGCGTGGCAAAGGGCTCAAGGGCAAAATCAGCCTGAATGATCACATCGGGCGGGCTGAGACAGATAAGGTCACCAAGGACACGGGCTGGACTGAAATCGAGACGATCTACAACTCCGGCGACCGTACCCAGGCGAGCATCAACCTGCTGTTTGTGGGCAAGGGCGAGGCTGTGTTTGATGACGTGAAATTGGTCGAAGTCGTGCCCTTGGGCGAGCCCGCGTTACTCGCCGCTGATCCGGCGCGCGGTGAGCAGATCTTCAAACATCACCCGACCGCTGCATGCGTCCTATGCCACGCCCTCCAAGGTCAGGGCAGCAATGTGGGCCCAGCGCTGGACGGGATCGCGAGCCGACAGAATAAAGAGTACATCCGCCAGAGTCTGCTGGAGCCAAACGCAGTCTTGGCCAAGGGCTACGAGTACCTCCAGGTGTCGCCGATGCCAGCGATGGGGCTGATTTTGAACCCGCAGGAGCTTGAGGACGTCCAAGCCTTTCTGCAAACGCTGAAGTAACGCGCACAGGAACGGGTTGGATTTAGAGCGCCTAAAAAAAGGCAGTCTCACGCGGCGATGCGGAGAACGCGGAGCTTTTTAAAAAAGCCCATTTTCAAGGAAGTTCCGCAATTTCTCCATGCGCTCTGCGCCTCCGCGTGATCCCTCTTTTTTTGAGTTCATTGAGGCGTCCCGAGTGCCAACCCGTTCCCGTTCCCCCTCCCCAGCCGCTATGCTGCCGGGGCGTCGTTGAAGGTTTTCGACGTGGCATTGCCTTTCTTCCGTGCAGTGCCGATGCTGCTAAGCCACCCGCGTATGCTTCAAAAATCCAAGGACGACGTTATTGAGTTATTAGAATCCATCGCCCGCCTGCTTGAACTCAAGGGCGAGAACGTTTTCAAGGTCCGTGCCTATACGAACGCGGTGAGAACGTTGGAAACTTTTGGAGGCGACTTTGAAGCTCTCGTAGAAGGCGAACGCTTAGGGGAAATAGGGGGTATTGGTAAGGCGTTGGAGGACAAAATCACGGAGTTTGCGACTACCGGCCAACTCCCCTATTTCGACGCACTCAAAGCCGAGTTTCCCGACACACTTTTTGACCTCTTCGAACTACAAGGGCTTGGTCCCAAGAAAATAAAAGCACTGTGGGAAGAGTTAGACATCACCACTGTCGAGGGCCTCGAAGCCGCTTGTAAAGACGGTCGGGTGGCTGGGCTCAAGGGGTTTGGTGCGAAGACCGCCGCCAACATCCTCACCAGCATCGAAGCGCGCAAACAGTATGCGGGCTCTTTCCGCTTCGGCGACATCGCCGCTGGTGCAGAGGTACTTTTAGAGCAAATCAAAGAGTTAGAGGAAGTCCTACAGGCTTCTCTGGCGGGCTCCTACCGGCGCAGAAAAGAGGTCGTTCATGATCTCGATTTCCTTGTTTCTACGCGCCAGCCTGAGGCCGTCTCGGACTTTTTTGTAAAGCATCCGCTGGTGGAAACGGTCCTTGCCCACGGTGCCACCAAATCGAGCGTCCGGCTCAAGACAGGCATTCAGGCGGATTTACGCGTGGTCTTGCCGGAACAATATCCCAGCGCACTCAACTATTTTACGGGCTCGAAAGAGCACAACATCGCTCTACGCAGTCGCGCTCTGGCTCGGGGCTGGACGTTGAACGAGTACCGACTCGGGCCTGATGAAAAAGCTAAGACTACGCCCCAGCCCATTCCCCCTATTTACACTGAGGAAGACCTCTACGCAGCGCTGGGACTGGACTACATCGAGCCCGAACTCCGCGAAGATCGGGGAGAAATAGCCGCCGCTGCCGAACACCGCCTCCCCAATCTCGTACAGCTAGAAAACCTGCGCGGCACTTTCCACAACCACACCACCAGCAGCGACGGACGTTCCACTTTAGAAGAGATGGCGGAAGCCGCTCAGGAACTAGGGCTCCAGTATCTAGGCATCTCGGACCACTCGGTTTCCTCTGTGCAAGCGCACGGTTTAGATGCGGCTCGGCTTTTGGAACAAGTGGCCCGTATCCGCGAGCTCAACGCCGAGTTCGCCCCACACTTCAAGCTATTTGCCGGCGTGGAATGTGACATCCTGAAGGATGGCACTCTGGATTATCCAGACGAAGTGCTAGCCCAACTCGACTACGTGGTGGCCTCGGTACACGCCTCCTTCACGCAACCTCAGGCGGAAATGACGGCACGCATCATCAAAGCCATTTCCAATCCCTACGTCACCATGTTGGGCCACATGACAGGGCGGCTTCTACTAAGCCGCGACGCCTACGCACTCGACATTCCCGCAGTCATCGACGCCGCTGCCTCCACGGGCACCGTGATTGAGTTAAACGCCAGTCCGCGCCGCATGGACATGGACTGGCGCTGGTGGCCGTTGGCTAAAGAAAAAGGAGTGCGCTGTTCCATCAACCCAGATGCGCATCATGTTTCGCATCTCCAGTTTTTATGGAATGGCATCGGGGTCGCAAGGAAAGGATGGCTGAGTGCGCAGGACGTGATTAACACGCTTCCTCTGAACAAAATTGAAGCCGTGCTCGCCGCCAAACGGCAGGCTATTCGCTAAGCGACTCCCTTACCAAGCACTCCCCCTTTTTCCCCTTTTCCCCTACCCTCACTTCTCAATGTCTCATTCCACCCGTGTTCTCTGTGTCGGTGCCGGTCACATGGGCCGTTCGCACGCCCTTTCCTATCACCAGCTTGAGGGCTTTGAAGTCGCCGGAGTCGTCACCCGCTCCGCCGCCTCCCGCGACGGCCTGATTGCCGAACTTGGCGGCAACATCCCCGGGTTTTCAGACTTCACCGAGGCGCTTCGCACGACGCGCCCGGACGCAGTGTCCATTTCGAGCTACCCAGACACCCACGCGCAGTACGCGTTGGCTGCGCTAGAGGCGGGATGTCATGTTTTTGTAGAAAAGCCTTTGGCAGAAACCGTTGCCGAAGCGGAAGCGATTGTTGCCAAGGCCCGGAGCTGCGGCCTGAAGCTGGTGATCGGTTACATCCTTCGGGTACATCCGAGCTGGATTAAGTTCATCGAAATAGCGCGTACCCTCGGTAAACCCCTAGTCATGCGCATGAACCTCAATCAGCAAAGCTCGGGTTCAGAGTGGAAGACGCACAAGGCGCTCCTCTCCTCCATTTCGCCCATCGTTGACTGCGGCGTACACTACGTGGATGTCATGTGCCAAATGACCGGCTCTCGGCCCGTGCGCGTATCGGGAATCGGCGCACGCCTGAGTGAAGAGTTGCCCGAGGGGAAAATCAATTACGGCCAGCTCCAAGTGACTTTTGAAGACGGTTCGGTCGGTTGGTACGAAGCCGGTTGGGGTCCCATGATGAGCGAGGTCGCCTTCTTCATCAAAGATGTGGTCGGCCCGAAAGGCTGCGTTTCCATTGTCGCGGATAAGGCTGCAAGTGAAGGCCAGAGCGCAAACGTCAACGCCCATTCTCAAACCCAAAAGCTGCGCCTCCACCACAGTCCGCTCGGACCGGATGGTCGATTCGTACGCGCCGACGAAAACATCTCGCTCGAAGACGAGCCCGATCACGACGGACTTTGCCTGCGCGAACAGGAGTTTTTCCTACGTGCCATTCGGGAAAATTTGGACCTGAGCGCCCACATGGAAGACGCCGTGCAATCCATGCGGATCGTCGCCGCTGCGGACGAGAGTTTCCGCACAGGACGCACAGTGGATTTGTAGGGCATGGATGACCTTCCAACGGAGCCAATACCACAGCGACAGGATTGGGATTCGTGCACGGGAATCGACTAAGATCATAGGCCCCATTTTTCAGGTTATGTTCCGGAATCTAGCGCGATGCGGTTTACTGCTCCTTTTATTGGGGAGCCTCGCCCTTGCAAAAACATTCACGGCCGATGAGTTCTTTGCTGACGGAGCAGTAGTCGCCTGCATCGGCGATAGTATTACCCATGGGGGACGCTGGCATCGGTATGTGGCGGAATACTGCGCGACGCGGTTTCCGGACCGGTCAATCCGCTTCTTGAATGGTGGGATTTCCGGTGATTCCGCCGGTGGAGTCCTGACCCGCTTAGACCAAGACATTCTCAGTCAGCGCCCGAATGCAGCAGTCGTGATGCTGGGCATGAATGACGTGCAAGGTTGGCTGTATAAGAAGGGCGCGGAGTCCGATCCACAGTTGGCACAGAAGCGACAACGGGCGCATGCCGATTACGTGAAAAACATGGGCCAGATCCTCGACCGTCTACAGAGAGAGGGACAGGGACTGCACCGCATCTTGTTGATGACCCCCAGTCCCTATGATCAAACCGCCCAAATCGCCCGGGAGGCGGCGATCGGCCAGAACGAAGCACTTGGCACTTTCGCACAATCGGTACGCGAACTCGCGGCTGAACGGGGTCTTCCGGTGGTGGATAACCACGCCACCATGACAGCCATGAACTTGGCACATCAAAAGGCCGACCCAACCTCAACGATCATCAATGAAGACCGGGTGCATCCTGGCCCACCCGGATCCCTCGTGATGGCATGGCTATTTCTCAAGGCCTGCCAGTCTCCTGCGCTCGTGTCGCATGTCGCGTTGGACGTACCGACGCGTTCTGTCGTCGCCCATGAGGGCGCTGAGATCGAACACTTGGCATGGGAAGGCACCGCGACGTCGTTCACCCTCACAGAACGCTCCCTGCCGTGGCCCATCGCGCCTGAGGCCCGGCCAGCATTGGACTGGGCACCCATCCTGGACGACCTGAATCGCCAAACCCTTGCGGTGACGGGTCTGCCGTCCGGCACGCATACATTGTACATCGACGACGTTCTGGTCGGCACCTGGTCTGACAAAGAGCTGGCCACAGGTGTGAACCTTGCTGGACTCCCGATGTCGCCCCAACTAGAGCAGGCCCGTCGAGTGCAGTTGCTATGCGAGGAAAGACGGCGCATCCAAGAGGAGTTACGCAGTATTCCCTTTGTGGAACTGATGTGGATCAAAGCAGGAACGGTAGATCTTGGTGATTTTACCGCCGTAACCGCAGCGATGGACATGCATGTTGAAAAACATGGCGGTCCTGGAGGTTATTTTGGAGGTATCGCAAAAACCTATCGCACGGTGAAACCGCAGGTCGCGTCGTTCACGAAACGCGTGGATGAGTTATCGGACGAGATTCGTGCCGCCGCCCATCCGGTCCCGCATCGTTACCGACTCAACCCGATTCTTCCAGCGCAACCGGCCCAACCGCCCGGTGAGGCTGTGAATCCCACTATTCCGCGTGGTTAACCTTGAGAGTGGAACCGTACGGTCATCGAAACTAAGATGGCTGAAAAGATTGTAGCACGCAATCCGGCGAAATGGTTCAGATTATTAGAAGATCCAAGCCTGCAACCGAGCCGGAGGCTTCGGAAGCGTAATGTGTATCGACGTTGCCCGTCCACTCAGAGCCCTCCGGCTGACTTCGAAACGATAAATTCCAGGAAAAGTCCCCACGCACCCGGGCTAAGCGGGTGCTTCCCATGGCGAGCTTCCTCGGATACAAGACGACCGATGGCATCAAGCGCGACGGTGGACTCCGTGTCGCGCAGAAAGGCCGCATCGGCTTTGAAGGCGCGGTTCACGAGTAGCAGGGACTCGATGGCGTTGTCCTTGTTCATCACACCACGGCTGACTATCTCGGCGTTGCGAGTCTTGAGTCCGAGCGAAAGCGCGCCTACGATTTCGGCGCGCGCAGCATGCTGGGGCGGTAGCACAGCCGCGAGTTGGGCTAGAGCGCGGAGCATGATGTAGTGGTAGGCTGGGCGCGCGTTGTGGCGGTCCAGCCAGCGTCCTGCGCGCGGACCGTCGGTGAGCTGGCCTGGGATGACTCCGAGTCGGGCCTTGTGAAGGGCGGCGTCGAGATACTTCGTTTCGTGCGTGACGCTAAACATTTTAGCGAGCAGGAATACACTAAAACTGTTGTAGTTCCAGTTTGGACATAACGGGCGCCCGGCAGCCCAGTCCGCAGCTTTGCGTGCCGAGTCGAGGTAGCGGCGCTCCTGGGTCCATTCGAAAAGGTCGAGCATCGCCGCGCCGCACTCGCCGTTGTCGAATTGCAGTCCGCCGTCGTCGGCATCGTCAAAGGCCCAGCCATTGCGTACGACGGAGTCCAGCTTCCCCGCCTTTTCCGCTTTTGTGAGGAAGCGCGTCGCGACCTCCATTGCCCGCGCCTTTGAGGTACCGCGCGCTGCGGGAAAGGGATAAACACCGCTGCCAGCCTGCTCCTGCGCCCAGAGTAAAAACGCAGCCGCTTCCTTTGCCATCTCAAGACTACGCTCCGCGCCATCGAGCTTCGCTCGCACCGCTGCTATGTTGCCGGTGATGACCGATGCAGGCCCGCGAAGCGGCGCCTCCAGCATCGTAGGATCGACGCCCACATTCCACCACCGCATCTTTGCTAACGTCGCGAAGTCGGGGGTGAATCCGCGCTGGGCTTCCCCCTGCGACAGCAGCTTCGCCTCCGGCGGCACTGGGCGAAACTCATCGGGCACCTCCGATTCGCCCGCCTTTTTTCCAAGTGCCTCGCGACCGGCCAAGACGGCAGCCTGCACGGCCTCGATGTTATTTTCAGCGAGTGCTTTCGCGAGTCCGGCGGTCGGCAACTGCGCTTTGGATGGCGGGCAAGAGAGAAAACAAAACGCTGTGAGGCCGCATCCGAGGAGGAGGTGAGCGGTTTGTTTCAAAGTTCAATTTCTGAGGTGCTAGAATTTTTCACGAGGCAAGGCCTGACGGGTAAATCGTCGAAGGACCTCGGATAGTAAATTATGATTACACATCCTGCCCGTATGAATGCTGTGACTCGGGGAACTACGGAGTCGGTTGGAACCAAATGTTCCGGAAGCGCACAGGATTGAGATGATCCTGGAATTTTAAAGTTCCAGCTTGCACGGCACCGGGGAATTCAACGTTGTCTTGGACGAGCACGTTATTGTGTTTCACGGTGATCGTGGCGGCGTGGGTGACTTTGCCGTTTTCTACTTTCGCACGTTGGATAAACACATCGTAGCTCTGCCACAGTCCGGGACCTCTCGAAGCATTCACCAGGGGCGGTTTATTTTTGTAAAAGGCGGCGGCTTGGCCGTCGGGATAGGTCTTGTTGTTGTAAGAGTCGAGCACCTGCAACTCAGGGAATCCCTGAATGAAAACGCCGCTGTTGCCTCGTCCCTGTCCGTTGCCCTTCACCTCCGCTGGAGTCGCCCACTCGATGTGGAGATGCCCGCTGGTAATCACGGGTTCCTTGGTTGAAATCATCCCCGTACGAGGCACCACTTCCATCGCGCCATCTGCGATTTTCCAACGAAATTGGTCTGATTGGTCGGTCTCCCGTGCATCTGGCAGTTGTTTCCAAGCGGAAACATCAGCACCATCAAAGAGAAGCAACGCCCCCGTCGGTGCGGCTACGAGTTGACCATCGTAATTTGGCTCGACGACCGGAGGTTCAGGCCAGACTTTTTCGGTGGCTCCGACCGGCGTAAGCGGCGCCGGTTTGCTTTCCTGCGCAAGGATAGAAGCGGCAGAGGAAAGGATAAGTAGGGTGGGAAGAATGTATCTCATTTGGGGGCGGTTGCACTAAGAGCGGGCGGCCTTTTTCAAAAGGAAGGTCAGGCGACTGCTCTGTATTGGAGGGGATGATCGGCAATGAATGACCGGGAAAAGTATAGCAGGATTCTAAAAGTTGAACGCGGCCTCTTGCTGATACAATCGTTTTCTGGATGGTAATGCAACCAGTGCTGATCCGTCGAATGATCGAGAACGAATGCGAGGGGAAATCACAGTCCTCTGAGAACTATTTCGATGAAGTCAATGGCATGGAGCTTGGGTTACCCGTTTTGTCCAGAGTTAGCGAGCTCAGCTCAAATCCTGCGGAGCGGGCGTGCAGTGCACTGGCTTTTCCACGCATTGAATGGAGCATCTTGCCATGTCAATGTCTCGGGCCGTTACACTTTCTCCCATCCTAGAATTAGTTTACACACAGACCACCCGCTCATACCCAAGCCAGCGCGGAACGGGACCTAGCCACCGCATCGTACGATGCGCTTCGTACTTTGCCACGGCCTCCCTCCAAGCGGCGTGCGCATTGGCTCGACGAGTAAGTAAGACGCCTGGCCAAGGCGAAAGCCCCAAACGGGCGGCGTCATTCTCCAAAAGACGCCTGAACTCAGCGGCGTGCGCGTGCAGGGCGGCCAGCGCCGAAGAAAAAGCAGCCACCGCCTCCGGGTTTTCTGGGAGCAGACGCGTTTCCAAAACCGCCTGCATTCGAGCGATGGCCTGACGCGATTCCTGGCTCAATACACCCTCGCTCCCGCAGAGTTGACTGAGAAACAGACGCTCCAAATGCAGACTCGCCTCCCAGCGGTTTCGTAAGTCCGCACGCAGAGCGTCAAGCCCCACTAAAAGAATAACAACGCCCTGCATCCATAAGATCCCCAGAGCGAGCGCAAACATTGGCCAAAAAGACATGCGGATTGTCCGTTTCTAACGGTTTGGACGCGCAACCAGACTGCGGCACAGTGGCAAAGCAACGCCCCAAGCGAGGACGACCTGCAAGAGCACGAGCACGTCAAAGGCGTAGCGCCCTCCAGGCAAAGGTCCCGAATTTTGGATAAAATCCTTCAACCAACCGCCGCCCACCGCTCCGAGTGCACCGCCAATTCCCGCGATGCTCCAATGCACTGCCGTTGCCAAAATACGCCCAGTGGGTGGCAGATACATCTGAGTCAGGCGAAATTGGCACAGCATGCCGCCCGTGCAAAGCGCTCCCTGCACGACTGCGGCAAGAGTCATCCACACAACGGCTGAGGGCATGGCGTGGCCGAGGAGTTGAAGTTCACCGGGTTTCGCAAACCACCAGGCCATCATGGAAAGCGGGGTTAAAACAACCATCCGAGTCATCACAGCAACGGCACCCGCGCGGTCCATCCAAGGGCCGAGTGAGCCGCTAAAAAGAGCGGCTCCAAATGCTGCGGCGATAAAGATGAGCGAGGCTTGGGAATAGGTCGCGCCGAAGGCCTCACGCAAATGCATCATGCCAAAGAAACCTGGCATCGCGAGCGTGTATCCCACAAGCGCCTGGGCACCCGTCCAAACCGCCATCAGGAGGGCGAGCGGCAGAAAGCCCGGCGTTTCAAAAGGCGCTGCAAGGCGTTGCCAAAAAGGCTTTTCACTACAGAGGACCTGCACGGGCGGCTCGTGAACAAAACAGTGTACGACAATGTCCAAAACCCCAAACATCCCGCACAGCGCAAATACCCATTGGAAACCCAGGACGGAATCCCCTGCGGTGTGATGATCCAGAATCCAGCCATAGGCGGCAGTACCGCCCATGAGTCCCACGGAAATGATGCGCTGGCGTATCGTCCAAAAGCGACCGGCGGATTCTGGCGGAACAATGTCAGCCATCCAACTTAGCCAAGAGGCTGTGCCGAGGTTGGCGAGGAAGTTACTTACGGCAAGGGCGCCGATGAGTACGAGTGGCCAGAGATGACGGCTATTGGGCAGAAGCAAGGGCACAAAGGCAGGCGTCATCCAGAGAATGCGGTGCAGGATGGTGACTGTCGCCCACATGGGCTTGCGGCTGGGACGGCCTTCGGCGATGAGCGCAGCGGGAATTTGCGCCAGCATAGCGGCCTGCCACGCGGCGGAGAGCAGCCCGACTTGGGTAGAAGAGGCGTGCACCGCCTGCATGAGAAGCGGCAAAGGCGCTCCCAAGGGCGCGCAAATCCAGAGCATTCCGAAGAAGCCTGCAGCTATGTTAATGCGCAACGAACGGTGCATAAGAAGACGAAAGGGGTGGAGGGTACTCCTCTAAGGGCACCCTACCCACCCCAAAATCACAACAGCGCCATTGGCATCCCTCCACACTCAACGCGCCGAAGTCGGAAAACGCTCAATCCAAGCGGCGGCTTCCTCGCGCAAACGCTGGGGGATTTGCTGAGATTGGGCGTTGGGCCGCGCTGGGCCGTTGCTGGTTTCAATCTCACTTCCCACTCCGGCGACGCCCTCGGCGGCGTGCTCAAGAAAGGTGCGAGCCTGCATAACGGGGAGTTCGTTTTGTTCAGCAGCCGGCAGAGCGTCGAGACGCTGCTTCAGGACCCAGAGGTACTCGTAGTCCTCCGCTCCCTTACGCATCATCTCCCAACGCAGCGAGGGCACCAGCCCTGTGCCGAGGATTTCTGGGTAAAAGAGCTGTCCCATGCCCCATACTGTCCCACCTTTGAATTGCGGATAGACGAGCGTCGGCTCCTGCCAGGCTCTGGAAAGATCGCCCATCGTCTCAAAGGTCAACCAACCACGAGCACCCGTTTTCCAACATAGCCAACCCAGCGTGCGCGGGGCGACCATGGGATAATCAATAAAAGTGCGGTAATTGTCGCAGAGCGTGAGCACTCCGCCGCCTTTGGGTTCAGGGAACCGTCCGCTGGCAGCCGCCTCCAAATTGCGCAGACACCACTGATCGATTTGCCCATCAAGCTCAGGCACCGGATTAGCCGTACAAAAGGTGCGCAGCGCCGGCCCTGCCTCACGCACAAGGCGCACAAAACTCCGAATCACGCGGTAATTGTTTTCAGGCTTATCCTGCTCGCGCCCCTCACCTGAGATGTGCCCGGTGTAGGGTTCGTCCATCGTAGAAACGAGCACGCGACCGGTCCAGCCATGGCGCTCAACGAGGGCATTCACTTGACGCAGATACGCGCCGAAGAGGTGCTTAAATTCATCAGTCAACTCCCCCTCCTTGTTACACACAAAGACTCCGGGGAGGCCTGGCAAGGGATAGGCCGGCCACCGCTGTTGAGTGACAGAGGGATAGTGCCACAAAAAGTAAAGCCCTTGCATGTTCCCACTGCGGGCACCCCACACGGGCAAAAACACCTGAGGCAAATGCATTTCGTCTAACACATACGCGGCTTCTTTTTCCCATGCGGAAAGGTCGACCGTGAGCTCGGGGCCAGGCCCTATGCGTAGTTCGGGAGAAGGCAGCAGCGGCTCAGGCGTCTGCTTGTGGGAAGCGAACTCCTGCCCCAAAGGACGCCCGAGCGCCGCCAGTTGCTCCTTGGAAAGCTGTGTTGTCGAATAAAACGACGTGTTTAGGAGCGGTGAAACCTGGGGCAGCGCAAAATTACGCACAGTGACTTCCACGGGAACGTGCACCTGCGAGACGAACGTGGGAGGCATCCACCCTTCTTTGCGGCAACTCAGTGTGACCTCGCCCTTGTACACCCCGGCGGGCACGTTGTGAGGAACCTCCACGGGCACCCAAAACTGCAGGTTATGCGCAGGTCGCACGGAGGCTAGTCCCTTCAAGAGCGGGTCTGGGAACAAGCCGGTGCCGGTATCGAATGGCATTTTTTGAGCGATCCGAGTGCCGCTTGGTTCATCGACATAAATGTAGCCCAAATGACGGGCAGGGAGTTTGGGCGCGGGAATGACGCTTCCCTCCGGACCGGTGAGAGCCGAGAGGCGCACCTCCACATCGCGCATAGGCACTTCAGGCCGAAGCACTACAAGAAAAGGTTCCACCTCCCCTTTCGCAGCGCTCAGTTTCACTGCTTCCACCCGAGGGCCTTCGGAGAACGTCTCGTCGGATTTGATTTTCTCCGGCGGGTACACCAGCCAGATACGGTGCTTCCAGCCCTCAGCAAGCAGCGAGGCTGGTACAGGTGCGGCCTGCAACGCTGGGCACAGGGAAAGAAGAAGCGCGGCAAAGAACGGGCGTGCGGAAGAAAGCATGGGAGGAAATGTGGGCACAATCGTTCAGCCAGTAGCCGTTGAAAATAAACGATTAGTGCGGGAGAGGGACAGACTAGGCGGGAGCTTGGTGAAGAGTCAACGGAGGAGGGTTCTGCTAATTGACCAACCTCCTCAGGATGATAGTGACGTCGTTCCGGGACATAGCGCCAGCGGCTACGGCCAAAGTGAGGTTTTCCCAGTCATCACTGTCCGGAGCGAGGGTGCATCCATTTAGTCGCAAAAAAACGAGACATGCGCCAAGCCCCACGCGTTTGTTGCCATCGACAAAGGGATGATTACTACAAATGTAAAACAAATAAGCAGCAGCAACATCCACAACATCGGTAAAAGGCGAGGCACCTCCAAAACTAGCCTGTGGAGCAGCGACGGCAGATTCTAACAGGGAACGATCACGAAGCCCCTCGGAGCCACCGAATTGGGCAATGGCCTCGGCATGAATCTCCAGGACGATTTCAACGCTCAGATGCAGGCACGGGTTGGCCATTTTCTTTAAGCGAGACGGCTCATTGTCGTCGCATATTGTTTCATCGTCTCTTTGATAAGAGACGTCACCTCGTCGCGTGGTGGCAGAGGCTGAATCGGAGCGATAGTGATTGTGCCTCCTGCATGAACTTCCACGTTCACTTCGTCGCCGACCTTCAATCGTGCGAGTTGGAGCAGGGCGGAATCAAAGATAATTCCCTGAGAATTACCGATTTTCGAAATCGTTTTGATCATGCGTAAAACTATGTTTTACGGCCTCCCCTGTCAACGCCGCCTCTTAAACATTCCCCCCATCTTCCCAGGGCCGGCGTCCGCGCTCGGAA
>CAIWVL010000175.1 GCA_903916085.1 uncultured Spartobacteria bacterium
CGCTCGCTCAGACCGAGATGGGTAAACTCACCGGTGGCATGGGCTTGCCCCCAGGACTGGGCTTCTAAGGCCTTTGCCGGACGGGTTCATTCAGAGTCCATCGGAATGGACCCTTCTGCGCTTTGACTTCTCGTATTTGTACCCCTCTCGCCCCCGCATGATTCGCCCGCTTCTCTACCTTTCTTGCTCGCTTTTGGTGAGCTCTGCTTTTGCTCAAAACACGCAGTTGGTGTATTTTGGGACGTATACCAGCCCGACGGAAACCAACCCGACTTCTCGGAGTAAGGGAATTTATGTATCCCGTTTCGATGCTGATACGGGCGCTTTGAGTGCGCCGAAGCTTGCCGCGCGCACGACAAGCCCCAGTTTTGTGGCGCTGCATCCTTCGGGACAGTTTCTTTACGTCGTGGGCGAGGAGCCGCCACCGCTTCGAGCGCACAGCGAGGTAAGCGCCTACCGCATTAAACTTCCTTCGGGCGATCTGCGTCTCTTAAACCGCGTGCCGGCTGGGGGAAAGGGCCCTTGTCAGATTGCCGTGGAGCCTGAGGGGAAAATGGCTATGACAGCTCAGTATGCGAGCGGGACGGTGGCCTCGCATTCATTGGAAAAGGGCGGTGCGTTGGGCAAAGTTAAAACCGCTCTACGGCATGTGGGTAGGGGCGTGAACGAGGAGCGTCAAGAGGGCCCTCATGCGCACAGTATTTGGCCAACACCGGACAACAAGTATGCCCTCGCGTGTGATCTTGGTGTGGACAAGGTGTTTGTCTACAAAATGAACCCGGCCGACGGGACCCTCTCCGAGCATGGAAAAGTCAGCCTGCCTCCGGGTTCTGGACCGAGGCATTTGGCGTTTCACCCCAACGGTCGTTTTGTATTCGTGAACAACGAGATGCTCATGACGGTGAGCACTTTCGCTTACGACGCGAAGAAGGGGGCATTGAAACTGTTGCGCACGGTTTCCACCCTCCCCAAAGCGGATCGTAACCGCACAGGATTAAGTACGGCTGAGACTGTAGTACATCCCAATGGGCGTTTCGTTTACGTTTCCAACCGGACGCACGACACTATCGCAGTGTTCCGTTGCGATCCTCAGTCAGGAAAGCTGACGTTGATTCAAAACGCTCCCACCGAAGGTCGGATCCCGCGCAACTTTTCCCTCGATCGTACTGGCAAATGGATGGTGGTTGCTCACCAGGACAGCAACACAGCGGCCGTTTTCAGTGTGGACCCAGTACGCGGTAAACTACGGTTTACCGGCACCAAGGTATCTTTGGATTCGCCAGTGTGCGTGCGTTTTTTAGCGCTCCAACCGTGATTCCAAGGGGCGCGCCCTGCACTCCCGAGACTCCTTGCAATCTCGCCACGAGATAAAGGGCTAAAAGCCGGCCCCGATAGACTCCCATAAATTCATCTCCGCCTTCTGTTTTTTCTGGGAAGTCTGGGAGAAATTAACAGGAGGGAGCAGAAAAAACGGAGGGCTGAAGATTTTGGTTAATAACCTGAACAACTCAAGTGTCGAGCCTACCGGTAGGTGGTGCGGTAATAAGGGACGGATCAGTTCGTTTCGGAAGCCCCAATCGGGCGAGAGATTGTAGCCTAGGGCAAAGCCCTAGGTTTTGGATGAAAAAGTCCACAGCCCTATCGGGGCGTCTTAAATCGAGCCATGTTTTGGGACGTCCTTACAGCGCTGATTTGATCTGGACGGTAATCCTAGGGCGTTGCCCTAGGCTGTTATAAATCGCCCCTCTGGGGCTCTGGAGGCCGGCCTCGCATGCGTCCTTTCTCATCGAACAGCCTACTAGGCACCGCCCTTGAGCTTTGCCACGCATTTGAGGAGGTACGGTAGGAGTTGTTTTTTTCGAGAAACGACTCCTGCCAGCTCCCAGATGGATGGGGATTTTTCCGGGTAATCGATGGTCGCCAACAGAGCTGCCTCGCCCCTCACTAAAAGTAGCGAGGACTGCTCATTGATGTCTGTCACGAGCAGTGCTGAGAATAGCAATTTGCTGGCGAGCCGTTGCTTTTCGAGTTCCTCAAGCAGGGCATCCCTTTTTTCGGGGAAGTGCGCGAAGGAGAGTTCTTCAATTTGGGCGACGCTAAAGCTGTACCCATTTTCCTTGTAAATTTTCGAGTCCGCACCGACGGCCTGGCCAGGAGTCATGGTGAGGAGCGGGGAACCTACCGCGAAGATTTCGGCCGCTAGTTTGGTGGGTTCTACGCCTGCGATGGCGGCGAGGTGTTCGAGAAGGCGTTTGTCGGTGGCCGTTGTGGTGGGAGAGCTCAGGTTGAGCGTGTCCGAGATGAGCCCGGCCATGAGCAGTCCAGCGATAGAGGCGGGGATCGGAATGCCCGCGTTCTGAAAGCAAAGGGCCACGATGCTGCTGGTGGAGCCCAGTGGGTTGTTCCAGAAAAGGATCGGTGTGTGGCTCGTGAAACCGCCAAGTTTATGATGGTCAATGATCTCAACGATCGGGACATCCGCCGCGCCGCGGACAGCTTGCGTGAGCTCGTTGTGATCCACTAAAATGAGTTGGCGAGGCACGGGCTTGATGAAGTCCGACTTTGAAAGAATGCCTACGAGGTGTCCTTCCCCGTCAATGACAGGAAAAACAAACTGCCCGCTTTGCGCGGCTATCTGTCTCGCCTCTTCCAGCGGCGTCCCCCGCAAGAAGGAGACGTATTCAGTCTGGATCATGCTCTCCACCCGCACGGCGCCACGGGAGAGGAGAACCGTTGAAGCGGTGTCGTGCGGGGAGGAAATGAGGGTCACACCAGCGGCCACGGCGGCATCGCGGATTTCGTCGGGTACGCCAAGGCCACCTGTGACAATGATGGCGTGAACATTTTCATCCATGGCAAGCAGTTGCACATGGGGTCTGTCCCCTACAAAGAGAATGACCTGCTGGTCCTTGTACTTGCGCAAACGTGGGATGAAGGAGTCCTGTGCCATCGCGCAAACCATCAGTAGCTGCTCGGTAGGCTCGGTGGTCAACTTGCCTGCCACCAGTTCTCCCCCGAAGGTCGCTACGATGTCCGCTAGCGAAGCGGTGATCATGCGAGCGGAGTTGGCTTCGTCTCGCGAAGGAAAAAGATGGTGGGTAATTTTGAAGGAACTTAGCAGCCCTAGGCAGCGGTTACGTCCATCGACTACGGGAAGGCCGCGTAGCCCCTTTTGGTCAATCAGTTGAATGGCGTCGTACACGGGCGAGTCGGCCCTTACGCAAATGACATTGGGCTCCATGACATCTTCGACGACGGGGGAGAGGTCGGTCACCAGTTGCGGGGCTGCGAATCCAAACTTTCGGAGTACAAAGTCGATACGTTCGTTTGTGTTGCCGCAGCGTGCTGCAACCACGTTTGCATGGCCGCTAAGCGTTTTGAATTCCGCATAAGCGATTGCCGCGCAGATGGAATCCATGTCGGGATTCCGGTGGCCGATAACGATGGTTTGCATGGGAGGGAAGAGGCTACAGGGTTGGGGGGCGGGTAATGAAGCAGTAAACACGGGATCGCGCCGAGCGCGTTCCGCGAGGCGAGGGGAGAATCGGATTTGCCCTAGCCTCAGGTCGTTTTGAATCTCGGTGCACACAACAATTTGGCGTGCAGTGCGCCATCGGGGATGCTTAATAGATGCGCCCCTCTACAGGGGCGCGAAGCTCATCTTTTACATGAAAAAACACCTGCCGTTCGTTTCCGCTGTGGCCCTCTTTTGTGGGGCGAATTTTACAATGGCTGCCGATCCCGCAGCCGCTGCTGCGCACCTAAAGTCGTACACGGCTGCTGGTGAGGCGGTCTTAAGCATGGCTAACTCTCAAAAGTTAGACGTGGACGTGGTGGACAAGAAAATCGACATCATGGTGGCTGATGGAATCTGGATCGCGGAAGAATACCTTAAGGTCAAACCAGAGGCCTCCAAGTGGTTTAAGGCCGTATTTGATAACATCCCTGCCATCAAGAAGCTGCCCTTTGAGGAGATCGAAAAGAACTGGCATGACGGCCATCACTTCGACGGCAAGGAAAAGGAAATCGGCATCAACCATCAGGACGAAAAAAACGAGCATTTCCGCAACCCGCTCGACTCCGTGACGCATCCGCTGATGGTGCAGCGTGCGGCGCATGATTACGCCCAGAAAAAAGACGCTGAGGACATCAAGCGTATCAAGGAAGAGATGAACGAGGGCCTTGATCAGGTGAAGAAGGCCGTAGAAGTCATTTCCAAGAAGTAGATCCTTTCAAGAGGAGACATTTGCGCCCCTCTACCCAAAAATTGGGGCGCGCTCTCTTCGATTCGATGCCCTCAGGCGTTGCGCCTGGCGAGTCTAAAAATTATGGAGGCGCTGGAGTGTCATTGCCCGCGCCAGCTCCTTTATCGTAGTAAAAATTTATTTCCTCCGCTCAAACAGAGGGCAGGTGTCGACACCACGCCCAGTTTGTGGCAGAGCCTCGCACCTGCTCTTGAAGCAGCGCGTCCACCCAGACGGTGCGGCCTTCGCTTGCGCTTGAATGCGCTGCGTGAGGTTGTTCATTTTCTTGTGGATCGTTTCCTCCTCCAGAATTTCCAACCTATTTCACATGTCTAATACACATAACTCAGAAAATCCCGCCACTAAGGATTCCTCCCACAGCCCAGAAAACGCTCCCGCCGGTAAAGGCGTGAAGTATGTCTACACCTGGGGTGACAAAAAGGCCGATGGTGATGGTTCCCAAAAGGCTCTCTTGGGCGGCAAAGGTGCCAACCTCGCGGAAATGACCCGTATTGGTCTTCCCGTGCCTCCCGGATTCACGATCTCCACAGAGGTCTGCACGTACTTTTACGATCACGGCAGGAACTACCCGCCGGTGCTTCAGGCTCAGATTGAGGACGGAATTGTAAACATGGAACGCATCATGGGATGCAAGTTCGGTGACGATAAGAATCTACCGCTTCTGGTTGCGGTGCGTTCCGGCGCTCGGGACTCGATGCCTGGGATGATGGATACGATTCTCAACCTCGGGTTGAATGATCAGACCGTTCTCTCCCTCGCTGCCGCTACTAACAACGAGCGTTTCGCGTGGGACTGCTACCGTCGTTTTGTCCAGATGTACGGCGACGTGGTTCTCGGCGTGCAGAAGCGCGAAGGGGAAGACCATGAACCCTTCGAAGTCGTGATCGAGGAGTACAAGCACGAGCATTACCATGCCGAACTTTTGGACAGCGAATTGACGGCCGATGACAATCGCGAATTGGTCAAGCGTTTCAAAAAGCTTGTCCAGGACCGGACCGGGAAGACTTTCCCAGCTGACGTCCGGGAACAGCTCAAGGGCGCGGTCGGCGCTGTGTTTGGCTCCTGGATGAACGATCGCGCGATCGTTTACCGCCGTAAGTACAACATCCCCTCCGAGTGGGGCACGGCAGTAAACGTGCAGGCCATGGTTTACGGCAACACCGGCCCGACCTCAGGATCAGGCGTGGCGTTTACACGTAACCCCGCTAACGGGGACAACGAGTTTTACGGTGAATTCCTCATCAACGCCCAGGGCGAAGACGTGGTGGCAGGCGTGCGGACGCCTGAGCCCGTGTCGCGTTTGGAGAAGGAAATGCCCAAGCCCTTCGCTGAGTTGATGGAAGTGCGTGCCACCTTGGAAAAGCATTTCAAGGACGTTCAGGACGTGGAGTTCACGATTCAGGACGGAAAGTTGTTCATGCTCCAGACACGTAACGGCAAGCGCACCGCTGCCGCCGCTCTGAAGTTCTCCATGGACATGTACCACGAGAAGCTCATTGACTGGGAAACCGCCGTGTTGCGTAACCCAGCGGATCAGCTCGACCAGTTGCTGGCCCCGATCTTTGATCTCGCGGAAGTGAAGAAGGCGCAGGCGCTTGCTAAAGGGCTTCCCGCTGGTCCTGGCGCTGCTTCGGGCAAGATCTACCTCAACGCTGAGCGCGCCGTTATCGCCCACGAACGCGGTGAACACGTGCTGCTCGTTCGTAACGAAACTTCGCCAGAAGACTTGCGCGGGATGATCGCAGCTGAGGGGATTCTCACCGCCAAGGGCGGCGTTTCTTCCCACGCAGCACTCGTGGCTCGTCAGATGGGCAAGGTGTGTATCTGCGGCGCTTCCGACGTGTTGATTGATTATGACAAGAAGACGGTCACGATCTCTGGTCACGTCTTCAAGGAAGGGGATTTCCTTTCCATCGACGGGACAAGTGGCACCGTGTACGGCGGCCAGTTGAAAACCTCCCCCAGTGAGATCATCACCGGCACGGTGAGCGGCGACAAGGAAGCTCAGCAGACTGAGAAATTCAAGAGCTTCCAGCAGCTCATGGAGTGGTGCACGAAGGCCACTCGCCTCGATGTCCGCACCAATGCAGACACGCCTGAGCAGGCTCGGACCGCCATCGCCTTCGGTGCTACCGGCATTGGTCTGACACGCACCGAGCACATGTTCTTCGAAGGCGATCGTATTGACGCCGTTCGTGAGATGATCCTCGCCGACACCAAGGAAGCGCGTGAGTTGGCGCTTGCCAAGATTCTCCCTTACCAGAGGGCAGACTTCGCCGGCATCTTCGAAGCCCTTGATGGCTTCCCCGCCACCATCCGTCTTCTGGATCCCCCGCTTCATGAGTTCGTCCCGCACGATCACGCAGCGCAGGCTGATCTCGCTGAAAAGCTTGGCTTGAGTGTTGAAAAGGTCGCTTCCCGCGTGAGCGCCTTGCATGAGTCCAATCCAATGTTGGGTCATCGCGGCTGCCGTCTCGGGATCGCGTATCCAGAAATCACAGCGACACAGGCGCGCGCCATCTTTGAAGCCGCTGCTGAAGTGCAGAAAAAAGGCATCAAGGTGAAGCCCGAAGTGATGATTCCGCTGGTTGGGTTCAAGCGTGAGCTCGATTTGCAGGTGGAAATCGTGCATCGCGTGGCTGCTGAAGTGCAGAAGGAAAAGCACGTCGAACTCACCTACTCGGTGGGAACGATGATCGAAGTGCCCCGTGGCGCTCTGACAGCCGACGAAATCGCGCACACTGCCGAGTTCTTCAGCTTTGGAACGAACGACCTAACGCAGACCGCCCTCGGCATCAGCCGGGATGACATGGCCAACTTCCTCAATCCTTACCTAGAAAACGAAGTGTTCTCCAAGAACCCCTTCGCCACTCTGGATCAGGCTGGTGTTGGACAGTTGGTGAAGATCGCCATTGAAAAGGGCCGTGCCACGCGTCCCGACATCAAGCTCGGGATCTGCGGCGAGCACGGTGGAGATCCTGATTCCGTCAAGTTCTTCCATCGCGTGGGCTTGAACTACGTGAGCTGCTCTCCCTTCCGCGTGCCCGTCGCACGTTTGGCTGCCGCCCAGGCCGCCATTGAAGAAAAGCGTGCTTCCGCCAAGCACTAGCTAGTGCGCGCCTTTAAGGCGTGAACATTACAAAGCCGCTCAGGGGAGAAATCCGCTGGGCGGCTTTTTTGTAGGAAACTGGATCGAAAGCGAGCCGTGGGCGGTGTGATGTTTTCAGCATTATTGGAGAGTCTAACGGATCGTTATTTTTAATTCTGATCCGCAAGAGTATCGAGACTGCGGCTTCTCCGCGTGACACTCGGCGCACTCCTCCATAGCGTCCTTGCGTGATGAAACAACGGCTGGATGTCCTCCTGGTCGAGCGCGGCCTCATGGAAAGCCGAGAAAGGGCGCAGCGTGCCATCATGGCTGGACAGGTTTTGGTGGACGGCCAACGAGTGGATAAGGCCGGTAGTCGCGTAGGGGTGGATGCCACTCTTGAAGTTCAGGCGGGTGAGCGCTATGTGGGGCGAGGTGGTTTGAAAATGGAGGGGGCCCTGCAGGGATTCGGCATTCAAGTGGAGAGCTGGATCTGTTTAGACGTAGGAGCGTCCACTGGGGGCTTTACCGACTGTCTTTTGCAACATGGTGCAGCCAAGGTGTATGCCGTCGACGTTGGGCATTCTCAGTTGGACTGGAAAATCCGCTCCGATCCGCGGGTAATCGCCCTAGAAAAAGTCAATTGCCGATACCTCTCTGAGTCGGAAGTACCTGAACAAGTCGATTTTTTAGTAGCTGATGTGTCCTTTATTTCTCTTACTTTGATTTTGCCTCCCTCTTTGGCCCGCGTGCGTGCAGGCGGCATGGCCGTGGTGCTCATCAAACCCCAGTTCGAACTGCGCCGGGAGGAAGTAGGGAAGGGCGGCGTAGTGCGGGATACTGAGCTGCACGCCAGGGCGGTAGAGCGCATCCGCACTTGGGTTGAGTCTCAGGTGGAGCTGGAATGGAAGGGGCTTTTGGAGTCGCCGATACGTGGTGGTGATGGCAACACTGAATTTCTTGCATGGATTGTAAAACGGTAGGAATCATCGCTAACGGCACGAAGCCGGGGGCATCGGAACTCGTTTTTTCGGCTGCCTCTACACTGCGGCACCTTGGGTGCAGCGTGATTTTTGACCGGAGTACGGCTGCTCTTCTTGGTGAGACCTCCGAGTTGAGCGTGAAGGGCCTGTTTCGCAGATGTGGTCTGCTGGTGGTTCTCGGAGGCGACGGCACTTTGCTTCAGGCCGTTCATGAGGGATCGTTTCCCGCGCCTCACATTTTTGGGATCAATTCTGGAACGCTCGGGTTTCTTACGGGTGCCGGGCCTGGCGATTTTGAGCAAACGTTAACGGAAGTTGTTGCGGGGAAGGCTCTGATAAGTGTGCGTAGCCTGCTTTCTGTTGAGGTGTTGCGGAACGGGGCACCGCCTTGGACCGGGCGGGCACTGAATGAGGTGGTGGTTTCGCGCGGGGAGCGTTCTCGGGTGATTCGCTTGGAAGTGGAAATCGATGGTGTTGAGCTTACTGAATACAATGCGGATGGATTGATTGTGGCAACGCCCACGGGTTCTACTGCGTATTCGCTGAGTGCGGGTGGACCGGTTCTCGCACCGGACTCAGGTGTATTCGTCATCACACCCATTTGCCCGCATGTGCTTACGAACCGGAGCGTGATCGTGAACGAACGCTCCACCATCACGGTGCGTCCATCGGAGGGGCAGCAAGGCGTTTGCTTAACTTTGGACGGGCGCGACCCGTTGCCCCTGGAGCCGGGAGATCTGACTCGGATCCGGCGTTCAAGGCAGGCGCTACGGTTGGTTTTTCCGGAAGGGCTGCCATTTTTTGAAGTATTGCGTCAGAAGCTCAAGTGGAGCGGCAAGGTGGTTTGAGGGCTCGGTACCGGGGAGATATCTTGCGGCTGATTTCTCTCAACTACCTTCCGTAAAACCATCTGTGTGCGGGGAGATCGCTCATTTTTAACCGAAGAAAGTCGAAACAACAGAGGACTCGAACCATGGTTAGCTTGTCGCCCCTGGACGAAATCTTTCGGGATTTGTTACTTCTCTGTGTACCACCTGCGAGTACCTCGCCATGGATAAGACTGTGCGTTGATCAAGGTGTTATTGTGTGAGGTAAATTGCTGATTGAGTGAAGCTTGCAGTATCCAATGGTTAGCTAGGAGACGAAAAAAAAGGAGTGTGCCGTTTATGTTTGCGAATGTGCGCATCTGTGCATTTAAATGTTCGCCATTCCATGAAACTCTCGCTTTTGCTTGTTCTCGCCAGTTTGCCATTCGTGGCAAAAGCCGATGTCGGTGTTATTTCTCCTTCAGAGGCCCAAAAACTCATCGAAAACTCAGATGCCACCAAACGTCCCATTGTTTTGGATACGCGTGGAGGTTACAAAGATTATTTTCGAGGGCATCTCCCTACAGCGCAGCACCTTGAATTCGATACTCTGCGCGGTACCGATCACGGAGTGCCTGTGCAGTACCTACCCGAAGACTTGACCAAGGCACTGCTAGTGCGGGCGGGGATTGATAAAACCAGATTGCACCTAGTTTACGCCACGGGAGATACGCTTCCTAATGACGAAGTCTTGAGCGCCAGTATGGTGGCTTATGTTTTGGAAAAGTATGGTATTCAAGACATCCGGATCGTCGATGGTGGGCTGGCGGCTTGGAAGGCGGCTGGTTTGAAGCCAGTACAAGACTATTTTGGCAACCCACCCGGAAATCTACCTGCGACGGGCAACCCCTCTGTCGCTCTGACTGTGGATGATGTTCTCAGTTTGAAGGACAAGCCGGGGCATATTCTCGTAGATGCGCGGCCCAAAAATGAATTCCTAGGCCAGGATGAAATTTGGTTACGAAAAGGGCACATTCCTGGGGCGGTGAGTTTTCATTGGGCGCGTCTTATGGAAAAAGACAATACACATAAGTTTAAGCCGTTCAGCGAGGTGAAGGCGGATCTTGAGGCGGCTGGAATCACGCCTGACAAAGAAGTGTTGTGTTACTGTGGAACCTCACGTGAGGGGAGCCTATTGCGCTTTTATCTGAAACACGTCGCCGGCTACCCCAAAGTGCGTCTCTATGAGGGCGCTTGGAAAGAGTATGTTTGGATTCGGAACAAATCGCTCCCGGCCGAAACCAAGGATCCCGCAGCCTTTTAGAGATATTATTGCGATTGGAAGATAAGTTCCTCTCATTTGGCTATTGTGGAGAGCGGAGCGGGAAACATTACGACAAACGCCGCTCAATCCAAAAGAATAGAGTTTGAGTTGAGCCCTCCCACCCACCCTTGTTTAAGCATGAATAAGCGGATCTTCCTGAAAAAAAAGTTTTAAGGCGGATGGTCCGTGCTTGAGCGCAGTCGACTCCACTGGATCATCCGTAAATAACTAGACGCCCCGCATCAGGGTGCCGGCAACGGGTCAAGGCGTATGCAGGTCAAATGGGAGGAGAAGTTCCTCTCATTTGACTAAACTGCTCAAAATGGCCACTCCTCAGCAGGGGGGTATGAAGAGGCACCATTTCATGTGGCTAATTCGCAACTTTAGATGATTCAGGATCCTGAGCGAAGCTACCCGATTGTGACGCGCACCACTGCTTCCACACTGCCCGGAGGGCCTCCTGAAATTCCATGGCGTGCAGCGCCTCATTTCCAAAGGCCTCGCGGATTCGGGGACGCAAGCAGGTGCGCATTTCGGTGAGCAAATCTTTGTCTTGAACGATTCGGGCAGCTGTTGTGACGTATGCAGCTTCAGTTTCGCACGATAACATCGGAAATCCGAGCCGAGCTGCCACCGCAGTGCCCGCTCGGCCGTGAGAAGTGGAGCCGGCGAGAGTGACTGTGCTAACGCCCATCCAGGCCGCCAGCAGGTTTACTGTTAGACCGTTAAACGGGAACGTATCTAGGGCGAGATGTACGGTGCCGAGTAGTTTGTAAAAATCCTGCAACGGTAGTCGTTGTTTATGCTCGATGCGTCCCGGCTCGATGCCGTGCGCGGTGAGCTGTGTCAAAAGGCGACTTGGGTCATTACCAAGCACGATCATGCGCGAGTGCGGCACAGCTTGGAGCGTCTCAGCCCAGACACGGACCGTGCCTGGGTGCAGCTTGGTTAGACTATTGAAGGATGCAAAAACGATGCCGTTATCTGGATCCGGGAGAGGTGCCACTTCGGGGGCATCGGTGGGTAGCCGGAAACCAAACGCACCGTTTGGCAGGCGCAACAACGTTTCTGGTGCCCCCGCACGTTCCTCAATGCCGTCTACCGGCGATAGCCACCGGTCTGTAATTCGGTAATCCATGGCTTTCAACCCGCTCGTTTGCAGGTAGCCAATCATCGAAATCTGAATAGGAGCGGGTTTTGCGGCAAAAAGAGGCAGTCGGTTTAGGGCAGTGTGTCCGGAAAGATCAATGAGGACATCGATTTTCTGCTGCTGTACCAGCTGGATTGCCGCCTCATGGGAGCGCCCCCAAATATCGATCCACCCATGGCTGAATTGATGCAGCCGTTCTGCCACAGGGCCCTGCACCGGGGCATTGGAAAAGCAAACACACTCTAGCGTTGAATCTTTTAGGCATTTCAGGAGCGGTTCCAAGAACCACGAAACCGAGTGGTCCCCGAGGTCCCCGGATACAAAGCCGACCTTCAATCTCCTCAATGGCTCGGGGGAGTTCGGCCAAGTTGCGCTTCTGTCGTTCTCAAACCGTTTACCGTACTGTAGGTGCTCCTGAACGAGTGCCGAAGGCGCAAGATTCGGCAGATAGTTCAGACACAGCAAAAGATTGCTAAACACTTGTGGATCCTGGGGCGCCAAGCTGAGAGCAGTTCTGAACTCACTGGCAGCCGTCACGGTATCACCACTCTCGCTTAGAACCGTGCCTAGATTAAAGCGAGGTAAGGCCCAGCTTTGATTAAGACGACAAGCCATCGTGAATGCGCTTGCCGAGGGGCCCAGTCGCTTCAAATCCCGCAGCAACATACCCACATTGTTCCAGGCCACTGCCGAGTCCGGTTTTATTTGAACCGCCTTCATAAGCAGCTCCAATGCAAGCTGCCAATTTCCGCGCGAACGTAGCAGACCTCCTCGGTTCACTAAGGCTGCTTCCTGCGTGGGATCGGCCGTGTAGGCGCGCTCGAAGGCATGGTCCGCGTCCTCCAGCTTGTTGAGGCCTTGCAATAGTAATCCTGCATTGTTGAGGACTGCGGCAGGCAGTCTGTCCGCTGAGAGAACGAGTCGCAGCGCCTCACAGCAGCCTTCAAAGTCGCCCGCGCCTTTGAGTCGTTCTGCCTCTTTCAGGGCGCAGATCGCCTTTGCCGTATGCGTCTCCAGTTCGGTTGCCGTGGACGGATGGATCGGTTTTTTGGATGCGGTCATGCTGCCGTTGGGGGCCCGATGTTAGGCGGGTTCCTCTGCTCAATTCGCAGTCAATAGGAGGCAATGGGAGGCAATGGGAGGCAATGGGAG
>CAIWVL010000176.1 GCA_903916085.1 uncultured Spartobacteria bacterium
AGGAAACAGGCGCGAACATTCATCTCGCGCTGATGGCTGGAGCGCTCGATGGACTGGGCTATGGCCAGGCCTTGGGCCGTTTTATTGTCGAGGATGGTGCTACCTTACCGACTCCCGCCGCTTTGCGGGCGCTCATCGCTGGAGACCCTGCGCATCCGCTAACGGCAGCGCGCGCAGATTTACTGCGGTTCATGCTGGAACGAGGTTTGGACGGCGGACGGGTGGAGGTGGTGCATCGGTGGAAGCAGGCGTCGATTTTGGCGTCGGCCTGGCGGCATGGTGTGGTGGCAACGGTCCACCCAGGCATTGGGTACGACATTATTGCAAATCATCCTGCGTTCAATGGCGGGGTTTTGGGCCGGGCGGGGGATTGGGATTTTAGGTTGTTTGGAGGCTCGGTAGAGCGTTTGGAGGGCGGGGTTTTACTCTCGGTAGGCTCTGCAATTATGGGACCGCAGGTGTTTGAAAAGAGTTTGAGCTGTGTCAATAACCTGCGTTTGCAGGCGGGTGTCGGTGCGCTCTCGGGTCACTCGATTTATGTGGTCGATCTCCAGGATGGGGGGGGGTGGGATTGGTCTGTCGGTGAACCGCCCAAGACCAACGCCGCTTATTATTTGCGGTTTTGTAAAAGTTTTTCGCGGATGGGTGCGCCCATGCACTATTTACAATGCGACAATGCGCTGTTTATTCAGCACCTTTGGCGTCAGCTTTCGACCTCCCAAACGCACCCTCACGCATGAACCTGGAACGTCTGGCGCAACTTCTGCAATCCTTTGCTCAACTGCGTATTGCGGTAGTTGGTGACTTTTGTTTGGACCGTTATCTTGAGATTGATGCGGCGCACCGTGAGGTGTCTATCGAAACGGGTCTCCCTGTTTATAAAGTCGATCGCGTGCGCGCTCAACCCGGGGCGGCGGGGACGGTGCTAAACAACCTCGTCGCGCTTGGTGTAGGATCCGTGCTGCCAGTGGGTTTTGCAGGTGAGGATGGCGAGGGCTACGAGCTGGAGCGCGCGTTGGCCTCGACGCCTGGGGTTTCGACGCGCGGATTTGTACGCACACCAGAACGCCGGACATTTACGTACTGCAAACCGCTTTTGATGGAACGAGGGCGTTTACCCGAAGAGTTAAGCCGTTTGGATTCCAAAAACTGGACGCCGACGTCACAGGATCTTTCAGCAAAAATGGCGGCTCTGGTCCGGGAGCTCACAAGCCACATAGACGCCGTTGCAGTGATGGATCAGGTGGACATCTCTGGCACAGGTGTGATCACAAGCGAGGTTTTACAGGCCCTTGCTGCCCTCGCTGAAGTGGTGCCTGTGTTGGCCGATTCACGCAGCGGCTTGGGCCGGTTTCCACCCTTGATTTTCAAGCTTAACAGGAACGAGCTGCATGCGCTTGGCTGTATTTCTTCCCAAGCTGGCAACGACGAGTTGTGTGCTGCCGTTGAGGCGTTGGCTGATCGTAACAGGCGTCCCTCCTTCGCGACGCTCGCGGAAGACGGCATTGTGGGGGCGACACCTGGTGTGCGTTCGCAATGGGTGCCTTCGCTGCCAGTGCGTGGGCCGATCGACATCGTTGGCGCAGGGGACTCCGTGACAGCCGCGCTCACTGCGGCTTTGGCGGCAGAGGCCACCCTCGGGGAAGCGATGGAGTTGGCGATGCTCGCTGCCTCGGTGACCGTGCATCAAATTGGCACGACTGGGTTGGCTAACGCCTCCGCGATTCTCGAACTTGCGCAGCGGCATTGACGTCCCATATTAGCGCGCCCGATGGGGACGTCGGGTGCGCCGCGACTGATGCGCGTTACTTTGCGAACGCAGGGAGCTCCATGAACGCGTAGCACAGCATGTGGAGAATGTGCATCTGCACGTCTTCCACCCGGCCATAATGAGTGTCTTCAGCCACAAGTACCTGTTTGGCAATCTCCGCCAGACGCCCGCGTTTTGCTCCGACAAGAGCCGCCGTCTCCAGTCCCTCGGCGTTACCCCATTCCACAGCCTTCACCAAATTGGGCGAATTGCCGCTCACACTAATCGCGATCAACAAATCTCCCGGACGCGCGTAATTCTCGAGTTGTCGGCGGTAAACTTCGTCATAAGCGTAGTCGTTGCCAAGCGCCGTGATCCACGAAACGTTGTCGGTGAGCGAAAGCACGCGGAAACGTTTGCCGAGTTTGTCTGAGGAACCTTTGCCGAGATCGGTGGCGAAATGGGAAGCGTTTGCTGCGCTGCCGCCGTTACCGATGGCAAAGACTTGGCGATCTTCACGCCAAGCGGAGTGTAACGTCTTGGTGAGTTTTTCGATGGCTTCGTGAGAAACAGAATCTAGAGCAGCATGCTGGGCGGCAATGTATTGAGTGATCCAAGATTTCATGGAGTAGGATTGTGTTTAAGATGATCTGAGCGTGCTAAGACGTCCTGCGGCAACAGCAAAACTGCCCACCAATACGGCGTCTTCCATCAACTGCGCGAGGCGTACTTCCGGGCCGGGACGGAAAGTGTCCATCAGCCAGTGGGGAAGTGCCGTGGCGATCCGCGCGCGCAAGGGTTCACCGATAAGAGCGAGGCCACCACCAAACACAATGACCTCGGGGTGAAGCAGGTGCACAGCGTGTGAAAGGGCGTAGGCTAGCGAATCCGCGATTTCTCCAAGAACACCCGCCGCCACGGGATCGCCGTGCGCAAGGGCCGGGACCAGCGCACGTGCTTCGCCACCGGGCGCGCTCGCCTCGGAGAGCGCTTGTGCGAGCGGGCCGTCCGGAGCGAGTGCAGCGACGTCTCGCACTTTGCGGTCGACGCTCCAGCCCGAGCACAGGTCCTCTGTGATTGTTCCCGTCCTGTCCAGACGCAGGTGGCCCAGTTCCATCTCCCCGGGAGGTCGACCATGGTAGAGTTGACCATCCACCACCAGTCCGCCGCCCACTCCGCTCCCTGCGTTTATCCAGAGAACGGGATTCGCTCCGATACCTGCCCCGAAGAGGGCCTCTCCCAAGGCAGCCGCGTTGGCATCGTTCTCCACGAACGCGGGCAGGCCAGTCCGCTCGGAAAGCCAGGTCGCGAGAGGAAAATCACTCCAACCTTCAATGTGATAAGAGCGCGCAATTTGGCCTGTTTTCCAATCTACGGGTCCACCATAGCCTACTCCGATAGCAGCGGGTTTCCAGCGCTCGGCGAGCCCGGGCAAGGTATCCGCCAAATGCTGACGGATCCCCCCGGCACCGGCGCTGCGGTCCACTTCGAAGCGAATGCGTTCGACGATTTGACCTGCAGAATTACCGGCAGCGATTTGGAGCTTGGTACCTCCGATTTCCACCGCAAGAAGGGAAAATTCTGAGCTCGAATGGGGTTGGGGGTACATCGTTTGTGTGCGAATCAATTCAGGTAAAACGGGAATGACTCCGGGAGCGAGGGCAGTTTGGAATCGAGTTTAGACACCTGCAAAACCACTGTTTTGCGCCCTCTGCCGAAGCACATGATCAGTGAGAACCAGCACGGTCATCGCCTCCACCATTGGGACTGCTCGGGGCAGGACGCACGCATCATGACGACCGCGGGCCTTGAGTTCCACGTCTTCGCCCTGTGGGGAAACCGTTTGTTGGGACTGAAAAATGGTCGCCGTCGGCTTGAACGCCACGCGGAAAATGATCGGTTCGCCATTGGAGATGCCGCCCTGCACACCGCCGGAGCGGTTGGTGCGGGTGCGCACACGATCGTGCTCCATGTAGAAGGCGTCATTATGCTCTGAGCCGCGCAGCCCGCAGCCCGCGAAGCCTGAGCCAACTTCGAAGCCCTTGGTCGCCGGGAGACTCAACATGCCCTTGGCTAAATCCGCCTCCAACCGGTCGAACGCCGGTTCCCCCAGCCCAGGAGGGACTCCGCGCACCACGCATTCGATGATACCGCCCACAGAGTCGCCCTCGGAGCGCACACTCTTGATGTGTTCAATCATGCGTTCCGCCATCGCCGCATCCGGACAGCGGACAATGTTAGATTCCACTGCGTCAAATTGCACTGTGTTCGGGTCAATGTCAGCCTGCAAATGCTGGATAGATCGCACATACGCCACCACCTCCAGCCCGGGGCAAATGGCCGCTAGCACCTTTTTGCCAATCGCCGAAGCCGCGACGCGCCCGATGGTTTCCCGGGCTGAAGAGCGCCCACCTCCCTGCCAGTTGCGCACGCCGTACTTCGCTTGGTATGTGTAGTCGGCATGCGAGGGCCGGTAGGCGTGCTCCATTTCCCGGTAAGCTTCGGGCCGCGCGTCCTTGTTCATGACGCTTACCGCAATCGGCGTCCCCAAGGTGCGACCTTCAAAGACCCCGGAAAGAATCCGGCACTGGTCTGCCTCATCGCGTGGGGTGACGATTTCGCTTTGGCCGGGCCGCCGCCGGTCAAGGTCGCGCTGGATATCGGCCTCGGAGAGATGAAGCAGGGGGGGGCAGCCGTCTACAACGACGCCGACCCCACCTCCATGGGATTCTCCCCAAGTGCTGATACGGAAAAGGTGGCCGAACTGACTGGACATGGATGGGATGGGAATCGGGCGCTAGCTGGGCGGCCCATAGCGGGCCACTAATCTATCAGGCTACTTGGCGGGCGCTTCGGGTTTCTTGTCTTCTTTTTTGGGCGCTGGCTTGTCCGCCATGCGCTCGGTGATCGTAGGAGTGGGATCGTTTTTACCTGTAAACGCGTTGGCCGCTTTTTGGATGTCTCCGGCGGAGAGGCTATTCTCAGCAATAAGCAAGCGTCCTTTGAGGGTGAACTTACCCCCAGCTGGGATCGTGGTGCGGAAGAAGCCTCCAAACCGGCCGTAGTCTCGGTAAGCAGAGAAGGGGGTGTCCTTGGGGTTATCGGGATGGTTGAGGAAAGCGATGGTGTAATGTTTTCCGGAGATGGTCGCGTTTTCGGCTACCCAAGGGTAGTCACGATCCTTTTTTGGATCAGCCTCCGCCTGAGGGAAAATGTAGGAAGTTAGCGGCCTGTCGATCTGGGAGGCTGGCCGGAACTGAAGCCCCGCGTGCTCTGGATCGCCGTCGAGGTGCGTTTCACCCGCGAGCGCCGTGATTTCGCTCTTGAGCTCAACCAGCACATAGGCGGGGGCAGGAGCGGGGAGAACCGTGTAGGTGCGTTCCTCAGAGAGGATCGGGGCGTCAGTGGCTCCCTGCCAGTGCAGCAGAACCGTAAAGGTGGCAGAATCCTTATCCGCCTTTTGCGAGACGACTTTCTGCTGAATGATGTTGCCGCCCTTCATGTGCCAGCGATCCACAGTGCCGTTTGGGGTCGTGATTTTCGACCAGCCGAGGAACCAGCCTCTGTGGTGGGTGAACTCGCCGCCGGGCCCCTTGGTAATGAGTTCTTTCCCCTCGGCGTCTAGGACGTGGAGGTAGGGCTTGTAGGTGTCGTGAAGGCGCTCGGGCGTGGAGTTATCAAAAGCATACTGCCAGCGCAGAAGCGGTTTACCGTTGAGTTGCACATCAAGGTGATCGCCTTGGGTGTCTGCAAAACTGAATCCGGCCTGAGCCTGTGCACACAAAGGAGCAGCGAACAGCAGGGGAGCTGCACACAAAACGCGGAGAGGGAGGAAACGTGTCATAAGGGAGAAGCTATACCGCGCTGAGCATCCTCTTAGCAACGGGTTGAAGCCTAGCCAAAAAATGACGAAGTGCGCCTCTCGGCAACTGCCCAGCCCATGCGCCTCTCAAAACGGCAGCTGTAATTGCGCGTTTTCGCCCTGAAAAAGAGTGGAAACGCCGATTCCTAAGAGCCGCAAGGGGCGCGACACCAAGCCGTGCGTGGCCAGTAAATGGCAGGCTAATCTGTAAATCTCGCGCGCCTCATGCACCGGTTCCTCCAAACGAATTTGGCGCGTCAATGTTTTGAAATCGTGATAGCGCACTTTGACTTGGATTGTTTGTGCTCCCGCTTGGTGCGCTTCCAAACTGCTGGCAACCTCCGCCGCTAACTCCAAAAGTGCCGCGCGCAGAGTGGGGCGGTCCTCCGTATCCACAAGAAAAGTATTTTCCGCGCTGATGCTTTTGCGTTCTCGCTCGGTGTTGACAAGCCGCGAATCTTCCCCGAAAGCGCGTTGTCTCAGACTTTCCGCCCACGAGCCGACAATGGCCTCCAACCCCTGGGCTCGACTTTGTAAATCGCCGATAGTTCTCAATCCCCTCGCCTCCAACGCTTCAGCAGTCACAGGACCAACCCCGTGGATGCATCGCACGGAAAGCGGTCTTAGAAAAACAATCTTATCCCGCTCTAAAATCAGGGTGAGTCCGTCGGGTTTTTGAAAGTCGCTTCCAAGTTTCGCCAAAAACTTATTCCCTGCCACGCCGATGCTCACACTCAGCCCGCGTTCTTCTCGAACCCGCCGTTTGATTTCTCTGGCTAGGGGCAGCGCCGCCTCCAGAGCGATGTCCAGCTCGTGGGCACCGCCTGCGTGTTCGCTGATCTCGAGATATGCCTCGTCCACCGAAACACGTTCCAAGCGTGGCGCATACTCTTCAAAAATAGCCATCAACCTTTGAGATTCAGCACGGTACGTTTCCATCCGTGGACGCACAAAAATGCCCTGCGGACACAACCGCGCAGCGGTCCGCGAGGGCATGGCGGAACGCACTTGAAATTTGCGCGCTTCGTAACTCGCCGCGCATACGACCCCGCGCTGATTCGGCGGCGCGCCCACAATGAGCGGCTTGCCTTGGTAATCAGGGCAATCGCGCTGTTCGATGGAGGCAAAAAACGCGTCCATGTCGACATGGAAGATCACTCGGGGCATGCGAGGAGCGGTGTTCTGAGTCCACTGAACATGTAACGTGGTCCCAGTACGGGCTAAAAAGTCGGACCTAATCGTGTTCTCAGGGGCGGGCGTTTTAGGTTCAGGTTTCTTCCATGTATCGGGTACATGGTGTTGGTGCCCATCGCTGTATAGGTGCGCGTTTGGTGTTGGGAACGTCCAAAGGGGGAGCTGTCGGCGGTACAGTGTTCGAGTGACTTCATTGAGGATAGATCACATTTTAGCTTCGAAAATCCCCTCGATTTAATGGCGTTTCCTTCTTTGATTGTATGCAAAAATCACGTACATTCTAGAGCTCAGTGCTACCTTTTTATGAGCAATCTTACTGCTGATCTTCTCCCACTTTTGGATCGCGTCGGGTGGAGTCTGCCGCTGTTTTTTGTCGCCTTCGCTGCACTTTGGTTCGCTAAGGCCCTTTATCAGTGGACTGAGCGTTTTGATTTCGCGAATGAGCTCACCGAACAAGATAACCCCGCATTTGGAGCGGCCTTGGCGGGCTATTTATTGGGCGCCGCGATAGCGCTCACCGCCGCTTTTCCGAAGGACGCAGCGTTGAATGGTCCGGCGCTTGGGACGGCGGTGGGGCTGCTAGCGCTTCAGGGCGTGATTGTTGCGGTGCTGATGCGGGCCAGTGTTTGGATGGTGTCCCACTGGGTGATCCGCAAATTGGGGGTGAGTCAGGAGATGGTCCAGGATCGCAACGCAGGAGCGGGTGCCGTGGTGGCCGGAGGGTGCATCGCCGCAGGACTGGTTCTGCGAGGGGCGCTCTCAGGTGAAAGCGCCTCGGCTTGGTTAGCCGTACGGGATCTGCTGGTGTTTTGGTCCGTTGGCCAGCTCATCCTGGTGGCTGGCGGTTGGCTTTTTGTGCACGCGGCCAGATACGATGTGCAACGCGCCCTCAAGCAAAACAACGTGGCGGCGGGTTTCAGTCTGGCGGGTTTTCTGGTCGCTGTTGGTATTGTGGTCGACGCCTCGCTCGCAGGCGCGGCGGACAACTTAGGGGCAGAGTTGCTGCTTACCCTGACGGTGTCCGTCATTGGGCTGCTTCTGCTGTTTTGTTCGGCGCTCATCGCTGCTCGAATGTTTCTTCCACATGTGCCGATCTCGAAAGAGATTGATGTGGACCGCAATCCTGCCGCTGGAATTCTCTCTGCTGTGTGCTTTGTTGCGGTGGCGCTTCTTTTGGCGCGGGTCATCACGCCTTAACCGCCCTGTCTGCCTGAGATGTCTGCATCGGCAACTTCATCCGCAATCCGTTCTCCGCAATGTTATCGGCAAATTTTATTGGCCATGTCTAAATACCGCTTTGTTCAGGTTGCGTGTATTATCGCGCTTCTGGCGGCCACCCCGGTTTCGCTGCTTGCGCGAGGGGGTTCCGGCTCTAGCTCCGGCTCCACGGGGGGGGGGCGGAGCAGTTTTAGTTCGTCCGGCGGTACTCGGGGTGCATCGAGTGCGGGCAGTTCTTGGAAAAGCGGCCCTTCGAGTGCGTCCGGCTCTTCAGGCTCTTCCGCCCCGAGCATTGCACCCGCACCAGCGAGATCCTGGGGTTCAAGCAGTTCCTCTGGAAGCGCCAATCCGGCTCCCAGCCGCTCGGGCGCATCGAGTTCCTCATCGTCCTCTGGCTGGGGCAGTTCCTCCCGCTTCAGCAACACTCCTGACCAAGCATCCGCCGCACCCGCCAGTGGAAGCGGCGGCCGAACCGATTCCGCGCTCGCTCGCAAGTCGGGGGAGAATGGGCGCTCATTTTCTTCACGGGCCGATGCCGTGAAAGACTTTGAGGCGACGCACGCTGCAAAATACCCATCCTCGTATGCCAGAGAACCGGCCACTCGGCCTGAGCACATTCCTCAGACCGTTCTTATTGATAACCGCAGCTATCCCGTCTACTACGACCCCACGCGCGGCTCATACGGCTACCGCGACAGCTCAGGCTGGCGCACGTACGAGGTTGTACGGGATGCCGTGATGCTTGGGGCGCTCATGCAGCACCACAATTACAATTACGACGGCGGCTATGGTGCATATGCACCGGGCTATGCACCGGGCTATGTTTCTCATCATTCCTTTCTCGGTTCCTTGGTCGGACTCCTCTGTATTGTAATACTGGTTGGCGGCGCGATTTTCGTGCTTCGTATCATTTTTTAGCAACTCATGGACAAAACCACCCCAGCCTACTGGCAGGCCATCAAACCCAAGAGCATCATCACCATTAGCGACGCTCAAGGCATTCAAGACTCCATGCGCCGCGGGCTAGGCGTGCGCGGGATTGACTACGCCGTCAGCAGCATTGTGCAATGCGACCATTGCCAAGGACTATCCACGCACCTGATTTTTACTCTGGAAGACACCGAGCAAGATGCCTACCTCGTGGCCAAAATGGTTGATGATTCGGTGGATCTTTTCCTCTACTTCGAGCCTTCGGGCTTTACCGCCGGCTCGCGTCCTGAACTCCTCAATCAGGGGATGCACTGGCTATTTCAGGCCCCGGCGAACCCCGATGACTTTGACCCCGCAGAACTGCGCTACACCACTTCCATTAGCCAGACAAAGCCTGCATCTGGGGGGGACCCCAGCGTAGAGCTCCTCTACGCGCTCAAAGGACAGGGCGAACTCCAATGCCACCACTCTGAAACTCCTGTACGCGCGGGATTGCCCGCGAGAATGCTCGCTACCTTGGTCGAATACCATTGCGATCAGCCTAACGATAACCCGGAGTTTCTCATCCTCGAAGTCGGTGAGGAGCGCAGTTCCCGGAGTTTTGTGCGCT
Source organism: uncultured Spartobacteria bacterium (assembly GCA_903916085.1). Classification (GTDB taxonomy): domain Bacteria; phylum Verrucomicrobiota; class Verrucomicrobiia; order Chthoniobacterales; family Chthoniobacteraceae; genus Chth-196. The sequence continues at coordinate 9,565 of CAIWVL010000176.1, forward strand.
TCTTTTTGGGGTGCGCACTTGCGCCAACAGAGGTTGACGTGCTTGGGGTTTAAGTTTTGACTATTAGCCTTAAATTAGCAGCCGCATTTGCCTTAAATTATGCTCATTAACACCCCAGCCGCCCTTGAGTCGTTTCTCGAAACTCGTGGCTACGCCCCTCAGGTGACCGGAAACTCCGTGTGCCTAGCCCTTGGCACTGGTACCGCCTCACAAACTGCCGCATTCACCTTTGGCGCGGAGCAACTACGCATCACCTGCCAAGTGGCAGTTTTGGGAGACTTTGCTGAAAATCAACTCGCGCACTTCAGTCTCGCGGCGCTGGATGCGAACATGCAAATCAGTCCCTACGCCTTTGCGGTCATTGGAGCCTCTCACGGAGAGGTTGAGATTGAGCGCTGCCCGCTCGTGGTCACCGATACGCTTTTGATCTCAGACTTGCACGAAGAAGAGGTCGCCTTCGCTCTCGACAAACTTCTGGAAGCACTGGCGTTTAGCCGCGAATTCCTTTCCCACAACCTTACACACTGATCCGTCCCCTCCGGCGCTTTTCAACCTTTTACCTTTCTCTCCCATGGCTGACTCCGTTTTCAGTGCAATTCACAACTGGTTCCGTGCAAAAAATCAAGAGGCGGCAGAAGCCCTTTCTGATCCTGTACGGGATGGCAAGTTAGCGATCCAGGATAGCGAAAAGCAGATCGAGGAATTTACTTCTAAGATTGCTACGTTAATCGCGGAAACCAAACGACTAGAGCGTCAGGCCACGGACAGTGCGTCGGAGGTTGTGAAGTACCAGTCGGTGGCAGCGCAGGCGGTGCGCGCGGGTAACGAGGCTGATGCGAGAGACGCAATTATGCTCAAGCAAAAGGCGGAGCAACAAGCTCAGACCTTTGCCGCCCAGCTCACGGCTAACAAGGATCTCGTCACAAAGTTACGCGACCAGCTGAACGCTGCGCGCATGAAGGTTGCTCAAGCCAAAAGCAACATTACGCAGCTTCAGGCGCGTTCTTCCGCTGCTCAAATTCGGACCGACCTGGCGAAGGCAGCCTCCGAGTTCCACTCGGGGAAGGGCGGTTTGGCTGCGCTGGACGATCTCGAAAAGTCGGTCAACAAACAGGAGAGCGTTGCCGAAGCTTACGAGGAGCTGGCTGGTTCGAGCGCGCCGGTGGGGCAGGCCCTTCTGGACAAATACTCCGTCGGCAATGCCTCTGTGGATGCCGAATTACAGCAGCTCAAAAGCGGTCTCTTGGGGGGGGGCACCCCGAACCTGAGCCTGCCGCATTCCGGCAGTTAGTACAACGGTCACGTGTGAGACGATGGATCTCTCAGGCTGGGATCCTTGAAAAAACCACTTCTCCGACCTTCTGGAGCATAGCCGTAAAAAATCGGCGTTTTTTATTTCAACCTGACAGCAATCATTCCAAGTACTCGCGCAGCGCTTCACGCAGCGTTGTGCGAGCGCGGAATAGGAGGCTCTTAACGGAGGACACCGATACTTCCAACACCAACGCAATCTCTTCGTAAGAGAGGTCCTCGTAGCGGCGCAGGACCACTGCGGTTCGCTGGTTTTCGGGGAGCGTCTGGAGGGCGGCATCAATGGCCATTTGAAGTTCTGCGTCCAGCAAGACGGCGTCTGGACGGCGAGCGGCATTTTCGACGGGTTCCTCGGAAAGGGCGGTGGGACCTGTGGCCTGGGCGTCACGGGAGACGGTGGGATGGCGGGTTTTGTAACGAATTTCGTTTAGGACGAGGTTACGTGCGATGGTAAAAAGCCATGTGGTCAATTTGGCGGAGGGCCGGTAGCGGTGGGCAGACCTCCAAACGCGTACAAACACTTCGTGCGCAACTTCTTCTGGGTCTGTTCCAGAGCCCGTCATACGGGCGATACCGGCTGCCACGCGGCCCTGGTATTCTTGGATGAGGGCTCGGAACGCCTCCGTGTCTCCAGCCTGGACACGACGCATCCACTCCAAGTCGCGGGCTTGGATTTCTCCTTCAGGGAGTGGCTCTTGGGGGGGCATGCTGCAAGGCAGATTTCTAAGAGACGGAAGGCCGGAGTAAACCAGAATTCCCGAGTTAAGAGAGGCTTCGACCCGGCATGCGGCATGTTGGCTTGGGTGTGACAGGATTGTTACAGACCGCGCCTTGATTGGAACGAAAGGGAAGGGAACATGGTGCTTTATTAAACACCGGGTCCGGCGTTTTGTTACAAACGTCGCTGGGTTATTACCAACACACCACTGATGAGCCTACCAACGAAACCTGCTAGAAAAAGGATTTTGGTCGCTGACGACGAACCTGACGTGCTCAGTTTGGTCTCGTTGAATCTACAGCGAGCTGGTTTTGAGGTGCTTAAAGCATCCGATGGCGAGCAGGCGCTTCGCTTGGCGCGCGAGGAGGAACCCGCGCTTGTGGTGTTGGATTTAATGATGCCAGGTTTGAGCGGTTTGGAAGTTGCCAAACTTCTGAAGCGTGAAGTGCAAACCTCCCGCATCCCTGTGCTCATGCTAACGGCGAAGTCTGAAGAGGTGGACCGTATTGTGGGCCTTGAGCTCGGGGCGGACGATTATGTGACTAAACCGTTTAGCCCAAGAGAGATCGTTCTTAGAGTGCAGTCTATCCTCCGTCGTATGGAAACCCCAAGTGGGGGCGACGATGAGCTGAAGGTCGGTTGCATCCAGGTGGATCGTGTTCGCCACGAGGTGCGCATTGAAGGTAAGCCCCTCGAGTTCACTGCGACGGAGTTCAAGCTTTTGAGCGTCCTCATGGAGCGCTGCGGTCGGTTGCAAAGCCGCGAGGTTTTACTCAACGATGTGTGGGGCTACGAGAGTGTTATCGATACCCGCACTGTCGATACTCACATCCGGCGCCTTCGCGAGAAACTTGGCCCGGCGGCAGACATGGTCGAAACTGTTCGCGGTTTCGGATACAGGATGGTAGCTCCTGTTTCCTAACGCTATGGTGTTAGGGATGGTAAGGTGCATCCATTCGCCCGAGCCGTGGGCCTCGTCTAAGACGTAGACCGTCACCCTTTCTGACATACTAGAACTCACTTATGGCAAACGGTGTCACTGTATTTTTGGCAGGAGCACTTTTTTGCACGGGAGGTCTGTACGTTTGGCGGGCGATGGCCGAGAAGCGGCGCTGGGCCCGGATGGAACGGGCGTTAGACATCTTGGCAGAGGGGGGCCCTGGCGAGGCGGCGCTGGCGGTGGCTCGAGTCGATGATCAACTTGAGCCCATGCTTCACCGCTTGAATCAGCTCTCGAAGGTGCATGCAACGATGCAGCAGCGCCTTGACCATGAGGAGTTTAGTTTGCGAACAGTGCTTTCAAGTATGGAGGAAGGTGTGTTGGTGGTGGATGCCCGCTATCGCATTCGTCTCGCCAATGCCGCTTTCATCACCGGCTTCGGGCTGACCAAGACCCCCGTCGATCGCTCCGTTTTGGAGGTGCTCGGTGAGCCTGACATTCATCGGCTCATCCAGGAAACGTTAGAGTCCGGGGACACTTGCGAACGTCATTTGGAGATGGTGCCCGGCAAACGTGTGCGTTTTCTTGCGGTACGAGCGGTGCCGATGAGCGATGGGAAGGGGCGCCCTGGAGTGCTGGCAGTTTTCCGCGACATCAGCCGACTCCAGGAGTTGGAGCAGGTGCGCAGGGAGTTTGTCGCGAATGTTTCACATGAACTGCGCACACCACTCGCCATTTTTCAGGGCTATGTGGAAAGTCTCATTGAAATGCCTGATTTGCCGACGTCTGAGCGGTGCGAGGTGTACGCGATTCTGATGAAACATTCGGGGCGTCTGAACGCGCTTGTCGAAGACCTTTTATGTCTGGCTCGGATGGAAGCCCGCAAGGAACAATTTCATTGGGAATTAGTACAACCCGACATGCTTATACAGACGGTTGTATGCGAATGGCAGATGCGAACTGGCGGCAATGCGATTGAAGCTGTCGTGGAGGCCGCTTCTGAGCTGCCTGAGGTGAGGGTGGACCGGCGGCGTATTGAACAGGTGCTGCATAACCTGCTTGAAAACGCTCTAAAACACGCCCCGACGCGTGGAGGGCGTGTGGTGGTAAAAGCGGAACTCGAAGCGGATGGACGCATCCGAGTGAGCGTGGAGGACAATGGATCAGGCATCTCCCCTAAGGATTTGCCCCACATTTTTGAGCGTTTTTATCGTGCGGATAAGGCCCGTGGTGGTTCGGGAGGGCGCGGCATGGGGCACAGCACCGGGCTGGGGCTCTCCATTGTAAAACACATCATCGGAGCGCATGGCGGTACGGTGGGAGCCGAGAGTCCCTCCGGTCGGGGCGCTCGGGTATGGTTTCGCTTGCCGCCCGGAGCTCGTGAGGCGAGGCCACCTCAGAGCGTAGAAACAAGCGCATCCTAAGATGGGCATTCTGGTGCCGTTGCGCGAAAAATGACCCGGTCACTGGAAGGGGAGGGCATGCGCCGAGGTCGGCCCGAGACGCTTTACCGCCACCGTGCGATTTCCCTTAGGAACTGGAACCACAGAAAGAAGCAGCCCTTCCAAGAGTAGCGCACGAAGCCCTCGCTTGCAGTGAGTAAGATGCCGCAGTCGAGATTGTGCGAAACTTGGATACGGATTTCCTCCTGTAATTCTGCTGTGAGAGTGCGTGCATCCGGGGCGGCGGGGAGGGTGTCGTGGACGTCGTGGGCTGCGAGCCAAGAGCGGTGGGCTAAGAGCATCTTTAGAAAACTCTCCACCTCACGCAGGGACTGCAAGTTCCAGTTCGGTGCCCGTTTCAGAGTTTGTGAAAAGGGATAATTCCATGTGTGCCATAGCTTTCCAGCAGCCGTGCGAGAGCTGAGAGTTAGATAGAAGAACACGAAATCATCACTTTCTACTAAACTAATGGAAACGCGTTCGGGTTCCGTGGGATGAGTGAGCAGACGCACGAAGTGGCGTTGCCCGGCGTGTTCCCAGCCGACGTCTTCAACTTGAACAAATCCCTCGGCCTCAATTTCTTCTGTAATCTCGCCGAGATCCGGGAAACGTCCTGAGCCGGGAGGCGCTTGGGCCTCGATCGGGCGGGTGGCTGGCAACTCCATGGGGCGCACCCGGCCAATGATGTCGATCCACGGAAACAGGAACCAAAGCGAGACACAAGCGAACCCACCTAAGGGCGACTCGGTAAGCGTCCAACCGAGAAGATAGGAGGCGGCTAGCATGCACAGGTTTCCCAAGCGGAACACCAGCGGCTGATTCACGCTGCGCAGTGCCAGGCTGAGGACGGCGATGCCTGCAGTGAGGAGGAGGTAAAATAACATGAAGACTCAGAACGCCTACTGGTTGGTTTTCTGCATGGGCCAACCGTGTTTCAGAAGAAAGGGAGCGATTTCTTCCGGTCCGAAGTCGGCGAGGACATGGTCACCGGCTTGCATGGTAGGCACACGGGTTTGGTTTGAGATTGACTTAACCGTTTGGGCGGCACCTGGTTCGGTGAAGACATCGTGCGTGATGTAAGCACATCCCATGGCGTCTAAGGTTTCAAGAGCCTCCACGCACCAAGGGCAGGTGGGCTTGATGTAAATGTGCAACTTCATAGCGGAACCCGGAAGCTTAACTCATTTGTGAACGGGGCTCAAGGTGGGTAATTGAACGATTGTAAATCAATCTACCCTGCGTTCATTCATGCGATCCTCCGCCGACACCACGTCCTCGTCTTGACTCCCTGCGGGGCAGTGAGGAACCTTCTGCCCTATGTCTGATGCGCCTGCTCCTGCTTCCAAAGATTTTATCCGCGAACTGATCGCCGAAGACGTCGCAGCGCAGCGCAACGACGCCTGGGTCGTGACTCGTTTTCCCCCGGAACCCAACGGCTACCTGCACATCGGCCACGCTAAAAGCATCTGTCTCAACTTCGGGATCGCGCTTGAAAATGCTCCCAAATCGCGCTGCCACCTGCGCTTTGACGACACCAATCCCGTCAAGGAGGACATCGAGTACGTCCAAAGCATTCAAGAAGATGTCAAGTGGCTTGGGTTTGACTGGGGCCAGCACCTCTATTACGCCAGCGATTACTTTGAGAAACTGTACGGATTCGCCGTTCAACTCATCGAAAAGGGACTCGCCTACGTGGACGATCAGACCCTCGAACAGGTCCGCGCTCACCGTGGTTCTCTCACTGCGCCCGGCACGCCCAGCCCCTTTCGGGACCGGTCCGCTCAGGAAAACCTCGACCTGTTTAACCGGATGCGTGCCGGCGAGTTCAAGGAAGGCGAACGGATTTTGCGGGCCAAAATCGACATGGCCTCGCCCAACATGAACATGCGGGACCCGGTCATCTACCGAATCTTGCATGCACATCACCACCGGACGGGCGATGCGTGGTGCATCTACCCGATGTACGACTACGCGCATCCCCTAAGCGATGCTCTTGAGGGGATCACTCACAGCCTTTGCACGCTGGAATTTGAACACCATCGACCGCTCTACGAATGGCTCATTAACAACGTAGACGGCCTTCCTGGCCACCCGTATCAACGCGAGTTCGCCCGCCTCAATCTCACTTACACCGTGATGAGTAAGCGCAAGCTCCTCGAACTGGTCAAAACCGACCTCGTCTCCGGCTGGGACGATCCTCGGATGCCCACCATCAGCGGCATCCGGCGGCGTGGCTATACCCCCGCCGCCGTGCGTAACTTCTGCGAGACCATCGGCCTGACCAAGTTTCCTTCCCTCACGGAACTGGCACTTCTCGAACACTGCGTTCGCGAAGATTTGAACAAACACGCGCAGCGTGTCTACGGGGTCCTACGTCCTCTCAAGGTCGTGCTTACCAACTATCCCGAGGGCCCCGGCGAACAGATCGAACTGGTCAACAATCCGGAAAATCCAGCGGACGGCACTCGCCTTGTCCCCCTGACGCGTGAACTTTACATCGATGCCGAGGACTTCATGGAACACCCGTCGGCGGACTTCCACCGACTCGTTCCAGGCGGCGAAGTGCGCCTCAAATACGCCTTCTGTATCACTTGCCACGAGGTGGTTAAAGACCCCGAAGGACGCATCATTGCGTTGCACTGCACTTATGATGACGCCACACGGCGTGGGGCCAAACCGGTGGGACGTCCCAAGGTGAAGGGCACCATCCATTGGGTGAGCGCTCCCCATGCGCTGGATGTGCAGGTGCGCTTGTATGACAAGCTCTTCACGGAACCCCAGCCCGATGAAGCCGCAGGTGCAGAGGGTAATTACACTCAGTTCTTAAATCCCGCTTCTCTGGAAACGCTCACCGCAAAATTGGAACCGAGCGTGGCTACCGCTCAGCCCGGCTCGCACTTCCAGTTCGAACGCGTGGGTTATTTCTTCACCGATCCCAAGGACAGTCAGCCCGGGCACCCAGTGTTTAACCGGACGGTGGCGCTGAAGGATGGTTTTTCCAAAGCCAAGTAAGTTGAGTGTGACGGGGGCAAACCTGTAAGCGGGAGTTGCTTAAACGATACGCCGGTGGTGATTTTCGGCATCAGTGGCGGGAGCGGCACCCCTGAAACATTCCCAATCAAGCGCACGCCAGAACGGCTAATCCGTTGGGCATGGCGTCGGGACGGATTGAATTACGTATCCTCCCATCACGATGCGTGTATCTGTTTTGCTTGATCCACCGGCGCTCCCGGCGCTCTAGTAGCGCACGCCCATGGAATCTGTTCACCCGCTCCACTCTCTCCTTCAGCAGCGCGTTGTTATCCTCGATGGAGCAATGGGCACGATGGTGCAGCGTTACAAACTTGACGAGGCGGCTTATCGAGGCGAGCGATTCGCCGAATGGAGTGGTAAAGATCTCAAGGGCAACAATGAGCTTCTCCTGCTCACGCGGCCCTCGGTGATTTCGGAAATTCATACCGGTTACCTGGAGGCGGGCTCGGACATCATCGAGACCAACACTTTTTCGGCGACTACCATTGGCCAGCACGACTTCTTGTTGCAGGGCGAACACGGGCGCAAGGATCCCGAGTTCATGGAGCGTGTGATTCACGATCCGTTTCTGAGAGAAACCGCGCGCGAAATGAACCTCGTGGCGGCTCGGATTGCGCGCCAAGCGGCCGACCGCGTGTCGGAGAAGACTGGGCTGCCTAAATTTGTGGCGGGCGCTATCGGGCCGATGCCTGTAACCGGATCGATCTCGCCCGATGTGAACGATCCCGGCTTTCGGACGGTGACTTTTGAGCAGTTGCGTTTTGCGTACAGGGAACAGGTGGAGGCGCTTTTGGAAGGTGGCGTGGATACGCTGCTGGTAGAGACAATTTTCGACACACTCAATGCAAAGGCGGCGTTTGCAGCCATTTTGGACGTGTACGAGGCGATGGGCATCGACCCTGTGCCGGCGCAGGGCGGGGTGTTCACTGCGGGGCGGCGGAGAGTGCCAGTGATGGCGTCGGTGACTTTCACTCAAGCCAACAGCGACCGGAGTTTGACGGGGCAAACGCCCGAAGCCTTTTGGAACTCGGTTTCACACGTGCCGTTGCTGAGCGTGGGCATCAATTGCGCGCTGGGACCGAAGGAAATGCGGCCCCGAGTGGAGGATCTTTCCAAGTGTTCCCCCGTTTATTTGAGCGTCTACCCCAATGCGGGACTTCCTGATCCGCTTTCGGAAACTGGGTTTCCTGAGACGCCGGAAAGTCTTGCGCCACAACTCGGGGCGTGGGCGGAGGAAGGACTGTTGAACATCATCGGCGGTTGCTGCGGCACGACGCCTGCGCACATCGCGAAGATGGCGGTGGCTGTGCGCGAGAGTGCGCCCCGCAAGATGCCGGTGTTAGCTGAACCACAGGCGCTGCGTTTGTCAGGGCTGGAGGCGTTTAATGTCACTTCGACGACGAATTTCGTGAATGTGGGGGAGCGCACCAACGTTACGGGCTCACCAAAGTTCCAGAAGCTGATCTTGGCGGGGGACTACGATGCGGCGCTGTCTGTGGCGCGCCAACAGGTTGAAAACGGGGCGCAGATTATCGACGTCAACATGGACGAGGGCATGTTGGATGGCGTTTCTGCCATGAAGCGATTCCTGCATCTGATTGGATCCGAGCCAGACATTTCACGGGTGCCCGTGATGGTGGATTCTTCTAAGTGGATGGTTCTGGAGGCTGGACTGCAATGCCTTCAGGGTAAGGGGGTTGTAAATTCCATTTCCCTCAAGGAAGGCGAGGCGAAGTTTTTGGAGCAGGCCCGCAGCATTCGCCGGTACGGGGCGGCCGTGGTGGTGATGGCGTTTGATGAGCGTGGGCAGGCAGATAATTTTGAGCGCCGTCAGGAAATTTGCGGCCGCTCATACCAGTTGCTCGTCGAAAAGGTCGGGTTCCCGCCTCAAGACATCATTTTTGATCCCAACATCCTTACTGTGGCTACCGGGATCGAGGAGCATCAGAATTACGCCGTGGACTTCATCAAGTCCACGCGTTGGATCAAAGAGAATCTGCCCGGAGCGAAGGTGAGCGGGGGAGTTTCTAACATCTCGTTTAGTTTCCGTGGCAACAATCCAGTGCGCGAGGCGATGCATTCGGCCTTCTTGTTTCATGCGATTCGCGCAGGCTTAGACATGGGGATTGTCAATGCCGGGATGCTTGAGGTGTATCAGGAAATTCCCCGAGCATTGCTTGAACTTGTGGAGGACGTGTTGCTGAACCGGCGCCCTGATTCCACCGAGCGGCTTGTGCAATTTGCCGAAACAATCCGCCACAAAGACCGGGTGGAGGTGGCGGGCGAAGCTGAAGCCTGGCGTCAGGGCAGCGTCGGCGAACGGCTGAAACACGCACTCATTAAGGGGATTGTCGATCACATTGAGGAGGACGCCGAGGAGGCCCGGCAGCTTTTGGGACGCCCGCTTTTGGTGATCGAGGGCCCGCTCATGGACGGGATGAACGTGGTCGGGGACCTGTTCGGGGAGGGGAAAATGTTCCTGCCACAGGTGGTGAAGTCGGCGCGTGTCATGAAGAAGGCGGTGGCTTATTTGACGCCGTTCATGGAGGAGGAAAAAGCCGCAGGCGGGGGCAGGGCGCAGGGGAAAGTTTTGTTGGCCACCGTCAAAGGTGATGTGCATGACATTGGTAAGAACATCGTCGGCGTGGTTTTGGGGTGCAATAACTACGAGGTGATCGACCTCGGGGTGATGGTGCCTTGTGACAAAATTTTGGAGGCAGCGCGAACGCACAACGTGGATGTTATTGGCTTGAGCGGGCTCATCACGCCTTCTCTGGACGAGATGATTCATGTGGCGAGGGAAATGCAGCGACAGGGTTTTAACCTGCCGCTCCTCATTGGCGGCGCGACAACGAGCAAGGCGCATACGGCTGTTAAAATGGCTCCGTTGTACGATCACGCCATCGTGCACGTTCTCGATGCGAGCCGTGCCGTGCCAACGGTTGGGGCGCTCATTAGCCCGGAGCAACGTCGCAAATACGTCGAGGACAACGCTCGGATGCAGGAATCGTTACGCAACCAGCATCAGACTGCGGCTGACCCGATTGTGGACATCGCCCAGGCTCGGGCAAAGCGCACGCCTGTGGTGTGGCGCGCAGAGGACGTGCCGTCGCCGGCGTTCTCGGGAGTACGCGTGATCGTGACTCCAACCGCTAAGGGCGTGCAAACCCCGCCTTTGAATCCACTGGGAGCGCCAATCGAGGAGGTGCGGCTCGAAGAAATCGCTGCCTTTATCGATTGGGGGCCTTTCTTTCACACGTGGGGGCTGCGTGGGGTTTATCCAAAGATTTTCAATCACGAGAAGTACGGTGAGGAAGCTCGCAAACTCTTCAATGACGCGCAGGTGCTCCTGAAACGCATCTTGTCTGAAAATCTGTTCTCTTTGCGGGCTGTTTATGGATTCTTTCCTGCGGCAGCTTTGGGAGATGACGTGTCTGTTTACACCGACGAAACGCGCTCTGAGGAAGCCACTCGCTTTTTCTTCCTGCGCCAACAGCGCGAAAAGGAAGCTGGAAAACCGTACCGTTCGCTTTCCGACTTTGTCGCTCCTTTGGAAACAGGACTGGCCGATCACCTCGGTGGGTTTGCGGTGACCTCCGGGTTTGGATTGCCAGAGTTGATGGAGGAGTTCCGCGCCGTGCAAGACGACTACCATGTCATCATGGCGGAGGCCTTGGCGGATCGTTTAGCCGAGGCGTTTGCGGAATGGCTCCATGCGCGGGCCCGGCGAGATTGGGGCTATGGCGTCTCAGAGACGCTTTCAATGGAGGAAATTATCGAGGAGCGGTATCGCGGAATCCGGCCTGCGGCAGGGTATCCTGCGTGCCCGGATCATACAGAAAAGGGGAAGCTGTGGGGGCTTTTGCAGGTGGAAGAGCGTCTTGGAATGCGGTTGACAGAGAGTTTTGCGATGTGGCCGGGCTCCAGCGTGAGTGGGTTGTACTTTGGCCACCCGGCTTCGCGCTATTTCAGCGTGGGCAACCTAGGCAAAGATCAGATGGAGGATTACGCCGTGCGCAAGGGCACTTCGCTGAAGGAGGTTGAACGCTGGTTGAACCCTTGGTTGGGCTATGCGCCGGAGTAGCTCTTCTGTGTGAGAACGTCTTACGATCTACGCTTCAGCCTACGCCAACGGCATGGGGGTTGAAAGATCGAGGTGAAGCGCTTGACACGACCCCGGGAAAACCGCTCTCACATTTATCTTCTAAAAGAGCGCGGTTTCCTCGGTAATCAGTTTCATGATCTTCAGTCGTGTTCTGCCCTCTGCGTTTGGCCTACTCGCTCTGAGCTCGAGTGTTTTTGGCGCGGACAAAGTGCGGTTCAACAGGGATGTACGCCCGATTCTTTCCGACACTTGCTTTCATTGCCACGGCCCTGATGAGAAAGAGCGTAAGGGAGACCTTCGGTTGGATGTGCGTGCCGAGGCTCTTAAGCCCGCAAAGTCAGGCGCATTAGCGATTGTGCCCGGCAAGCCTGATGAGAGCGAGATCATCAATCGAATCGTTAGCAAAGATACCGATGAAGTCATGCCGCCGCGTAAGCTTCATAAAGACCTGACCGCAGAACAACGCGAAGTCTTGCGAAATTGGGTAGCACAAGGTGCTGAATACGAGGGACATTGGGCATTTCAGAAGCCCTTGCGAGCGGTGCCGTCCGTAAAAACACAGAATCCCGTTGACGGCTTTATCCGAGAAAAACTTGAGTCAGTCGGGTTACGGCCTTCCCCAGAAGCTTCTCCGGAGGCGCTTATTCGCAGAGTCACCTTAGATTTGACTGGTCTTCCGCCGACGCAAGCTGAACTTGAGGCTTTTCTGGCTGACAAGGCGCCCGGCGCGTACGAGAGGGTCGTAGACCGTCTCCTAGCTTCTCCTGCGTACGGAGAGCACATGGCTGCGCCTTGGTTGGATCTAGCGCGTTATGCCGATAGCAACGGGTTCCAAAGCGACACGAGTCGCGAAATGTGGCATTGGCGTGACTGGCTTATCGGGGCCTTTAATCGGAACCTGCCTTTTGATCAGTTTACGATCGAGCAGCTTGCTGGAGACATGCTCCCTCAGCCCACGCAGGATCAGATTCTGGCTACCGGCTTTAATCGCAACCATCGACTCAATGGCGAAGGTGGCCGGATTGTAGAGGAATGGTTCGCTGAGACGGTTATCGACCGGGTTGAGACGACAGGGTTGACGTGGATGGCTCTTACCTTGAACTGTTGCCGCTGCCACGATCACAAATACGATCCGATCACCCAGAAGGAGTTTTACCAGCTCTTCAGTTACTTCAATTCCTGTGAAGAAACCGGCGTTTTGGGTGAGTTTGGTGGAGGTGCTGGGGCTCGTAAGGGCGGCAATACTTTACCGGTCGTCTTTCTTCCAACAGAAGAGGACACGAAAAATTTAGCGGCTTTACAGCAGCAGATAAAGGCGACAGAGGCGAGTTTGACGGCGGCGAAAAAGGAGATGCCGACGGCGATCGCCATCTGGGAAAAGGATTTCTCCGCCAAACTTTCCGATCGTGGGCAGGCATGGATAAGCCCTACAGTGCTCGAAGCACGTAGCCTCGGGGGCGCTACCCTGAGTGTCCAGCCCGATGGGTCTTACCTTGCGGAGGGCGCAAATCCTGCGCGGGATTCTTACGAGCTTGTGCTCAAAGCAGAGGGAGATCAGTTGACGGCTCTCCAGCTAGAGGTGTTTCCTGACGTGTCGCGTCCTAACGCCACTTTAGGACGTAGCGGTGGTGGTAACTTTGTCCTGACCGGAGTGGAGGTGGACATTCAGGTTCCTGGGACGAAAGAGCCCGTAGTCGCGGTTTTTACTAAGGCAGAAGCCGACTATGAACAAAAGGGATACGAAGTTTCAAAGATCATCGAAGGCCAGAAAAAAGTGGTCGATGGAAAGCGAGTTGAGGAGCAAAAAGCCACCAAGCTCGGGTGGGCGGTGGACGGCGCTGATTCGGATAAAAAAGTACCGAGAAAGGCTATCTTTGTTTGCGAGCCCAAGGATCTTCCTCCGGGTGCGACGCTTAAGGTTCGACTGGTTCACGCCTCAAACTTCGGGGGCCACAACATTGCGCGGTTTCGAATGAAAACCAGTGCGTTCCCGGCTGCCGCGCTTTCCTTAAAAGAAGACGCTCTGCCCGAGAGTCTCAGAACTGCACTGCAAACCGATCCCGCTAAGCGCTCTGGTGCTCAGCGTTCTGAGATTGAGAAGTTTTATGTGGCAAACACTCCCAATCCCACACGCCACGCCGAAATGGAGTTGGCGCATTTACGTAAAAAACTTAAGGAAACGACCGAAGCTCAGCACAGCTCAATGGTGATGCAGGAGGCCGCCAAACCACGGCCGGCTTTTGTCTTTTCCAGGGGCGAGTACGACAAGCCCGCTGCGGAGGTTTCTCGGGCGCTTCCTGCTGTGTTGCCGCCGCTGCCGGAGGGCGCTTCAAACGATCGGTTAGGGCTGGCAAAGTGGCTTGTTTCTGGCGAACACCCCCTGACAGCGCGCGTTTGGGTCAATCGCTTGTGGGAGCGTCTGTTCGGCACGGGAATTGTCAAAACCACGGAAAACTTTGGTTCTCAAGCCGAGTGGCCTTCGCACCCTGAATTACTGGATTGGTTAGCAACGGAGTTTGTGGCGCTAAATTGGGACATGAAGGCAATGCAACGTCTTCTGGTCACGAGTTCCGCATACCGGCAGTCGACTGCGGTTAGTGAAGAACATCTCGCCAAGGATCCCGAGAATAGATTCTTAGCGCGCATGCCTCGGCTGCGTCTTTCCGCTGAGACGCTGCGTGACCAGGCATTGAGTGTCAGTGGCCTTTTGGTTCATAAAGTTGGCGGCCCCAGCGTGCGTCCCTACATGCCAGACGCGGTTTGGGATGAAACTAGCGTTTATGGAAATCTGCGTAACTATCAGGCAGAACAGGGGGAAGGGTTGTATCGGCGCACACTCTACACGATTTGGAAACGTACAGCTGCACCACCTTCGATGTTGCTCTTCGATAGTCCGAGTCGGGAAATTTGCACAGTGAAACGAGGGCGCTCCAACACGCCCACCCAAGCGCTCGCTCTTTTAAACGAGATTACCTACGTCGAGGCTGCTCGTAAGTTAGCCGAGGGAATGCTCCTTTACGGCGGTGCCACCCCCGAGTCCCGCGTGGAATGGGCATTTCAAAGAGTGTTGGCTCGCAAACCTGATGCCTTTGAACGAAATACTATGACACAACGTCTTCGGGCCCGTCTTCAAAAGCTGGAGGCCACTGCGGACGCTTCGCGCCAGTTGGTTTCGATTGGAAGCTCCAGGCCAGCAGACTCTCTGGCTCCGGCTGAATTGGCGGCATACACCGTCACTGCAAATGTTCTTCTCAATTTAGACGAAACTGTCACGCGCCCTTAAATACATGAACTGCAACGATTCTCAGTTTCTCATGCTGGATGCGGCTGCCCGTGAGGCCGTTACCCGCCGGACCTTCCTTCGGCAATCTGGAGGTGGCATTGGAATGGCGGCACTCGGAGGGTTGCTGGCAAAGAGTTCAACCGTAAACGCCAGTGCTTCGATGCTTGCCGGGCTGCCGCATCATGCCCCCAAGGCGAAGCGTATCATTTATCTCTTTCAAAGCGGGGCTCCTTCTCAGATGGATCTCTTTGATCCGAAGCCGGAGATGGCTGCCATGCGGGGGAAAGATCTGCCTGAATCCATTCGTAAGGGGCAGCGCTTAACAACGATGACTTCTGGGCAAAAGTCGTTTCCGATTGCGCCGACCATCTTTAAGTTTGGGCAACACGGACAGTCAGGCGCTTGGTTTAGCGAAGTCATGCCGCACATGTCGGGAATCGCTGACGAGTGGTGCATTGTTCGTTCAATGCACACGGAGGCGATCAATCATGATCCAGCCATCACTTTTATGCAGACGGGCTCCCAGCTCGCGGGACGCCCGAGCTTCGGCGCTTGGACGGCGTACGGTTTGGGAAGTGAGAACTCGGATCTCCCTTCGTACGTCGTGCTCACCAGCTTTGGGACGGGGCGCAAGGGAGATCAGCCACTGTACGACCGGCTTTGGAGCGCAGGTTTTTTGCCTGCCAAGTATCAAGGAGTGAAGTTTCGGAACAAAGGAGAGCCGGTTCTTTACTTGAACAATCCTGCGGGCATGGATCGAGAGCTCCGCAGAGACAGTCTTGATGAACTTGCGGCCCTCAATCAACACCAGCACGAGTATCTGGGCGATCCCGAGATTCAAAACCGCATTGCACAATACGAGTTGGCCTTCCGGATGCAGGCTAGCGTGCCAGATCTGACCGACCTTTCTAAGGAGTCTGAGTCGGTTTTAGCAAGCTACGGCCCCGAGGTACGCACTCCGGGAACCTATGCCGCAAACTGTTTGTTGGCGCGTCGTCTTGCAGAGCGGGATGTCCGTTTTATCCAGTTGTTCCACATGGGCTGGGATCACCATGGGGGACTGCCTCCTGCGGTGCGTGGCCAGTGCAGCGACACCGATCAACCAACCGCAGCTCTCATCAAAGACCTCAAGCAGCGCGGGTTACTCGAAGACACACTCATTGTGTGGGGTGGTGAATTCGGCCGCACGATTTATTCGCAAGGTGCCATTACCGAGACCAGCTACGGTCGGGATCATCATCCGCGCTGTTTTACGATGTTGTTAGCGGGAGCCGGTGTGCAAAAAGGACTGACTTACGGTGCCACCGATGAGTTCTGTTACAACATCACGGAGAACCCGGTGCATGTGCACGATTTGAATGCCACGATTTTGCACCTTATGGGTGTTGATCACCAGCGTTTGACTTACCGTTACCAAGGACGAGACTTCCGGTTAACGGACATCCATGGTAACATCGTCCGGGGTATTTTGGCTTAGACAGCGGTGATCGGAAAGGGCTACGGCACCTCCCATGCGGAGCGCGAAGGAAAGGCTCAGGTTCCACACGTCCCCCGCAAATCACTGCTGGGCGGAGTTATTCTCCCTCGGATCCTGAGCCTTTTCTTCAGATAAACTTCAGATAAACCTGAGATAAAAAAGCCCCACAGAAAGTGACTCCTGTGGGGCTTTGTACGCTTAGAATGAACTGGGCATGGCCCGCTTTTATTGAGCCTCGATCTTCGCGGAGGACCGCTTGCGCAGGCCTGCGTCCAGGATCTTCTTGCGCAGACGCAAGCTCTTAGGCGTCGCTTCCACGTACTCGTCCGAGCCGATGTACTCAATGGAACGCTCCAAGGTCATCACCAGGGGCGGTGCGAGAGAGATCCCTTTGCCATCACCCTGCGAACGCATGTTCGTGAGCTTCTTGGCTTTGCAAGGATTCACTGGCATGTCGTCGGCACGCGAGTTCTCGCCAATGATCATCCCTTCGTAGATCTCTTCCTGTGGCCCAATAAAGAGGCGGCCGCGTTCCTGAATGGATTCCAACGAGTAGCTCGTGCTCACGCCGCCTTCCATGGCCACCAACACGCCATTGCTGCGCGAAGGAATTTCGCCCTTGTGCGGGGCGTACTCTTTGAAGATGTGCGACATGATTCCGTGACCCTTGGTGCAGTTTACCAAGTCGGTTTCAAACCCGATCAACCCACGAGTCGGTCCCACAGCTTCCACTGTGACCGTCGTCGGAAGATGCTCCATGCTGATGATTTCCGCCTTACGGCCAGCGAGCGACTGTAGGATGTCTCCTAGATTTTCAGTCGGCACTTCCACGTAAATGGATTCCAGCGGCTCCAGAATTTCGCCGTGTTCGCCACGCTTGAAGATAACTTCAGGGCGGGAAACGAGGACTTCAAAGCCTTCGCGACGCATCTGTTCGACCAAAATGGCGATCTGCATTTCACCACGAGCCTTGACTTCAAAGTGCCCTGCTACGTCGGTTTCCGATACCTGAATGGAAACGTTCGTCCGGGATTCTTTGATGAGTCGTTCCCGTACCTGACGAGCCGTGAGTTGGGTGCCTTCGCGCCCAGCCAATGGACCGTCGTTAATGTTGATGCCCATCGTAATGGTAGGGGGATCGATGTCGACGAAAGGCAAAGCCTCGCGTGTTTCAGCGTCGGTGATTGTTTCGCCGATAAAAACGTCCTCGAAGCCGCAAATCCCGACGATGTCGCCGGCACTGGCCTCGGGCAAATCGATCTTGGCGAGTCCCTGATGGCCGAAGATGGCCGTCACTTTGCCCTTTTCCTTGGTGCCGTCCACGTGGAGACACCACACAACGTCACCCGTCTTGATCTTACCGGAAACCATCCGGCCGTATGCGATACGACCCAAGTGGTTGGAGTAGTCGAGGTTAGAGACGAGAAACTGCAAGTAATCTTCGCCGGATGGCTTTGGGGCGGGGATGTGCTTGATGATCGATTCAAAAAGAGGCTCCATCGTTGTGCTCGCCTGGTCGATCTCGAGTTTCGCAAACCCGTCGCGCGCACTCGCGTACACCACAGGGAAGTCGAGCTGCTCGTCGTTGGCACCCAGTTCTAGAAAAAGCTCAAATACCATGTCTAACACCTTGTGCGGACGGGCATTATCGCGGTCAATCTTGTTGATGACGACAATAGGCTTGGCTCCATTCGCTAGGGCCTTTTTCAACACAAACTTGGTCTGCGCCTGAGGTCCGTCGTGCGCGTCCACCACAAGAAGCACGCCGTCGATCATCTTCATGATGCGTTCCACTTCTCCGCCAAAGTCGGCGTGACCGGGAGTGTCCACGATGTTCACGTGGTAGTCTTTATACCTGAACGCGGCATTCTTGGCGCGAATGGTAATGCCTTTCTCACGCTCCAAATCCATGGAGTCCATGATTCGGATTTCAGAGGAAATGGCCTGGTTGGCTCGGAAAGTCCCCGATTGTTTCAAGAGCTGATCCACGAGCGTTGTCTTGCCGTGGTCAACGTGGGCGATGATTGCGATGTTGCGGATATGGTCCATGATGCAGATTGGGCGGCGCTGCCCTGGGGGTGAACAGCGCCATGTCCCTTAGAGAACGCCCCAGGGGCGCCCCTGAAATTGGGCTGCGCACTATGCCTTTACCCCGCGCACTACGCAAGGCGCGAGAAACGTCTTCACTCACTTATTACACATTCGCGACACATCTATCGCCTCACGCAACCCCACCCCCCGAGCGCTTCGCTCCGAAAACTCCCAAGTGCACCTCCTCTCTCGCTCTGTTAAGATCCCTCTAAACGCAGCACTCCCCGCAATCTAACTCAACGTTATCGTGGCTCAAAATTTCTTCCAAAACTCAGCCGAAACTCCAGACACCCCTTTCGACATCTCGCTGCGTCCGCCGATGTTCAGCGAGTTTGCTGGACAGGAAAAAGTCTGCCAGCGCCTCGAAGTGATGGTCGAGGCGGCTCGCCAGCGGGGGGATGTCCTAGACCACATTCTCTTGAGCGGCCCGCCCGGCCTTGGAAAAACGACCCTTGCTTACATTCTGGCGAACGCCATGGGGGGGAGTATTAAGAGCACGAGCGGACCCACCATCGAAAAAGCCGGAGATCTAGCGGGGCTTCTCACCACTTTGCAACGCGGAGATCTCCTATTTATTGACGAAATTCACCGTCTGCAGCCCGCTATCGAGGAGTATCTTTACCCTGCTATGGAGGACTTTAAGCTAGACATCATCATTGACCAGGGGCCCAACGCGCGCTCCGTCAGACTGAACTTGCCCAAGTTCACATTGGTCGGGGCGACAACAAGGGCGGGCATGATTTCCTCTCCTCTCCGCTCCCGATTCGGAATGAACTGTCGGCTCGACTACTACACCGCTGAGGAGTTGCACAAAATCCTACTCCGGAGCGCGGGGCTCATCGGCATCGAGATTGATTCGGCGGGGGCGCTTGAAATTGCCTCACGCAGTCGCGGTACACCGCGCGTCGCGAATAACCTACTCCGGTGGGTGCGCGACTTTGCGCAAGTTCGAGCGAACAGCATCATTTCGCAAGCCGTTGCTGACCAGGCGTTATCGATGCTAGACATCGACTGCGATGGGTTTGATGAAATGGACAAACGCATTTTAGAGGCCTTGATTCACCGGTTTGAAGGTGGTCCCGTTGGGCTCAACTCGTTAGCGGTGTCCATCGGCGAGGACTCGGGCACGATCGAGGACGTCAATGAGCCCTACCTGATCATGCAGGGATATTTGAAAAGAACTCCGCAAGGAAGAGTCGCGCTCGCGCCAGCGTACCGAAAATTGGGCGTCGCTGAGCCCAGTCGCGACACTCGATCTCTTTGATGGACACGGGTTGTAATTCGGGACGCCGGTCAGACGAAGCGGCATGCTAGCATGCGTCTCATTTAAAAGACTGGTCACAAGTGGTTTGTAACATTTCTGCCACAAATCCACGTCGAGTCGCTTGACCAGCTCAGATTTCCCTGTACTGTCTACCGCCCCGACGGGAACGACGGCTGAGTTTGTTAGCTTCCGCTAGATGCGGTTTGAGTCGCCTCAAAAGCGACGAAGATCAAAAAAAGCGAAAGAAAGTTAATAACCCAGTTGACGACCTAAGGAAATGAGCTAGATTGCTCAACCCGCCGCGAA
>CAIWVL010000177.1 GCA_903916085.1 uncultured Spartobacteria bacterium
CTCGTTCATTCTCAAACCCGCGTTCTGGTGCAGGGCATCACTGGCAGCTTCGGTGCCAAGCATGCCCAACTCTCCCTCGACTACGGTTCCCACATCGTGGCAGGCGTGACCCCGGGCAAAGGCGGTCAGTTCTTTGAACACGGCGGACACAAGGTCCCCGTATTTGACACCGTGGAGGAAGCCGCGCGCGAAACCGGAGCCACAGTATCCGCGGTGTTTGTTCCCCCTCCCTTCGCGGCCGACGCTATTCTGGAATGCGCAGACGCTGGACTGGATCTCGTTGTTGCGATCACAGAAGGCATTCCGATCAACGACATGATTCGGGTGAAGTACAAAATCGGTGGCGGCAAGACCCGACTCATTGGGCCGAACTGCCCTGGGCTTGTGACACCCGGCGAAGGCGAACATTCCCATGGCGGCTGCCGAATCGGGATTGCCCCCGGCTACATCCACAAGAAGGGTAACGTGGGCGTCGTTTCCCGTTCGGGCACGCTCACTTACGAAGCAGTATGGCAACTGACGTCGCGTGGTTACGGCCAGT
Organism: uncultured Spartobacteria bacterium; assembly: GCA_903916085.1. GTDB lineage: Bacteria > Verrucomicrobiota > Verrucomicrobiia > Chthoniobacterales > Chthoniobacteraceae > Chth-196. Next base: position 542 of record CAIWVL010000177.1, read on the forward strand.
CGACCTGCGTAGGGATCGGCGGAGATCCCGTCAACGGCACCTCGCACTTGGACGTGCTCCGAATGTTCAACGAAGATCCCGAGACCGAAGCGATTATCATGATCGGCGAAATCGGCGGTTCTGCCGAAGAAGAAGCCGCGGAATGGGCGGGCCTGCACTGCAAGAAGCCGATTGCTGGTTTCATTGCAGGCACCACAGCGCCTCCCGGACGCCGCATGGGTCACGCGGGCGCAATCGTCTCTGGTGGAAAAGGGACTGCAGAAGGAAAGATTGCAGCGATGAAGGCAGCAGGTATTGCTGTTGCAGAAACCCCTTCTGTAATGGCAGAAACATTGCTGCGCCGTTGGGGCAAGCTCTAGGCTTCCACTCATTCTCACTAAAAATCCGCACCTCAGTCACACACCCTAATTATGCCGCTTGTAGCAAAAGGACTGGAAGGAATCGTAGCCAATTCAACAGCCATTTCCGACGTCCTTGGGGACATTGGACAGCTGATTTACGCTGGGTACGACATTAACGAATTGGCTGGCAAAGTCAGTTTTGAAGAAGTGATTCACCTGCTTTGGCATGGCGAATTGCCGAACCAGGAGCAACTCGACAAGCTCACGGGCAAGTTGCGGGCAGCCCGATCGTTGCCGGATGAAGTCATTGCGTTCCTGAAGTCTGTGCCAGCCACGGCAGGACCCATGGATGTCATCCGCACCGGCGTTTCGATGCTGGGTCTGTTTGACAAGGAAACGGGTGAGAACGCTAACTACGAGCGCGCCGTTGTTATCACGGCGAAGATCGGGATTATCGCGGCGTATTTCCACCGGTTACGTCAGGGCAAGGATTTGCCACCCATCAAAACTGATCTGAGTGAGGCTGCGCATTTCCTGTACCTGATCAACGGCGAAGTGCCTACCAAGGAGGCCACCGATACCTTGGACTTGGCCTACGTTCTCCACGCCGATCACGGCATGAACGCGAGCACCTTCTCCGCACGCGTCACCGTCGCCACCTTGAGCGACATGTTCTCGGCGGTGACTTCTGCGATCGGGACGCTCAAAGGTCCGCTTCATGGTGGGGCCAATGAAGGCGTCATCCACATGCTTCAGGAAATTGGTTCTGAAGCGCGAGTGGATTCCTGGTTGGAAGAACAGTTTGCCAAAAAGGCAAAAATCATGGGCATCGGGCACCGCGTTTACAAAGTGCTGGATCCGCGGGCACCGCATTTGCGCAACATGGCGGTGAAACTGACTGAGCAGTTGGGCGAACCGAAATGGATTCGCATGAGTGAACGGATTGCAGAGGTGATGCGTGAAAAGAAGCATCTTAATGCAAACGTCGATTTCTATTCGGCTACCGTTTATTATTCGCTAGGTATCCCAACTGATTTATTCACGCCTATTTTTGCGATTTCGCGAACGGCAGGCTGGACCGCGCACGTATTGGAGCAGCTTGCGGACAACCGCTTGTACCGGCCGCTGAGCGAGTACACAGGACCTGCGGTAGGAAAAGTGGTAAAACCTATTGAGTCCCGCTAGCCTTAGGCGTTAGCGTAGTTTCGTAAGTTGACCAGCGTCAGAAATGGCGCTGGTCCTCTTTTTTACCTCACTTTCAGTTTTCAATAACACTCCATGCAAGAAATCCGAGAAGTCACAGATTGGATAGCGGCACAGGAACATGCCTTTCACACGATCCCTGAAGTGGCGTCGCTTCCCTCCCCCACCTTTGAGTGCGAGGGACGACAGATGGTATCATTCAGTTCGAATAACTATCTGGCTCTGGCGCATGATTCTCGGATGATTGCCGCAGCCAAGTTTGGTCTCGAGAAGTTTGGAGTGGCAAATTGCGAGAGCCGTCTTCTTGGGGGAGACATGGAGGTCTACATCAACTTGGAGCGGAAGCTCGCAGACCTAAAGGGTAAAGAGTCCGCCATGTTGTTTGCCACGGGGTATTTGACAAACTTGGGGGTGCTTTCGGCATTACCCAAAAGTGGAATGCTCCCCCGGGCGTACGGCTTCCGGCCCAGTAAGCGCCACAAGTACGCCTATTTCTCGGATGAATCGAATCATACGAGCATTCGTGAAGGAATTGCGTTGTCAGGCATTCCGAAGGCAACCTACCGGCACTGCGACATGGAGGATCTGCGCAGCAAGCTAAAGGCCTCCACGGCTTCGACAAAAATCATTGTAAGCGACGGCGTATTTAGCATGGATGGCGACATCGCGCCCCTACCCGAGATACTGAGCATCGCGGACGAGTTCGATGCGACGGTCTACATCGATGATGCGCACGGAACGGGAGTGCTGGGTGAGAACGGCGCTGGAATTGGAGAACACTTCGGGGTCAACAGCTCGCGGCTCATTTCTATGGGCACGCTAAGCAAGGCGTACGGGGCTATTGGGGGATTCATCGCGACAGAAAGCTACATTTCGCAAACGCTACGGTTCACAAGCAGCGCATTCGGATTCACGTCAACAGTGCCTCCCGACCAAGCGTTTGCTGTGTCAACGGCCTTAGACATCGTGCGAAATGAACCGGAGCGCCGGAAGCGCCTGTGGGATAACCAGCGTTACTTTGTGGAGAAGGTTGAGGCCTTGGGAATGCCGCTCGTCGCGAAGGAGACCTGCATCGTGCCTGTAATGGTCGGCGACGAGGAGAAGTGCGAGACCTACGCACACGTTTTAGGTTCGCACGGATACCACGTGGACTCCATTATCTATCCTGCAGTGAAGCGGGGGAAAGCCCGGTTGCGCTTCAACATGAACGCACACCACACGCACGCGCAGATTGACGGACTGGTGGAGGTGCTTGCGGCGGGACGGTAGTGCCTGCCCAGTTCGGTTGTATTCGCCTTGATCCGTTGCTGGCACCCCCTCCGGGGTGCGCGGGTTCGCACAAATCAATTCCGGTGGTGTCGCTTACGCTCAACCACCGGCAGCTGTGAACCCTCCGGGTTCGCTCCTGAGCATCAGCTATTCTTAGGCAGCACAACGAGTAAGTCGCGCTGAACACGAAACGACCCCGAACTCTACGGATTGAGTTGCATGTTTGCTCGCGCAAACGTCCACCCGTGCTTCGACAAATCTCCTTGAACCCGAAGGGTTCACAGCGGGTAGCCGGTGGTTGAGCGCTAGCGACACCACCGGAACAAATACACAAATACGAGCGCACCCCGGCAGGGGTGCCTGCGATGGCTCAAACCGAACTAACCAAGAGCCATTCGCAATCCGCCAACTACCGCCCCACTAATTGGCGTCCCCGCCCAAGTAAGGCATCGGCATTTCGCCAAAATTAACAGCCCCCGTGGGGAGCAAAACGTGCGTGGGGAATTCCTCACTGCCAGTAGCTTGGGAATTCAAATCATCACTCTCCACCAGGGCCACAGGAAAGGCGGCAGGATCCACCACATCGGAGAAGTCCTCTACCATAGGCTGCTGGTGAGCCAACTGAGACTTAGCGGTGTCGCGAAAAGCGAGTTTTGAGATGACTGGAGCGGCGACGGAGAAAGCAACGCAGGCGGCTAGCGCCACAGCGGTAGAAGCGACGCGCCAAACCGTCTGCCAAGCATCTGAGGGGGCCTGCAAAAAGATCTGAGCGCGGCGTTCGGAATCTAGCTGAAGATCTGCTGAGAGCAGTTCATCTTCGAGCCCCTCCTCCAAAAGACGGGAGACTTCCATGAGAGTCATGGCGTCAACACGGGACTCGTCGGAGCCAAGCATCATAGACTCCACATAGAGCCTTTCACGAGGGTCAAGCTCGTTAAGTACGTAGTCTGTAATGTCGATGTCGCTTATACGGCGGTCCATAAATGGGTAAGGGTTGGCGGAGTTCGGCCCGCCGCGAGTTCTCAAGCAGTCTTGGTGAGGTAAATGATTTTTTCTTCGCGATCGTCGCGCTCCATCCTTTCGCGAAGGCTGCGCATAGCGGCGTTCAAAATGAACCCGACATTGCCAACGCTCAGTCCAGTGATATCGCTGATTTCTTGATACGAATGAAAGTTTTGAAACCGCAGGCGCACGACCTCCCGCTGGTTTGGCGTGAGTTCCTGAACGAGTTCCATGAGTCGAGCAACCCGCTCTTTGCGCTCCAACTCAAAGGAGGGCGAGGGTTCGTCAGAACTGCGGCCTTCAAACTCAGAGGACTCGACGTGCACGTAACGTTCCTGACTTCTGAGAACTTTCAAGGAACAGTTGCGGCAAACCGTGAAAAGCCATTGTGAAAGATGTCCTTCGATGGCTTCCTGCTCCTGCTTGTACAGGCGCATGAAGGTGTCTTGAACGACGTCCCGAGCTCGCTCCAGATCGCGCACGATGCTATAGGAATATTGCAGCAAGGGCTTCTCATACCGCTGCATTGCGGTCTGAACCCACTCGGTCTTTTTTTTGTTTTTTGAGCCAAACATGTTCTGGGGAATTTAGGAGGGCTGCTGAAAGAGAGTACCCGCATACGCGGACTTTCTTGGGGAATGAAATGATTTTTTTTAGCACCGCAGTAAGAGCGCCTAAAAAAAGGCAACATCACGCGGAGATGCGGAGAACGCGGAGCTTTTATAAAAACTTATTTCGAAG
>CAIWVL010000178.1 GCA_903916085.1 uncultured Spartobacteria bacterium
GCCAGTATCCCCGCCCCGCATGGCTAACCCCGTGCGGGGCGTCCTTGTTTTTAGGGGGAGGTTTCACGCGGAGGCGCGGAGAATCATAAATTGAACACTTTTCTCTTGCTGAACCCCTATCAGTTCCGGTGGTGTTATAGGTATGGGCAACGTTGTTATTTTGGGGGCGGGGGGGAGACTTGGGGCGGCTTTAGCGCGTAACTGGAGTGCTACAGGCGAGAATGTTATAGCCTTCGACCGCCGCACGTTATCCCTAGGTGATCCAGATCTTCTGGAACAGGTTCTCGGACCTATTGAATTCGATTCGCTTGTTAATTGCGCTGCCTTAACGAACGTCGACTATTGTGAGACCCATCAGGAAGAAGCCTTCAAGGTGAATGGTGAAGCCGCAAATGATGTTGCGCTCTTGTGTGAGCAGAAAGGGGCGAGGTGCCTTCACATTAGCACTGACTATGTCTTTGATGGCAATTCAGCGACGCCGTACAAGGAGTCTGACATTCCTGTTCCTATCAGTGTGTACGGGGCTTCAAAGCGACTTGGAGAAGAGGCGGTGCTTGCTGTGGGACCTCGACACTGGGTGGTTCGCGTGTCGTGGGTGTTCGGTCCTGATCGGGTTAGTTTTGTGGACCAGGTTGTGGCTCGTGCACTCGTGGAGGATAAAGTGGATGCTGTTGACAACAAATGGGCCTCTCCCACTTATACTCTGGATGCGGCAACTCTTTTACTTCCCTTTTTGGAGCGTGTTCCAGGCGGCGGAACTTTACATCTTGCGAACGAGGGCGCTTGTACTTGGCGAGAATATGGACAGTTTGCCTTGGATTGTGCTGCTGAGAATGGACTGGCACTTAAAACGTTTCGTGTAGGAGGGGTTCCCATGGAATCTATCAAAGCCTTTGTCGCGAAACGTCCTGTTCATAGCGTGCTGGATTCCACGAAGTTGGCCTCTCTTGGGAGAATACCCCCACGCCCGTGGAAGGAAGCAGTCCGGGAGTACATCCAGAAGCAGGTTGCCGCAGGAGTTTGGAACGCTCCGAAGGCTTGATTAAAGATGGACACTGTATGTCTTGATTTAGGTTTGCTTGATGCTGAGTTTTCCTAAACTGGGAATCTTTCCTCGTCCCGCATTTACCGACCAAGGCAGCGGGATTGTTAAAGTTTAATTTTACCCCTATGGCCTATCTAAACGAAAACTATCTCAAACTCCGGGCAGGTTATCTGTTTCCCGAAATTGCACGACGCGTCAAAGCCTTCTGCGACTCTAACTCTGACTCTGCCAAGCGTCTGATCCGCTGTGGGATCGGTGATGTGACCGAACCTTTGCCTCTCGCTGTTCGCTCCGCGATGCATGCTGCGGTCGATGAACTTGGCGCGCGTGAAACCTTCCGGGGTTATGGTCCTGAACAGGGCTACGACTTTTTGCGCCACGCTATTGCGGAGAATGACTATCGAGCGCACGGCATTGATGTCGCAGACGACGAGATCTTTGTGTCCGACGGCTCAAAGTGCGATTGCGGGAACATTTTGGACATCTTGGGAAGTAATAACCGCATTGCTGTGATGGACCCTGTGTATCCCGTGTATGTGGATACGAATGTGATGGCTGGACATACGGGTGCGGCTGACGCTGGTGGTGCCTTCGAAGGGCTTCTTTATCTTCCTTGCACGGAGGCGAATGGATTCGTTGCAGATGTTCCGAATGAACGCGCCGACGTTATCTACCTCTGTTTCCC
>CAIWVL010000179.1 GCA_903916085.1 uncultured Spartobacteria bacterium
AAGCTCTTCGACGGCCAAGAGGGCCGATTTGCGCACCCCGGCGTCCTCGCTTTTAAGTGTCGCCTCAAGCGTTGCGGGCGTCAGTTTTCCAAGCCGCTCGAGGGACCACAGCGCAAGAATTCGCGCCGGGGCGAATGCCTCGTTTCCAGCCATCGCTGTGAGTTCGGGAAGAACGGAGGCAACGTCAGCGCGATCCATGAGTAGGCGCTGAGCGGTGAACCGAGTGAGTCGATTTGGGTGACGGAAAGCGGCCACGAGTGCGGCGGCGTCGGCTTTCGCCAAATCCGGCGTCGTCAGGCGGGTGGCTGCGTCGTGTTGAATGCGATAAATACGCCCAAAATAATGTTCGCGGTCGGGACGCACAGAGGCGCCCGAGCGGCTGTGCAGGGGACCGCGTGTGTCACTATGGGCAACGATCGGATTGTAAAAATCGAGGACGTACATGGCTCCGTCCGGACCGAATTGGACGTCCACGGGGAAGAACCAGAAGTCTTTAGCGCGTAGAAATTCGGCGTCAGGATGGGTCATGTCACCCTTGAAGGTTGCTCCAGTTGGAACCAGCTTTTCGTGGTGAATGATGTCGAGGATCGGCTCGGTGCAGAACGCGCCCTGATTCCATTCTGCTGGCCAGGCGCCGCCTTCGTTCACGGTGCTGGCGCAGGAAGAACTGTAGCCGCCGACCACGTCAATCTGCATGAAGGGCGCTCGGTCGGGCATGTCGGGACGCACCACCTTACGGCCTTCGATCACACTCTGGGCGCCGGCTTTTAAGTCTTTGGAAGTGCCTTTGGCCAGCACCCATTCCGGCAGCATCACGTGCTGGATAGGATTGCCGCTTGTGGCCTGATTGAAGAACAATTCCCCATCGCTCGTGAGGTCGGCCCCAAAGCCATTGCCGCCTTTGGAGGAAACTTGCTCAATCGCCGAACCATCCGGCTTGAATCGGAACAGTCCCGAGCTGATTTGTGCCTTTACCTCTGGGTTGACGACCGACTCCACTTTTGGGCCGCTGCCGGTGTTGGCGTAGATCCAGCCGTCGGGCGAGACAATCAAGTGGTTGGCGACAAAGTGTGTGTCTCCTGGCGAAAATCCAGTGAAGAGCCGTTCCACCTTCTGGTTCGCGCCTTCGCCATGAATGTAGACGATGTCGGGTTGTCCCACGGCGATCACGCCGTCCTTGTACAAACAGAAGCCTGTCACGAGCTCCAGTCCTTCAAAGAAAACGGTCTTCTTGGTGAACTGACCGTTCGCATCCGGCTCGCTCAAAATGCTGATGCGATCGGTTGCTGGTCGTTCGTAATTATCGCGCTTGAGTACGCCCGTTTCTTTCCAATCCTCGGCCACCGAGGGACGCCGGCCATTAGGATACTCGGGCGTCTCAGCGACCCAGAGGCGACCGCTGCCATCCCACTGCATGGCGATGGGTTTGTTGATGAGCGGTTCGCTCGCCACTACAGAAGCCTTGAAGCCGGGAAACATTTCAAACGACTTCACCGTGTCCGCTGCCGTGCGCGGGCCTCCCTTAGGATAGCGCATTTGTGCGAGGTCGGCCTTGGAGCAGAATGCGTCCGTGTTTTCCTGACGTGCCGCCCAGGCGATTGCTCTTAGTAAAAAGCTACGCACACTGGGGTGTTGGAGCGCACTGCTTTTCTCCTGCATGAGCACAAAGGCGCGATGCTTGTCGGGTGCCTCATACGCCCACATCTGAGGTTGAAGATCGTACACGTTCGCGCGGTCGAGCTTTTCGGGGGAACGCGGGTCGATGCGCTTGGCTGTCACCTTAGGCGAAAACGCCGAGGCCAGTACTTTGATGGAGGCATCGGTGTTGAGGTCATACCAAGTCTCGTCCCCGAGGTCGAAAGCGGAGGCGTTTTTGGTAACTGGATGCACGTCCGTTAGGGTGAACAGCATCAGGTTGTTGGAGAACTTCCGGCTCTGCGGTGTCCATGCCCCGCCAACCAGTCCTTTCATCCATTCCCCACTAGTAAGCGCACTCCCAAGCGCCACAATACCACCGCCGCGCTGCGCGAATTTTTCGAGCGCACCCCGGGCTGCTTCTCCAAACGGCTTCAAATCTGTTCCCGCAAGGACGACGACATCTGTCTTCGCTAGCTGTGCTTCAGTCGGAAAGCCGTCGACTTTTTCGATGGTGGCACCGTTTTGGGTCAGGAGCGGCGCGATTTCACCCGCCAGGGTGGTGGCCTCAGGAGTGTTCGCGGCGGGGAGCAGCACATGGATTCCACCCGCGAGTGCGGAAGCGGCTGTGGAACCGAGAGCGGAGCCTAGAACGAGTAGAATGGTTGGGAGGATTTTCATGGAGGGAACGCTTTTGCTGGGGGCGGGATGAAATGAGAGAGTGGGAAGGGGGCGCACTAGGGTTTACCACGAATCGCCCGCGGGCTTTGGCCTAAGAGGATGCTCGGGAACCACCTTAATGTATCTCAAAGAGGCATGCCCCCGTTTTTCTACCTACGGTTCTTCCCTTCAGTGTCCACCTCAGTGCATTCAGACTTCAGGCATGCCCCATCCCTCCAAATGAAAATCTTTCCTAGCCGCTGGTGCATTTTCTCAGTGTCGCCGCTCTTTCTCGTTCTGATTCTGAGCGTGAGTGCTCTTGCTGCTAGACCCGCTCTGCGCGTTGCGATTACGCCAGAGCAGGTGCATTTTGAGTGGAGCGCTCCATTGGAGGGACAGCTTTCCCTTCGTGCACTCCCCATTCAAAGCACAGCCGGTACGCCGCAGGCCCAGGACGTAGCCAATCCCGTCCTCGGGCGTATCGTATGGACGGGCAGTGCGTCAGCAGGAAGCGTTGCGCTGCCTCGTTTTGAAAACGGAGAAGACCGTCTTTTCTTAAAATACCAACTCGTTTCCAACGCCGGCACATCTCTGGAATCTGCGCAGTACGTGACTGACTTCCATGCACTCCCCCGGCGTACGGGTTCCCTCGGGCTGAATGCTTCCAAAAAGGGCATCGCCTGCTTGCTTGATCCCGCCGATGGCCTCGCGCTCGGGATGCAGCAGCTCAATCAGAACATCAGCATTAACGCCCTTTTGGATTTGGAAAGTACCGCGCCCAAAATGAGTTTCGAGTACGAGGGGCGCAGGATCGGGCTACGCGAGGGCGCTGTTAAAAGTTTGGACTCCACTTTGATTGCTGCGCACCGTGCTTCGCAACGTGTGACGGGGATTCTTCTGAACAACGTTTCGCGCACGACACCCCGGAGTTCCCCTCTAGTGCATCCCCTGAGTGACCCTAGTGTCGTGCCCATAGGCCCCAGCGCCTTTAATACCGCTACGGCTGAGGGCGTTTTTTACTACCGGGCCATCCTCCACTGGCTGGTGGAGCGTTATACTCGGGAGGATGCTGCGTTCGGGCATCTCGCCGGGTTGGTTATTGGCAATGAAATGCAATCCCACTGGTCCTGGTATCACCTCGGGTTAGTGGAGCCCGAACTGGTCATCGGCGAATACACCGCCGCCCTCCGCATCGCAGACCTTGTAACGCGCAGTATTCACGCCGATTTTCCACTCTACGTTTCCCTCGAACATCACTGGACCATGTCGGCATCGGAAGATTCCTTAAAAGGATTCTCCGCCGTTGAGGCCCTAGATGGCATAAGCGCCATCGCACAGGCTGGAGGCGATTTTCCATGGAATCTCGCCTTTCATCCCTACCCAGAAAATCTCTTTGAACCTCGGTTCTGGAATGACCGAACCGCTCCCCTGCGTTTTGACGCGCCGCGCCTGACTTTTCATAATTTGGAGGTTTTGCCGGCATTTCTGCGCCAGCCCAACTTTCTGTTCGAGGGACGCACTCGGCGAATTGCCCTGACTGAGCAGGGATTTCACTGTTCAGACAAGGCTGAAGGGGAGTTCGCTCAGGCGGCAGCTTACGCCTTCGCTTGGAAAAAAATTCAGGCACTCCCCGACATTGAATCCTTCCTCTATCACCGGCACGTGGATCATCCCCTAGAAGACGGACTGCGCTGCGGCTTCCGCGAGCATGACGGGACGCCGAACGTCAATGGCATTGGGCGCGCTCGCAAGATCTGGGAAGTGGCTCAAGCTGCT
>CAIWVL010000180.1 GCA_903916085.1 uncultured Spartobacteria bacterium
GCTTCCCTACCCTACTTAGTTCCTGAGGGTAAAATGCGCAATTCACCAGCGGTGATTTTTTTCGAATTCAACTTGGAAGGGATCGTAGGTATCCCTTCCGTAACTAAGGTTGTTGCCCCGCGAACGACCTGGTGTTCGCTGGTGAGAAATATCCCGGCATTGGCCACAGGCTCATTTTTAATCAGCTCCCCTTCGTTGTAAAAGTTAGGGGTGCAGGTTTTCTGACTTGGATTCTTAACTATAAAAGTGAAGGGCTTTTCCTCCGTGGTAAGGCCATCGGCCATAGTCGCCTGCAAGCTCACGGTAAAAGTCCAAGCTTCACTCGGAGTTCCCTCAAAGCCGGGAAGATTCCAAAATTCTTTTCTCTTCTGATGAAGAAGTATGCCTTTCGGCAGATTGCCTGACATTTTTACAGTATAGGGGAGGCGGTACGATTGATTATCCCCGGAACTCGGCCGTTCAATCACTATGAAGGACTCCGAGGATTAGATTGCTGCATTTACTTCAAGTTCGCGAGTAAAAAACGCGGATAAATTATAAATTGAAGTGGCAGAGGTAGCAGCGGTCCAAAAGACCCCAACAAACAGGAAAAGGGAGGTTTGGACAACCAACCTTAGGCAGACGGAGGAACCATTCCTCAAACCACGCTTTAGAGGATGCTTTGAGAGGTTGATGCTTCTGGAAAATGCCATCAATTCAGTTGTTTGACGACGTTGGTTTTGAATGTCAATCGCCAGCCTTCAGGAATGCTTCGCGCTGGGGGGAATCGACGGCCGAACGATCCTCTGAGCTAGGATCTCAATGGGATACACAACGATTGAACCTTTTAAAATCATTGATAGGCCGTACGCCTAGTGCCCATTACGGTGAGACTGTTTGGATTGCCGTAAGATTCAAGTCGGCAACCGAGCCGGTGGCTTCGAAACAGACCAGCTGGAGGTGATAGGAGCGGAACGACTGGAACCACCGGAATACCATACCCCACGGATTGCGCTCCGGCAGGAGTGCAAAAACCATCCGTAACCCAGTCGCCTCGGATTGTGTGTGAGGGTGCTGAGCTCCGTGGCTACATAAGCCCCAGACCTCCCGCTTGCTCAAGCAACGCCTCGTGCCGTTGTTCATGATAGTGATGCACGACTAATCCACTTGCCCGCGCAGATTCCACATTAGGGGCCAAATCATCAATAAACAATGTACGCCCCGCCTCTAGCCTAAACTTCTCAAGCGTGTGTGCATAAATGGCCGCATCGGGTTTCATCAACCCAACCTCATGAGAATAAACCGCGTTTTCGAACAAACCGAACACTGAGTATTGGTTCAAGAAATACTCCGCATGCAAATCATTTGTGTTGGAAAGCAGATAAAGCGGGCGCTTCCCATGCCACCGTTCTACCAAGCGATGTGTCGCCTCAATCGGCGCGAAAATCTCCTGCCAAGCCAATCGTAACTCGGTCATTTCGCCACGATAGCCCACCACCGCAGCGGCCTCCTTCAGAAACGCCTCACCGCAGATCCTCCCGCTCTCAAGCTGGTTCTTCCAAGGCTCTAGAAGGCCGTGGATTTCAGAGGGTGCCACGCTGCAAAACGGCGCGATCCGCCGAATGGTCCAAGAAAAATCGAAACGCAGAAGTACGTTACCGATGTCGAAAATAATAGCGTCGATCATGTCTAAAAAAGGCCCCCAACAAACGCTCTGAGCGCATTCATCGCAACTCAGACCACATTTTTTCGCTCAAACGCCACCTCAATCTTCCGTCACGGGAGTCTGAATCCTGCGAGGCACCCCCTTCACCCGCCGCATCACCGCAGACGATCCCGCCGCACGCGTCGGCCCCCTTTTTCCGCCGCTCTTCGATCCGCCCTTCGCGCGCGCAGTTCCCCGAGCCTCCCGTTGGCGCAAATGCAAATCCATGGGCAACCCTTCCCAAGGCTCGACTTGCCGAATACGCGATTCCAAGAAACGTTTGTAGGTGTCATCCAGCAGGCTCTTGTCGTTGCAAAACAAAACCACCTCAGGGAGGGGAATGGGCGAGCTACCGCGAGGCTCAGGCTGCGTTGAATAGAGAATCTTGAACCTCCGACCACTCTTCAGAGCAGGCGGATGATTGGTCATCGCCGTTGTCAAAAGCCGATTCAAAATCCCCGTACCAATCCTCCGCCGGGAGGCTTCCCTCACATTCTCAATCCGCTTGAAAAGACGGTCCAGATCTTCGCCCGTCTTCGCCGATAGCAGCACCAGTGGAGCGTACGGTAAAAAAGACAAGTCATCGCGAATGCCTTGAATTACCTCCCTTAAATCCTCCTTGTTCCCCGTTTTTTCCGCGATCAAGTCCACCTTATTGAGCACAACCACACACGGCTTGCCTTCATCGCGAATCATTCCGGCAATCCGCTTGTCCTGACTACTCACGCCCTGAGAGGCATCAAGCACAAGGCAACAAAGGTCTGCGCGCTTCACACTAGATTCCGAGCGCATCACTGAGAAAATTTCAACCGAGTCCGACCGCTTTGTTTTCGGACGAATACCGGCGGTATCAATCAGGACGTAATCCTGAGCGCCCCGCTTATACGGGATGTCAATGGCATCCCTGGTTGTTCCGGAAATAGGAGAAACGAGAGTGCGGTCATCCTGAAGAATCGCATTGGTGAGTGAAGACTTGCCGACATTGGGGCGTCCCACCAATGCAATTTTCAAAGGCTTGGCGAGGCGCGCCTCCTCTTCAGCACGATCCGGCGCAGGCAGCAGGGAACCTACACGATCCAAAAGCTGGTCAAACCCAATGCCATGCTCAGCGCTAACCGGGAAAAGAGGACTAAATCCGAGCTGACTAAATTCGCCACTAAGCCCCTGATGGTTGGGATGATCCATCTTATTCACCACCAACAGAAGGGGCTTTGAGACCCGGCGCAAACGGCGCGCAATTTCAGCGTCAACCGGGGTCAGCCCAGCTTGCGCATCGACGACAAACAAAATCAGGTCGCTTGCCTCAAGCGCAATGTCCACCTCCGCTGCCACCTGCGAAGAAAACTCGACATCCACCCCAGCTCCAATTCCCCCCGTATCAACCAGTTGAAACGGCGACTTGCCTTGGTTACAAACAGCGACAATTCGATCCCGCGTGACACCGGGCATGTCATGCACAATTGAGATTTTCTTTCCCGCCAAACGATTAAAAAGAGCAGATTTTCCCACATTAGGGCGACCAACGATAGCTACCGTGCGCATGATCTCTTCACCTTAGCACCGTCCCGCTAGTTGTGCGCGTCCTATTTGCGATCCACAGCTTCTTCCCCCGAAAGCACGCCCGTCTTATCCCCTGCTCCATCTGGCTCGCCGTGCCCGCATTCATGCGCCTGCGCAATCCCATCAGCGATGTATCCAAATCCAGACCAGAGCGTCAAAACAGCGGTCAACATCACAATTAAATCAATCACCAGCAATGGCTTATGTAAAATTCGCAAAACCTCGGGGTAAACGACCGCCAGCAACTTCGGAGGCTCCAACATCACCACCACAAGGCTAATCATCTGTAGCGCTGTCGCCGCCTTCCCCGACCAACTCGGCCGCACACTCACCTTTCCAAGCAATAAAGCAACCGCGCAAACGCCAACAAACACCGCCACGTCCCGCGCCACAACCAACACCCCAAACCAAACCGGCAGGGCGCACGACCAATGCGATAAGCTGAGAGTTAAAATTCCCGCCAACAACAGTCCCTTGTCTGCAATGGGATCCAAAACCGCCCCCAACTGCGTGCGCTGATTCAACCTACGCGCAACCCAACCGTCCACCCCGTCACCGGCAGCCGCCAC
>CAIWVL010000181.1 GCA_903916085.1 uncultured Spartobacteria bacterium
CAACCCTCTATTTAGTGTTGCTGATGGCATTTTGTGGCTATCGCAAATCGCCGAGCGAAACTCTGTGGTACGAAAACTCCAAGTGATAAAGACGCGAGGTCAGTATTCCGTGCCAGGTTTACATACATTCCGGATCACTAATAATGGAGTAGAAGCCTTCTCCCGGACGATGGGTTTAGGCGGTTTAATGTCAAAGGCCCCCGAACGTCGGCGACTTTCTACAGGTATTCTTGAGTTAGATAAGATGATGGGGGGCGGCATCCTGGAAGGAGACAGCCTCCTTGTGGCAGGCCCCTCAGGAACGGGCAAATCTGCTTTAGCCACGCAGTTCATCGCAGAAGGTCTGCGCGGAGGGGAACCGGGAATCATGGCCATCTTTGAGGAGCGACCTGAGGGATACACCCAAAGAGCGGGTACCTTCGGACTAAATCTTGACGTTGCGCACACCGAAAATAAACTGATTACATTATACCTTCGTCCACTTGATCTTTCTGTGGATGAGACAATGCAGGAGATCTTGGACGCCATCGATCGAATTGGCGCGAAACGGCTCGTGATTGATTCCCTGGTGGGTTTTGAGATGGCTCTATCGCCCGGCTTCCGAGCGGACTTTCGCGAATCGCTCTACCGGATGATCGGAGCGCTTACAGGTGCGGGTGTGACGGTTTTGAGCACTGTAGAAGTCGAAGATACATTCGACTCACTTCAGTTCAGTCACTACGCAATTTCTTTTCTGACGGACGACATCATCCGCATGCGTTACGTTGAAATCGACGGGCAACTTAGAAAGGTATTAATTATCATTAAAATGCGCGGAGGAAATCACAGCAAAGACATTCGCGAATACATTATTACAGAAAAAGGTTTAGTTATTATAAACCCGCGTCAGACGGATTACAGTCGCCTGAGCACAGGGCTACCCGAGCAAATCCGGCAGAGGAAGGAAGGTGGCCCCGAAACGAGTGGTCGAAGCGAAACGAAATAGGCACCAATCTCATGAGCCACACATTTGTATCCGAGGACGAAGTCTGGCTGCATGATTCCATCCGGCTGTGTCAGCCCGTGACGGAGGGCGCGCCTCATCCCATGGCTGCAGTGAGCGGGGAAAGCCAGATCCTTGTGTATGCCAACCCGGCTTTTTACCAATTATTGGGCTCGAACGCTGAGGAAGTGATAGGAAAACCCCTTAATGCGTTCCTGCCTGAAAAGGACGCGTGCCCCGCCTCCCTGGAGCGGGTGTACCGTTCTGGCGCGCCTGAAAGCCACACCAAAGAACACAGCTCCGATGAAGCACCCTTGTTTTGGTCTTATCTGATGTGGCCCATACGGCGCAAAGAGAGGACGGTTGGAGTCATGATGCAGGTGACTGAGAGTGGGCATTTCCACGAAAAAACCCTAGCCATCAACGAGGCCTTAATGCTCGGCTCACTGCGTCAGCATGAGCTTGTAGAGGCTGCCCACCGCCTGAACGCCTTGCTGCAAAAGGAAATCTGCGAGCGCAAACAGACGGAGCAAGCCCTCCGAGAGGCCAGAGTGCAGTTAACGAGTCTTACAGGCCAACTTGAAGGACAAGTCCATGAACGCACCCAAGAACTGAGCACGACCAACAGTCAGTTGGAAGCCTTTGTCTATACGATTGCGCACGATTTAAGAGCGCCACTGAGGGCCATGCAGGGGTTTGCGGCCTTACTCGTCGAGGAGGCGGGCGCAACCCTGAGCGAGACGTCCAAAAGCTACGCAGAGCGCATTAGTAGGTCGGCCCAGTTTATGGACTTACTCCTGGGGGATCTACTGGCCTTTAGCCGACTTAGCCAACAGCGCGTGGAATTGTCCGTCGTGAGCTTGGAAGCGGTGGTGCAGGGCATTTTGAGCCGTTCGCAGAGGGAAATTCAGGAATCGAACGCGTGCGTGGAAAGCGTCGGTCCGTGGCCTTTTGTGTTGGCCCACGAAGTGACCCTGAGCCAAGTGTTATTCAACCTCGTCAGCAACGCCCTCAAATTCACCATCCCCGGGGTTCGGTGCAAGGTTCGCCTCAGAGCAGAGTCGCAGGGAGAGTTTATTCGGTGTTGGGTTGAGGACAACGGGATCGGCATAGCACCCGAGCATCAGAGCCAGGTGTTTCGCCCCTTCACCCGATTGGACGGGGAGAAATTTGCGGGCACGGGAATCGGACTGGCGATTGTGCAAAAGGGGGTGGAGCGTATGGGAGGCAGGGTAGGAGTAGAGTCCAGCTTAGGCAACGGCTGCCGGTTCTGGTTTGCGTTAAAGAAAGCACCGTGAAATCGGCAATTTTTTTCATCACCACTCGGACCATTTTCAATCCATGAACGAGGCAAAGCTCATCCTTTTGGCGGATGACAGCGAGAATGACATTCTTTTGACACGCATCGCGCTTACCAAAGCGGGACTTGTGAACCCGCTTCGGGAAGTGCACAACGGAGAGGCAGCCATCGCCTACCTTAAGGGCGAAGTTCCATACGGCGACAGAAAGGAATTTCCGCAAGCGACTGTCTTGCTTCTGGATTTGAACATGCCTCGCAAAAATGGGTTCGAGGTCATCCGGTGGGTGCGCTCCCAACCAGGCTTACGGCGACTCACCATTTACGTGACGAGTGCCTCGATTCGCGAGGAAGACATCAAGCAGGCCTTCGATCTGGGGGCAAATGCGTTTTTAATGAAGCCCGGCACCTTAGATGATCTAATCAGGATGATGCAATGTATGGGCACTTGGATGCACTACAACCAGTTCCCGCCCCTGAACGACACGCCGCTCCATTAGAAAAAGAGAGAAAAAGGACGAACGCGTTCGACGGGCACGGGTGCTACAGGGATTAAGCTTGAAAATTCCCCCCTTCGGCCTACTAAAAGCCGGTCTCAGGCGGGAATTTCAAAGCACCGATTCTGAAGCATTTGTCAGCCTAATAAAGGAGCCTTTTTTTGGACACCCCGCACTCCCCTGCCCCAGCCCCTGACCGGCGCGTTTCATTACTTTTGCTGGGTGCGGCCGCCTTCATGGTTGCCTCGGACGCCCGAGTGATTGATCCACTGCTGAAAACAGTGGCCACGGACTTCAATGTCCCGCTTACAAGAGCGTCTCTAGCCGTTTCGGCCTACGCCCTGCCTTATGGACTTTGCCAACTGGTGTATGGCCCCTTAGGCGATCGCCTCGGCAAAGTGCGGGTGATGGCTATTGCCTTCACTCTGTTTACGCTTGGCACCGCGGCTTGCGCCTTTGTTTCAGAGGGCGAGGCGGGACTCCACGTGCTCATCGCGCTCCGCCTGATCAC
>CAIWVL010000182.1 GCA_903916085.1 uncultured Spartobacteria bacterium
CATAATGCTCATGCCCGCTCCGAAATAGCCCCCGTAGATTGCCACGCCAAGTTGCAGTCCCATAGCCGCTGCCAGCCAAGGTCCGCTTGCGCGTTTGGGGGCATCGGCTAAGCCGAGGCGTTTCTGTACCCGCGCCTGGATTCCGAACAGCAGGGTGGCGAATAATACGAGCCACGGCACGACCTTCTCAAACGTGCTAGCCGGGGTGGCGCGTAGGAGTAGGGCGCCGAGTAGGCCACCTACTAGGGCAGGGACAAGCAGCCAAAACATTCGCTTGTTTAAGCCCATCAACTCTTTGCGGAAACCCCAGATACTGCCTAGTGCGCCGGGCCAAATGCCGACTGTGTTTGTCGCATTCGCGATCATTGGTGGGAGCCCCAGCGCGACGAGAACTGGGAAGGAAATCATAGTGCCTCCTCCCGCAACGGAATTGATTGCACCAGCAAGGAATGCAGCGACAAATGCGCCTAGCAAATGAGGTAAGTCAACAAGGGGCATGACTGGCTTAGGCGAGGGAACCGTTCAGCATTTGACGAAAAGCCTGCTCTAGCTCCGTTACAAACTTGGCACCGTCGCATAGCCGGTCGCGGACACGAGTCCGCAGCTCGGAGCGAATGGTTGCGAGTTTTGGGAGGTTTCGTACTTGATCGAGGACCGCGCCCACGTAGGCGTCGGGCGAGTCGGCGACGAATTCCGGGAATCCGAGGCGGCGTAGCAAACTAGCTGCTGCCCGAGCGGGAGGCGTTGCACCTTCCCAGGTGACGCAGGGCACGCCCATCCAAGCGGATAACAGAGTGACCGTCAGGCCGTTGTAGGGGAATGGATCCAACGCGAGATCAATGCGCTGGTGGGTCTCTAGGAAGACCGCCAAGGGTTTACGGCGTTCTTCTATAAAGCGTTCCGAGGGAATGCCCAGTGCGCCCATTTCTGCGACAAATCGGTTGCCGGGACGGCCAAAAAAGAGCAGGCGCGCTTCAGGTAGTTCGTGCATCACGCGCGCCCACAGGGCCCGGACGTGTGGTGTGACTTTTTCCAAGTCGTTTGTGCAGGCGAGTGTGAGGGGCGCGCCGCTTAAGGCTCGCAGGGGGCCTGGTTCGGGCGCATCGCAGGGGGGCGCGAATACGAGTGGCCCACTTTCCAGACGCACGAGCCGTTCTGAATTGAAGCGCTCCGTTTCGCCGGGCGGATCCAAGAGCGAGTCGGTGATTCGGTAGCCGATGGATTTGAGCCCCGTGGTCTGCATGAGGCCGATCATGGTGACCTGAACAGGAGCGGGTTGGCGTACGAAAGCGAGCAGTCGGTTCTCTGCGGTGTGGCTAGCGAGATCGACCAAGACGTCAATGGAGTCGGTGCGAACCAGGTCGGCGAGCGCCTCCGAATGCAAGTGTGCCACGGGGCGCCAGTGATCGGCGAGGCTGCGGAGGCGTTCGGTGACTGCATCCGTTTGGGGGCGAGTCATGTAACAAAACACCTCGAAATGTGAGCGGTCGTGGTGTCGCAGGAGGGGTTCGACAAAGAAGGCGACGGAGTGGTTCCGAAAGTCGCCTGAAACATACCCGATGCGGATTCGGCGACCGGCCGTGGACGAGATGGGCGTACGGCGAGTGGTGACAGGATGCAGTTGTTCGAAACGCGTTGCAAAGCTCTGGAAATCAGCAAAACGTGTTGCCCGATCGGGCGTGGGAATGTAGTTGAGCGCCGCTAGTAACTGGCTGTGTAGCGCGGCGTCCCCAGGTTGGAGGGCGACGGCGCGGCGTAATGTGGAGACAGCTTCGTCCTGACGGCCGGACTGGAGAAGGCCAGCAGCGAGAAAACCGTGGAGCGCGGCACTGTCCGGCCGGAGACGGAGGGCGGCATCGAGGGCAGCGACACCCTCGTCAGTGCGGTCCAAACGGAGTAGTTCGACTCCGAGACGACTCAGTGCGTCCGCATTTTTGGGGTTGAGTTGCACAGCTGCCCGCAGGCAGGCCACGGCTTCTGCGGCGCGCGGGATCAGTGCGAGGGTCGTGCCGAGTTGGACAAATCCCGTCTCCGAAGCGGGATTTAACCCGATTGCTAGGCGAAAAGCGGCGCATGCCTCCTCGAACGCGCCGGTTGCGCGTAAGCAGGTGCCCTGAACGAGCAGGCCTCGGCGTGTCCAATTTCCAAGAGTCTGTGAGTCCGGAGTTCCCAGAGCGCGTACGAGGAGGTCAATCGCCTCCATAGCGCGGCCATCGGCGAGCAGCGCCTCTGCTTTGAGCACCGAAGGAGGTTCGAGGTTTGCGACTTTTGCACGAAACGCAGCAGCTTGTTCAGGCTGGCCGAGTGCTGTGTGAATTTGGGCGAAAATCTCGCACAAAGCCGAATCTTCCGTTTCGGGTAGCGCCGCTTTTTGCGCTTGGGCGAGGGCGGTGCGTAGGTTGCCTTTTACGAGAAGGACAGCGGCAAGGCGGCGTTGAGCCGTGATGTGGTGTGGCACCGCTTGTACCGCTTGCTGGAACAAGGCGCGTCCGCCCTCAAAGTCCCCTAGTAAACAGGCCATAAGCCCTATCTCTGAAAGAAGCTG
The DNA here is from genome assembly GCA_903916085.1 of uncultured Spartobacteria bacterium. Classification (GTDB taxonomy): domain Bacteria; phylum Verrucomicrobiota; class Verrucomicrobiia; order Chthoniobacterales; family Chthoniobacteraceae; genus Chth-196. Next base: position 2,546 of record CAIWVL010000182.1, read on the forward strand.
AGCGTTGTTTGGATCCTTAGCCAGTAGTTGGGAGTAGGCGGCCACGCCTTCCCTGTACTTTCCAGCGGTGAGAAACTGCTGGGCTTGAGTTGCGAGGTGGTGCAGTGCGTTTTCGGCCTGCATGGTGCGTTAGCCTCCCGACTGCTTGGCCAGCGCCTCTTTGATGGCGGCTTCCCATTTCGCCCAGTCTTCACCGAAATTGGAGTCTAGCAGGAACCCGAGGGTGGATTTGGCGAGCTGCGCCATGGGATGTTGCGGGGTTTGGGCAGCAGCGAGGAGCAGTGGCAGCTTTACGGAGTCTGGTCGGTTGAGGCTTTCGGCGACGATGACTTCCTGAAAACCGGGATCCAAACGCGTGTTCCGCACGTAGGGGAGCACCGAGAGGTAGTCCTTGTCCGGCATAAGGTTGACGATGTGCCGAGCGCTCGCAAACTGGCCTTCCGCAGGCATGGAAGGGACCTGCTGGAGGAGGACCTGCGCGATGGCTGAGGTTTCGGCGTTGGAACGCAGCGCATCGTCGATTTTGAGTTCCCAAGTTGCCAGATCCGCCGATTTGGGAGCGGGCTCCTCTGGCTTCTGAGGTGCAACGGGCGCGGCGGGTTTTGGGTCCAGTGCCTTTGCGGGCGCAGCATCCACAATCGCTTCTCCACTAGTCGGTTCCGGAGGGCGTGCAATGGGCTTAGGCGTTTCGGATTTGCCGAGATACCAGAGCGCCACAGACAAGGCCACCAAGACGATAGTGAGGAGTAAACGTTTGGGGCGCATGGGAATGAATCTGTTCAGTGGTTCACTTAGATGCCAGCGCGGTCTAACAGAGAAGCCAGTACCTTAGTAGCTTCAAACACTTCAGACGCAATCTCATAGGCGGCTTTGCAATGTGCTGCGTAATCCAAATTGATGGAGCGCACGGCCTCGGCGATGTCGTCCAGCGTCTGGAAGGCCAGCAGTCCTTTGCCGTTGCCGTAGAGTTTTGTGAACTGGGTTTCCTGGGTAATGGCAGGGCGTCCGCAGGCCAAGTAACAGGCGGTGCGATCGCTGAACCAACCAGTGTGCAGTCGCACATACTGATCCTTGGCCACGGTGAATTCACCCTTGGAACCGCGCAGATAATCGCAGTACTGATGCCAATTGATGGAAATCGGGTTGGGATCCGTGAACTGCCAGTTGTTGGTCTGGAAACGGTGCAGGGCGTGTTCGTCCTTGATTTCGGTGGCGAGTTCGAAGGCTTCGCCCGAGCGTACGGGAGCCTCCACGAACTTGAGGAACTCGAGGGATTTGCTCCACAAATAGGTGCTCTTGCGCCAGACCACGTCTTTACGTCCGCTGGTGTTCCAGTTAGCGACGGAGGTGAATCTGGCATCGGGACGGGGCGGTGCGTCAGTGTGCCAGAAGTCGGTAACCACAGGTTGGCGCGTGGGAAGCCAGCGCACGCCGTGGGTGGGGACTGCGAAGTCTGCGGTGCCGACGAGCTCGCCAAAGGTGAAGAGGGCGTGATGCTGCTTAAGATAATCGGGCACTTTGCCTCCGGAATTATCAATCTTCATCTGCTCCACGCCAGGATCGCTCTCGACATAGATCATGCGATCGCTTTTGAGCAGGTCTTCGTTCATTTCCTGCGCGCCGCACACGTTTAGAATGGCGTCTGCTTCTTTGTACAGTTCGCGTACACGCTCAAGCGACATGCCTGCACATTCGGGCGTCTTCAGGTAACGCGCGCAGTAGGCCCAATGCCCCTCGAAGCCAAATTCTCGGGCTAGTTGATCCAAAATCTTCGCAGCGTAACGATAGCTTTCGTTCACCTCATAGGCGACGGGATCGTACGGCAAGCGGGCTGAGTCTTCGATGTAATAGACCTCATGGCCAAGACGTTGCAGACCCACGATGTAGTGTACATGCTGCCACACTACGCCAGCGATCGGACACCCGGCCATGAAGCCCATCACGATGATTTTTTTCTTCTGCATACGGATCTTAAGGGGGGAAACCAAATTTAGATAAGATTGGCTGAAAGCGGGCTCTTTGCGGAGCCCGAAATCTATCAAGTTAGTTCTTTCACGACTACCGCCGGATTGCCTGCCACAATGGTGTTGGCTGGAACTGAACGCGTGACTACTGCACCCGCCGCGATCACGGCGTTATCTCCAATCGTCACGCCCTTGAGGATGACCGCGTTTAGTCCAATCCAAACGTTGTCGCCGATCTTGACTGGGGCGGTTTTAATTTTGGGACGTTGCGGCCGATTGGGCGCGTAGGGCG
>CAIWVL010000183.1 GCA_903916085.1 uncultured Spartobacteria bacterium
ACTTGGATCAATGCGGTTGAGCTAATAGCCGTCCCTCTCACTCCAAGCGCGCCGTACTGAGGCACAGTGATTCCGTACAATTTCTGAAAAGGGCCAAAATTGTACGGGATTTGTTCGCGAGTTAGGTTGCTGATCAATAGCAACTTGAGCTTATCTTGGCAAAAAATGGGGGCATTTTGGAAAATTTAAAAATGGCAGCAAGCCTCGTTCTGGATCACGAGCTGGCTGTGACATTTCAGCTGACCGTGTGTGGCTGCAATTCACGTCTCCATTTGCGCCTCATGGCCCCCAATTCCGTACAGCTTTGTTGTGTCTCTGCGATTTCCCAGAGTGCGATTGCAAAATAAACGCGAAAAAAGAAAAAATTGCTGAGAGATGGCCTCCTTCAACCAGTCTCGGACGTTTCGGACGGCATTTCGCAAGTCCATCTAGCCCACGGTAAGGACAGAACTAAACTAGGTGCTTTCTACGCACACCATGGTTACATCTTATCCCATCCGACTAAAAAAGAGTGTAGGAGATTACCGCATGCGTGACTATGAATGGCAACCGCGATCACTTCCCCCCCCTCCCGGCACAATTTCTTCAGCCTGGACGCGGGAGCATTAAATTGCGCCGACCTGGAAGATGCGGCGATCACCCATCCGATGAGCGTCGGAATCATTCGGAACCAACAACCTCAGCAGGTGAATCTGCCCTAAGAGCCACAAGCCACGATTTGGTCGCACATTCCATGAAACAAATGCCCCTCCTCGCCGCCGCAGCCCTATGGCTGTCACCGTTATCAGAGACCAACGCCACCAGTCCCCGCGCCGTGGAACAGGTCTCGAAGTCTTCGATTCAGCCTGAGGACTCGTTCTGCGCGGCCAATCATGTCTACCAGTTCCTACAGTCAGGCACCTGCAGTGCCTGGGAGAATGGCAGCACCAGCAGCGCCAAGGCTTATCTGTGGGTTCCGGATCATTGCAGAAAACTCAAAGGTCTACTGGTGCTTTCCCCAAACGTGCCTGAGCAGAAGCTGGCCGGAGATCCCACAATCCGCGAGGCTTGCGCCACCAATAACCTCGGTATCATCTTCGTCGCAGGGCTACTGAATTTTACGCCTGCGAAACCCGGTGGGAAAAGGCCTCTGGACGAGGCAGCGGTCACGGCGACATTCCTGCAGCAACTCCTCGACGAACTGGCAAAGACATCGGGTTACGAGGAGGTTGCCGCCGTGCCCTGGCTGGTGATGGGTGAGTCAACCAACCTCATCTTGGTCAATTCCCTGTTGAAAGCTAAGCCCGACCGTTGCTTTGCTGCAATTTGGATCAAGAATCCCACCAACTTCGCAGCCGCCAACCTCTAGACGCCAGGACTCTGCGCTTGGGGAACAAGTTTTGAGTGGGGACAAAACAAGAGGGACATCCGGACGATGTGGAACGATGTAGACAAGGTTTACCAAGGTATTCTAGACGGGCGCAGGAACAACCCTGACTGGCCCATCAGCTTCCTAGTGGACGGAACTAGCGGCCACTTCGAGTCCTCCGAAAGATTGACGCGGTATTTCGCCCGCTACATCGACGCTGCGACTAAGGCTCGTCTGACAGAGGACGGGCAAATCAAACCCTTGAACTTGACGAGCGGGTTTGTCGCCGACATGCCGGTGCCTGGTCATGAGGGTCAACCGGTGAAACCGGCCACGAATCCGGATGCCCTCCCTTGGTTCTTTGACGAAGGTACAGCCAGAGAGGCACAGACATTTGCTTCAATAAACTGGAAGGCACAGACACAGATGCCTGCCTTCATCGATGAACACGGCGCCGTCCGTCCCTTCAACTTTAACGGGATCATGGACATCAAGGAAGGCATCACAGCGGAGTCGGATGGGGTCACATTTACGATGCGTGGCGTCATGCTAGACAAAATCCCCGAGAACTTTGTCGGTGCCGGCGACCTCATCGCCAAAACCCTAGGAGAGCCGGAGGTGGAATGGGTCAGTGGTCCATTTGTCCAGTTGGGCGGTGGAAAATTTCGCCTCGCTCTTAATCGACTGGGCGGGAGCAGCGGCTATTTGGCCTTGCGCAAGAACGGTAACGATTCCATTCGCGAGGCGGTACAGCCCGCGCGTATCGAGTTCAAGCCCAATCAGGAAGGTCAGCAGCAGACCATCAGCTTCCCTGCCATTCCCGAGCAAACGGAGGGTGTCGTCTCACTGAAACTCAACGCTGTTTCCGACTCCGGACTGCCTGTGAGCTACTATGTGAATCATGGGCCAGCCAGAATAGTGGACGACACGCTGGTCTTCACGCCCATCCCTCCAAAGGCCAGTCTCCCAATGAAGATCTCGGTGGTCGCCTACCAATGGGGGCGTACTTCGCAACCAGCGGTCAAAACCGCGCAAATGGTGGAATGCTCCTTCTTCCTCACGAAAAACGACAGACGTTAGGCCGAAGTTGCCGCACCAGTAACTCGGACTCGCTCTCGGCAATGGCGTTAGGGGAGCCCTTCTCTAGCACACGAGGCACCATCTTTCCGGTGGGAAGGTGCCAAGTCACTAGGCCGCCATTGCTAAGTGTTTCGACAACATAATCTAAAGCAGCTCACCCCTTTAAGAGCACTGGATCCACAGTGTATGAAATGTCCGTCGTACCTCTTCAGTTTACGGTAGTAGGCAAATGTTCATTGTCCAGTTTGCGCTCACGGAATTAACGGCACAGATCGGGGCGAGCTCAGATCGGAAGCGACGTGACGCGTGCGACGACGATGGCCAGGAAATGGATAACCAGAAGCGTTTGGCGAAGAACGTCAGCCTAGGGCTTTGACGAGTCTACTTCGGCGAACTTCAAAGTGGCCTGCTGCCTCCGACTTTGGAAGTTAGGTTAGCCTCTTCTGATACCTAAAAAAGAGACCAGCACGCGGCGCATCCCTTCCCCCCCTCGGTCTGAGGGGCCTAGCACTGGCTCACTGCACTGCCATCCCCGCTAAGCCCACATGGTTATCCATCAACCCGTGTAGTGCTTCACATAGGATTACGGAAATAGCGTCCGAAACGTCCGAGAGACCTTCATGTTCATGGTTGGGTGAATAACGGGGCAGGGTTGCGTAAGCAGTGACTCTACCTGCTATGGTGTGGCGGACGAATAACTCAAGCCGGGTGCAGAATTCTGGCCGCGCAACTTTTTGTCTGTAAAATCGTCTTCTAGTAGACTGAAAGCTGGAAGGATTGGCTTGGTTTAGTTGGGGGATTTTTGGCTGGCTGGCT
>CAIWVL010000184.1 GCA_903916085.1 uncultured Spartobacteria bacterium
CCGCTCCAAACTGCACGCGGTACTGCGGATCTAGTCGGACAAGCTCGACCTCCTGTCGAAGACTCGTTCCCGCCACCCTCAAAATCTCGTCCAGAATCTTCGGATATAAAAAGAAGGTCGGCCCTAAATCGAACCTAAACCCATCCTCTTCAATGGACGAGGTGCGCCCCCCTACCGTGGGCATTTTTTCCAACAACGTCACACGGAAACCCGCGGCACCAAGCAGAATAGAAGACGCCAACCCGCCCGGGCCGGCTCCGATGATTACAATTTCGCGGGACATAGTCTTTGGGGTGTTTTTGGGGCCTGAAGTTCTATCTTAAAGCACCCCACTTCCACGCTAAGAACGCGAGGTGTGGAGCATAAATTTTTCAAATACGGTGGCAGGTACCGAAGCCTCCTACTGGTTGAACTCACGGTCAGCGAGGGTGTTAAAGGGGGGTCTTGAGACCGCAGGCCCGTGCTACACACCAGCCTCGGAAAGCCTCAAACAACATAAACACGCCACTGCCAGCCAGCGCGATGAGAGCCACCACGTGTTCTCTCAACAGAAACGCTCCCCCAAGGCAGCCTAAGCCGCAGACACCGCGCACGATGCGCCCTAAGAGGTCGATGTTAGGTTTGAAAAAGCTCATGTAAGATGCAGTAGGCGTCAGTGGAAGTTAAGAGGCAAGCCGACTCTTAATTAGAAGCGGCCAAGCCCAGGGTGTCGATGTTTTGTCGATTATTGAGGCCAACAAAATCTGGACACAAACTAAACATGCCACCATGTTCTAGCCGTTCTTCCTCTGTCTCCCTTTCTTCATGCCGGCACCTGTCTCCATCAAAACCGTTGCTCATCGCACAGGCCTCACCCCCCACGCCATCCGCGCTTGGGAGCGGCGTTATCAGGCCATTGAGCCAGCCCGGTCCCCCGGCCAGCACCGGATGTACTCCGAGGCCGATGTCGTCCGCCTCAGTCTTCTGGCCCAAGCTTCCCGCTCCGGTCGGCTCATCAGCCGTCTAGCAAAACTCACCGATGAGCAACTTCGGGCGCTTCTTTCGCGTGACAACTCTGAAAAACCCAGGCTCGAGGCTGATGGATCATCTCAAAATACGTCTGAACTCATGGAGCCAGCGCTGGAAGCCATTCGCGGCCTGGATTCCCAATCTTTAGAGGCTATCTTTGAGCGAGCCCAAATTACGCTAGGAGATCAGGGTATGCTACTGCGTCTCATCGCGCCCCTAGCGAGGACAGTTGGGGCACGTTGGAAAGACGGGAGTTGCACCATGGCCCAGGAGCATTTCTTCACCGCCCTGACCAGAGTTTTCATCTGGAACCTCAACCGCCAATTCCACCTCGACGAACACGCGCCGCGGATTGTGATTGGAACGCCTGCCGGGCAATTCCATGACCTCGGAGCGGCCATTGTTGCGGCGATCGCGGCCAACAGCGGCTGGCGTGTTGCCTTCGTGGGAGCGAATTTACCCGCGTTCGAGCTTGCTGGAGCTGTGCAAACCTTTGGAGCCAAGGCCATTGCGCTAAGCATCGCCCA
>CAIWVL010000185.1 GCA_903916085.1 uncultured Spartobacteria bacterium
CTGGAAACCCACAGTCGCAAGCCCCATACCTTATTTTCCCGATAAATCCCCCAACGCCGCCTCGACCACTCCACCTCCACTTTTCCAAGGACAACTCGTATTAGACCCCCAGCTGGCCGCTCGTCTTCGTGAGCTCCCAGAAATCCCGATGGCCCCCACGACTAAATCTCTTGAAACCCCAAGTTTTCTCGTCGGGATCTCAAGCGAAGGTCAGGTGCGCTTTGTTTTCTTGGAAAAAACCAGTGGGGACGCTGAAGCCGATGACCTCGCCGAACAGTGGCTACGCGAGGTAACTTTCCAGAGTGGCGTCGCAGGGATAAGCTGGGGGCGTGCCGACCTGGTTTGGAAAGGTGCCGTGCACTAGCGATGCACTAGATTTCCGAAAGTTCCAGTCCGATGATTCGCGTCAGTATCACTTCACTCGTCTTGATTTTGGTGTGCGGCAGCGCAGGCCTCGTCTTGCTGATCTGGCTACTCGGGGGCTTACGGCGTCTACACCGCGAATACCGCCAACGCAAGAAACTGAGCCAGTGTCCGCTGTGTTTCTTTGAGTTTGCTCCCACCTCGCCCGCACACCTGCCCCCTTGCCCGCGTTGCGGCGCTCCCACGGACAAAAGTTGAGACCCACCAAGGTAGCTGGCGGGGGTGCCTGCAACGGGTCAAGGCCATCGCTTAAGACCCAGTACGCACAAAGGGCAGCGTCTCGTTGGAGAACGCTGCCCTCTGTTAAACCTCAACGGATGCGTCAATTGAGACGCGGCATTGTCAGCTTGTGATCAGCCTATGATCAACATTTATGCTGCTTTTCGCGAATGCGCCCTGTAACTCGCCAGGTGTCGGGTTTTGTATTTGCGCATCTGCTGGGCGATTTTCAGCGCTGCGGAGTCAATCGAGGCGTAAATATCCGTGGTTGTGGCGGATGCCTCCAGGGTGATGTGCCCCGCGCAGTGCAGAATAATCTCTGCAAAATGCCGGTTACCATGCTTTTGGAGATCGAGCACCACATGAGCCTCGATGATCCTCGGATAGTCCAGGTGGAGCTGGTCTATTTTGTGTATGGCATGCTGCCGGATCGCCTCAGTTGCGGCGAAGTGCCGGCCGTCCACTCGAACAGGAACATTAACATTTGCAGTCTGCATGGTCGTCTTTCCGTTTCGGTGGGCACAAACCTCTCTGGCCAAGGCCTGTGTCCGTTGTTTTTTTGGGGGTTAAACTCAACTACATCCGGAAGCCCTCACCAAGGTACACCCGGCGGGCGACCGGATCGTTGACCAGAAATTCTTTTGTCCCGTGGGTTTCCACCCGGCCTTCAAAAATCAGATAGGCTCGGTCCACGATTGCCAAAGTTTCACGGACATTGTGGTCGGTAATCAAGATACCGAGTCCCGTATCCCGGAGCCGCGCAATGATCTGCTGCACGTCGGCAACGGCGATGGGATCTACGCCGCTAAATGGCTCGTCCAGCATGAGAAGCGAGGGATTCGTCACGAGAGATCGTGCGATCGTCAGCCGCCGTTTTTCACCGCCGGAGAGAGTCTAAGCGAGTTGCTTAGCCACGTGTGTTATTCCAAACTGATTTAGCAGTTCTTCGCAACGATTTTTTCGATCTTTTTAGACAAGGGCTGGGTTTCCAAAATCGCCAGCAAGTTGTCTTCCACGCTGAGCTTTCTAAAAATAGACTCTTCCTGAGGCAAATACCCCATCCCCATTCGAGCCCTGCGGAACATCGGCAGACTTGTAACATCCTCTCCCTGAAAGGTGACACGCCCACCATCCGGTCGCACCAACCCCGCAATCATGTAGAAACTGGTCGTCTTACCTGCCCCATTGGGCCCCAATAATCCCACAATCTCGCCTTTACCTAACTGAATGTCTACCCCATTGACCACAGCCCTGCGTCCGTAGATTTTGAGCAACCTCTCGGTGCGCAAAATCGGTGCTGCGAACCCTGCGCCCCCAGGCGCTCCTACCGCTCCAGGCAACGCCGTCTTTGAAGACACGTCCAGCGGGTCAGCGCGCATCGTCGGCACTCGTGTTGCGCAAGACCGATTTGGAGTGTCCCAGCACCTCCATAGAGCCCTTGCTGTTTAGAATAATCACGGTCGACTCCTCCATCGCCACCACAGTGTTCTGCTTCTGCTCCACCTGTGGCCACCCCGTCAAAGTAATGTTCCCGCTCACTGCATCGTACACCGCCTTCTGCCCCCGACCTATGCTGCGCTCCACCTCACCTTTGTCATTCACCTTGTCCTGAACGATCACCACATCTCCCTCAGCCACGGCTTTTTCTACGCCGCCCCCCGGTCCCTTCTCGGCTGTCTCAGAAGGCGTCTTTGCTTCGTTCGAAGCCTTTGTTTCCACAGGAGGCTTCGCAGCCTGTGCGGCCCCCTCCCCCAAGGCCTTGGGTTCAACCGCCGGGCGCCTCAGGTAAGCCACGAGCTTTTCGCAATTCAGGGAAAAGCGTGGATCCACCACCTTCACATCACCCAGAAAGGTGGCTTCATAGCCCTTGGCATCGAGAAGAAGGCGTTTCTTGGCCGAAATTGTCGTTGCATTC
>CAIWVL010000186.1 GCA_903916085.1 uncultured Spartobacteria bacterium
GAGTGCGATTTGTCATAAATTCCAGGGAGCAGGACACCATCCGTCTTGCTGGGGTAAATCTGCCCAGCGAGGCGGCCTTCCGTCAACCTGAAATGTTGCAGCTATTTCAGTGCAAACTTAACCTATTTGCGTTCAGGACGTTCACATCGAGTATTTTTTTGACTGCAGTTCTCTTGGCCAAAAAAAGTGGGGGCTGCTTTGCGGCCACGGCTACGCACACGTACCCCCCCAAGTGAGGCATTTATCAGGGCACAGTGCAGAGCGCTCCTGACATTGGACGGAGAGTGGAGTGGACCGAGAGGGGCCACGATCAACGTCCTGCAACTCGCGCACAACACGCTCCCGCCCTTGCGCAAGAGCGAACGTCCACTCAAGCAAAGTGTTGCACTTCCGCATTACGGTAGCTGATACCATGTGCCCTTCCCCTCTCCACGTTTAGCCAGATGCCCTTGCTCCACCAGGTGCCGAAAATGCTCCTTGAGTGTGTTCCGGCTCACACCAGTCAATTTGATGATGCCGCCCATGGTTACCCGGCCGTGCTGTCTTGCTTGATCGATAATCTGCACAGCCAGTTCAGGTAGTGTCGACAACACGATCTTTTCACGCTCAACCCTAGTCGCCAAGCGCCGCGTTTGCTGCTGTAAGGCCCGCAGAAAGAATAGCAACCAAGGCTGCCAGTTGGGCGCGAGAGTGCGGATCGTTCCTTGCGTCTGGCGAAGGCCGAGATAGTAGCCCTCCTTACTGTTCTCGATGACGCTCTCAAGGGAACTAAAAGGCACATAGGCGTAGCCCGCTTGCAGTAACAGCAATGTGGTTAGAATCCGACTCAAACGCCCATTGCCATCTTGGAAGGGGTGGATTTCAAGGAAAACTACGATGAACACAGCAACGACTAGCAGTGGGTGCATACGCTTTAATTCGCGAGCCTCGTTCACCCAAGCAACCAACTCGGCCATGAGTTGCGGTGTGTCAAAAGGCGTCGCTGTCTCGAAGACAATTCCGATCTGCCTACCACTTTCATCGAAGGCACCCACACTGTTGGAAAGCGTCTTGTACTCGCCGCGATGTCGTTCGTCCTTATCGCTGTAGCGCAAAAGGTCGCGGTGAAGTTGCTTTATGTGGTTCTCGCTTATGGGGATGTCTTGCCAAGCAAGAAAGATGGTCTCCATGACCTCGGCGTAGCCAGCAACTTCCTGCTCATCACGCGTATCGAACTTCTTGATCTCAAGCGCGGCAAGCATCCGCTCAACCTCACGATCTGTGAGCCTACTGCCTTCAATGCGGGTTGAGGAACCTATGCTCTCAATCGTGGCGACATGCCGGAGCGCCTTCAAGCGCTCCGGGGCCAGAGTACCCAATGCTCGCCATGCGCCCTTAAATTCGTCTACCTCGCTAATCAGGGCCAACAGTTCTGGAGTGATTTGGATGGCGTCAGTTTTGAGCATAGAACCCTTCGAGCTCCATAAATACACCCATAAACACCCAAATTTCAATTGCGAACGACACCGGTAGACCTCATTCCGACGCTTCTACGTTCCCATGCACGAAACCTCATCCGACAAAGCGAGGCTGAGTCCATGAAGCAGGACTCTTGGCGGGCCGCTAGAAACAAGCCGGGGCGAGAAAGACAAGCTGTTTAAACACGTCGAAGTCACCTTTGATTATGAACCGCTCTAGCCACTTCTGCATACCAGTGTAATTAGCCACTCTGAATTTTTGCAATCCGGGGCGAGGCTTATCGCGATCACCTTTCCGAGCTGCCGGAGATCTGGTGAAGTCGGCATTTCTAGGCCGAGGCCTCGGAGTCCTTAACTTTTCACACAAAGCACGCAATCTCTCATAAGGTTGATCCATTATTGGGCTACAGATCAAAACTCACGGTTCCCAGGCGGCAGCGTCTTTTTTTCAGAAACATACATCTGCAGCAGAATCGCCTCCAATAAGCTCGGGGCGATTTCGCACTCTGCTCCTGTTAACACGAAACAATCCGCCACCACGCTACCAATTTGATGTTGATACTGATACTGTTCATCCTCTGGCAAATCTAGAACCTTGTCTCCCGAAGCGTTGGGTCCAAACTTAAAGTGGTCATCTTTGGTATAACGGTAAGGTGTATACCTTAGCATGCGCCCCACAAAACCATTTCCGGAAATTGCGAGTTCTTTATCTAAAATTCCAGTCATCCCTATGTAAAGAATACTGTCTAAGACGGGCATTTCCGCTACCTTTCTCACAACGTAAACTCCAGCGCCGCTCGGCCACATTCCTGCCAGCTGCGATCGTGTCTGCGCCCGGACCTGATAGAAGCGACTAGCGAGACTGAATAAATTAGATAAAGCTTCGTACCATGCGGAAGGCGCGCATTGCACGAGAGAGGTCATCATTTCACCTAACTTCACTGGAGTCATTGAAATGTCACCCAGTGCAGGACCGCGCTTGGTTCGTTTCGTAGTGGCGCGAGGGTTCTTCTCGGAAGACTCACCGCTCTCTACAAAATCATACCCATGTTCCTTAAAAAAATCCATCGCTTGGGAAAGCGTAATGTTGCACAGCGTGCCATAAAAATTAGGACTCCCCTGAGGCGTTGTGTGGGGTCTGCCAACAAAATTCGGTAACGGAGGCCAAGGCTGGGCACCGCGCGCATCAAAGGCTTCTTTAATGCCTACAGATCCGTTCACGAGTTTGTTTTTCAATGAGAGGTTGCCACCATGCAAACTCCCCCACAGCGCGACTTTATCATGTTCTCCAACTCTAGGGTGCGGGTGAAATCCTGTGTATGACCCTGCATCTATTAATTGCAATAATTTCATTGTCAAAATTTGCAAATCTTTATCGCAATCTAAATTACCATTCCGAAGGATCAGGAAGGTTGTCCTTGTCCCAACTTTCGAAAACAAGCAGGTCACCCAGAGACTCTTGAATTAGTCGCCAATTTCTTAAACTCGCTTCGGCAGCAAAGTCATTCAAGACAGTCGTGGCCTTTCGTGAAGCCAGCGCCACTGCTGCACGCTTGGAAATGTGCGTGAGACCGTTGAGTGACAGACGTCCTGGTATTTTACAAAGTGATTCAATGGACTGATCGCTTAGGCTTTCAATTCCGTCAAGAGACAATCCGCCTTTATAATCGCCCAGCACCTCTGCTGCTGATTCTGCTAGAGAAGTAATGTAGTTGATACTAAGATTGCCAGAGTAGCTTAAAAGGGCGGCACAGACGTCGGTTGAAAGTTCATGGAGGAAATCAAAATTGATTTCTGC
>CAIWVL010000187.1 GCA_903916085.1 uncultured Spartobacteria bacterium
AAGGACCTCGGCAGGTGTGCCGTCGCACGACTGAGTCGCCTCCCAGACAAAGCGAACGCAGAAGCAACACACTTCGTCACTAAAATACATTACACTCAGAATGAACGCTTTTTGCAGCAATAACCAACTGTGTGTAAGGAGCTGTCAGAAGGAGGCTTGTCCGAAACATTTAAAAATGCACCCACGCCGTGCTCTCCAGTTCAGACACCCGACAACTCGATTGCCGCTGAGCAACCGCACAAAGCGCCACAACCGCCTTGGAACTGCCCTTACTGACGCTAGACTCCGCCGCCTCGCACATCCCCCCGATTCCCCCAATGAAACTCCGAACTCATCTGCCTGCGCTCTGCATCGCCTTCACCGCTTTGGCCCCCCTCGCCCCCGGAACTGCGCTCGCCGCTGATGCGCCCAAATCCGAACAAGCTGCGCCTGCCGCTCCCAAGCTCTGGAACGGGTTTGTACAACATGTGTTCGAGGTCAATGACAACAAATCACTCCTAGTTATCCCAGCACAAGCCGCCCCCGGGAATCCCTGGATCTGGCGCACGGAATTCTTTGGCCATCAACCTCAGGCGGACATTGAGCTCCTCAAAAAAGGATTTCACGTTGCCTACACCAATGTCTCCAATCTATACGGCGCTCCCATTGCACTAGATAAAATGGACGCCTACTACGAGCACGTCCGTAAAACGTATCAGCTTTCAGAGAAAACCGTGCTCGAAGGCTTCAGCCGGGGAGGTCTTTTTGCCTACAACTGGGCGGCCCGTCATCCCGAACGTGTGGCGGCCATCTACGGCGACGCTCCGGTTTGCGACTTCAAAAGCTGGCCCGCAGGTTGGGGCGCGGGCAAGGGCTCCGCTGGGGATTGGGCAACCTGCAAATCCGTCTACAACCTCACGGATGAAACCGCCAAAACGTATCCATCCAATCCAGTAGACAACCTAGCCCCATTAGCAAATGCTGGTATTCCCCTACTCCACGTTTGCGGCGACGCCGATGAAGTCGTACCCATGGCGGAAAACACGCTTCTCCTTAAGGAACGTTACGAAAAACTCGGTGGCAGCATGACTCTTATCAGTAAACCCGGGGTCGGCCACCACCCGCACAGCCTTCAGGACCCGACGCCCATCGTAGACTTTGTGCTCAAGCATACAGCGCCAAAGCTGTAAGTTCTCCTAAACCTCACCCGCAACCACCCCGCTTTCATGTCTCTTTCTCACCTCTTTCACAGGCATCACGAACCCACTTCGCATCCCGACGTCGTTCTGATCGGTGCCGGCATCATGAGCGCCACCTTGGGTGTCATGCTCAAAGAACTGCATCCGTCGCTCAAGATTGAGATCTACGAGCGACTCGATGTCATTGCGGGAGAAAGTTCCGATGCCTGGAACAACGCAGGGACCGGGCACTCCGCCTTCTGCGAACTCAACTACACGCCCGAGCACGACGATGGCAGCATCGACATTTCCAAGGCGTTGAAAATCGCCGAGGCTTTCGAAGTCTCCAAACAGTTCTGGGCGTATCTTGTAGAGCAGAAACACCTGCAGAATCCTCGGGATTTCATCAATGCGACTCCGCACATGAGCTTTGTGTGGGATGAAAGCGTGGATTACCTCAAACACCGCTTCGAGTTGCTCACCGCCTCACCCCTGTTTGCGGGAATGACTTACTCTGAAGACAAGGAGCAGCTCAAAAACTGGATCCCTCTCATCATGGAAGGCCGCGATGACGAGCAAAAGGTCGCCGTCACCCGCATGGAACTGGGCACAGACATGAACTTCGGTGCCCTCACCCGCGCCCTTTTCGCCCACCTCCAATCCCTTCCTGACGTCTCCCTTCACCTTTCCCATGAAGTTTGCTTCATCGAAAAACGGAAGGTCGACAAACACTGGGAACTTGAGGTGCGGGACCTTCACTCCCACGAGAAACGGACTCTCGAAACAAAATTCCTCTTCATCGGTGCAGGTGGCGGCTCACTTCCGCTTCTGGAAAAGACCGAAATACCAGAAGCGCACGGCTACGGTGGGTTCCCGGTGAGCGGTCAGTGGCTGGTGTGCCAAAACGAAGAAGTCGTCGAGCAGCATGCGGCCAAGGTGTACGGCAAGGCCGAGGTCGGTGCGCCGCCCATGTCCGTACCCCACTTGGACACGCGTATCATTGATGGAAAAAAGGCCCTGCTGTTCGGACCTTACGCCGGATTTTCCACCAAGTTCCTCAAGCACGGGTCGCTCTCGGACTTGCCCGCATCCTTACAGATCGACAATGTTCTCCCCATGGTGGCCGCAGGACTGCACAACCTACCCTTGACCAAGTACTTGATTGATCAGGTGCGCCAGTCGCCTCAGGACAGGCTCGACGCTCTGCGGAAGTTTGTTCCTACGGCAAAGCTGGAAGAATGGAAACTGGAAGAGGCCGGGCAACGCGTTCAAATCATCAAGAAAGACCGGGATCAGGGCGGCAAACTCGAGTTTGGGACTGAGATTGTGAACTCTGCCGACGGCTCAATCGCGGCCCTTTTGGGAGCTTCACCGGGAGCATCGACGGCGGTGTCCATCATGCTTGAGCTTTTGGAACGCTGTTTTCCGAACGAGATCAAAACGCCGGAGTGGCAGGCCAAGCTCCAGAGCATGGTGCCCTCCTACGGGAAATCCCTAGCGAAGGACCCTGCGCTTTGTGCAAGTACGAGGGCGCGCACAACCGAAGTTCTTGGGCTCCACGCGAGCGCGTAGAATTTGGGGCGCGGAGAAATAACGCATCTGTAACGAAAGCCCCGGGGAGTGCGGAGCTACGGCTCCGCATGAACTTCCCTCGCGAGCATAACGCGAATGCAGAACTGGGG
>CAIWVL010000188.1 GCA_903916085.1 uncultured Spartobacteria bacterium
CCGATACCACTCCGTGCTCGGGGACCAATTTTTACGGAACCAAACGTAGTTTTACGATTTTGGAATCGATTGCGTTTTTCCTGTTCCACAATTTCCAGCTTCATCTTGAAGATAGTTTCCTGCGCGAACTTCCCACAGGTGTACGAGCGATTGTTGCGGGAGTGCAATCGCGACTAGACCGCGGCCTAAACGGTCCCGCGGCGGTTGACGCACTGAATTAAGTGCGACCTCATTCATGCATCTTACTTAAAGATGCAAGAGAACAAAATTGCCGGTGAACAGCGGAAGCGATCATGCAGGGAGGTTTTAGCTACCCCGAAGGGCTGCTGTTGCCGTGAAAGGGAAACCGTTAAGCTTCCGTTAAAATACAAGCACCGCCAAACCCTATTTTTAGAACGTCACTGGTATTTATATTATGAATAAGAAGTTTTCAAGATACCTGAAAAACCTTTTGAGGTACATTACGGATGGGATAGTGTCGTAAAATGGCGAATGTTGGAATTCTTTTCGAAAAACCAAAAACCAAAACGTTTTTCAGAAGTGGAATTAGTGTGTGAGGATATCGGCGATATGCGCAATCTTTCACTGCTCTGCGACAACAACAGCGGCATTGAGCTCATTTTTTGTATTCTCAACCTGCACAGAGGTGTAAAACCGGAATGGTTGCGCATCATCCGCGAAAATGACATGTTTGCAGACAACAGGTACATAGGCCGTTATTCCGTGAATGTGCAGGATGGAAAAATAAATTTCGCATCAATCAAGAAAGAGGACTGGGAAAATTATTACAATTTCTGGAACTGTGGGCATTTTCAATTATATTCACTCGATCTCAGCGCCGCCAAACCCCTGTGCCTCGTATTGGATGCCGAGAGCAAGCGCATCGTGATCAATTCGGACGGGTTCGTCTTGGATGACGATTTAAATGCGACAACGGAGCGACTCTTCACACCAAAAGAGTTGATGGACTTCGCAGCAACTCGTTGGTTTTTAAATCCCAGGCACCTTTCGCTTCATCCGGTGCAGGCCATTCATGACTGGATCAAATCGGTGCTTACCCTAGAGTTTCCTTTGGACGAGGGTCTCCAATACCATGAAACTCCCCAAGAGTATCCTCTGGACTGGGCCGTTTCAGGTACCGGAAACAAACGAACACTGATCAATTCAGACGGTCTTTTGATTACCTTGCAGGCAAACCAGCCTGAGGAGAGCATTTTGGCTCTGGTAGATATTTTACGCGAAGCCATCGACCGCGGCGCATTGAAAGGCAAACGATACCCCCCCGGAAGTAGAGGCAGGAATAAAGCCAAGACATCTATCCTGAAAAAGACTTAGCAGCAGAGGCGGTGGCCAATTTTCTTTCTAAGCAAGATCACTTGCCATTCCCGAGCAGAGATTGTTCTCGGAACTCAAGCCGTCTCTCAATGCAGTTCTTTTTTTCGAAAAACTTACACGTTCTGATAAGGAGCTTTTTATGCCGCAAAACACATTATATTCCATTCACCCCGCCCCGCCAACGCAGCCTGCTGTTGGGTTTTCGCCTCAAGGGTATTTAGATATCCTGGCTGAGCCAGAAATATTGGCAAAACTCCCCCATGGCGTCCCGCTTGCGGCTCATATTCTACACCCTTTTCCGCTCCACGCTCCGCTAACGAGAGCACAGGTTCGGACGATTTGCACGGACATAAGAATCGACGTGCTCGAGGCGTACGCCATTGCTATGGCGTGGGGTGGCCAGAATAGGCAATATTTTCGAACCTCCGTAATTGCCTCCGGTCTCCCCAATTTGCTACGTCAACTCAGGGGCGGAGGCAGTAGATCGAACGACTTTGGCATCACACAAACCGCTGCGAATCACATCACTGGATTGGGAATTTCGTTTTACACCAAGCTCCTTTACTTTTTTCGCCCCACGCCGGATGCATACATTTTGGATCAATGGACAGCCAAGTCGGCTAGGCTACTATTTAATCCATGTCAAATTAGCCTGAACTATGGACTTCCCGATCCAGATACTACGCCCGCTCAATACGATTGGTTTTGCTCGCAGTTAGACAATTTCGCTCCGATAGTTTGGCCCACAATTCCTAGCGTTACCGGAGAGGACGCCGAAGTTGCGATTTTTGACGAAGGGCGGGGGCATGGGGCATGGCGTAAATATGTGGTTGCCCACTTTGAAAACGGTGCGGTCGCCAAAGCAATCAGAGAAGGCGCGGAGTGTCTCACTACTTATCAAGACTATAGTGATGGTTGGTTGGTAATCCGCGTTCCGTCCGGCCTGGAGATTCATGTGGTGGGCATGAGTGGCAAAGAAAACGCGCTGCGAGTTCTTTTGGCACGTATCCGCGAGTTACGGCCAGCTCGAATCTTTTTCCCAGCGGTCCAGGGCGGGATTCCCCTTCCGGACTGGTTCACGAATGCTTGTCACGCGCTTGGTACGGAACTCATTTCCATGGTCATCAAAAGAACTATCCGTGGCGACAATGGCGACAATGGCGACAATGACGACAATGACGACGCTCCGGACGATGAGATAACAAATCCTGATCTTCCGACAATCTATGTTCAAGTAAGAGGCGGTCCCGATGCCTATTATAAGATATGTTTAGAAATAGACGGAGAAAATATTGGTTATATTAGCAAGCGAGGAGGCTCCCGCGCGGGTGAAATATGCGTATATAACATATTGAACAACTTAAGAGGTCCGAATTATCTCGGAATTCACGGTCCTTTCAACGCCCATCTCCGAATGAGGCACCAAGGCCCCGTTGGAAATCATGCGGGCAATATAAGCGTTAATGCGATCAATGTCGGTCCTTACGGATGGGGCGCTGCTGGGATTGGCTTTTTAAGGAAACATTTTAACGTAGTGCTCGTTTAAAAAATCTAGCAAATCAAATACTGATAGGAATTTCCTTTTTACGTACGCATGGGGGGAGG
>CAIWVL010000189.1 GCA_903916085.1 uncultured Spartobacteria bacterium
GGCGGGAAACGCCAGCCTTCCTGTTTGTCCTCCAGTTTTGCGTATAAGAAAATTCCTTCCTTACGCTGGAGTGTGATGACTGAAAACGTGCGGGTTCCCCCGGCAGAAGCACGAGCTTCAGGAATGCCGACGGTGGTGGTCCAGATGGTTTTACCGGGATCTGTCACGATGTAGGCTGGGGCGGTGATGAACGCATTCCTACCCTGTTCGCCAGCGACGCTCGCCTTGATCCTGTACTGGCCCGGAGAACTCATGTCGTACACATCCGCCACATTTACGGAACGGGAGACAGTTTCTCCGGCTCTGATAAATAGGGGAGGGAAGGTTGGGCTGTCGCGCTTAGGGGTGGGCGAATCGCCACGAACGGCGGTGACTTGGATTTGGACCCATGGTCCATTTTCCACGACCTCGCCCAGGGTCATGTCGCGGCCGGACATGTTTGTGATGCGCAAGGTCGCCAAGGCAGGCTCGTCTACGAGGTAGGTGTTCCGTGGAAACTGAAGGTCCACATTGAGCTGGGCGAGGGCTACGTGCTCCAAGGCTACGCCTAGAAAGGCGAAAACAAGGAAGAGGGTCTTGCGCAAGTTCATGGGCGAGCGGTTTTCTGAGGAGTTGCCGTGCGGAAACCGAGGTGTGGCGAGCGGGTTTCAGGCGCAACCGCAGAGCTTGCGTCCAAGGTCAGGAGCGGAGCATCAAAATGACCGCCTTTGGCAACCATTTTTGCGTTGCGTTTTGTGCCTGTCCACTCTGAGACATTGCCTGAAAGGCCCGTAACGCCAAAAGCACTGGCATCCTTCATCGCTTGGACGGCAACCGGCGCATTGTGTTCGCCGGGCTTCACGTTTAAGCCCGCTCTGCTGACGTTGGTGAGCTCCGGTTCGGGTTCGTCGCCCCAAGGAAAAAGGAGACCACGTGTTCCCCGTCCTGAGGCTTCCCACTGTTCTTCAGAGGGGAGAATCCGACCCGCCCAGGCGGCAAAGGCAGCGGCGTCCCACCAGGAAACCTGGGCAACGGGCAGTTCCCAGAGCGGATTTTTGGGTGAGGTTTCTGGACGCGCTTTTTCGGGAAACATTTCCACCCAGCCTGGCGGAATGTGGGAGTGGCGGGGAGGTTGTTCGGGATGATCGAAGCGTGCGGCCTCTTTTGGGTGAGAGCGCACCCAGTCCACAAATTTGAAGTATTGCCGGTTGGTAATCTCGGTAGCGTCGATCGAAAACGCTTCAAGCGTGATCTTGCGTCCCGTTCCGACGAGGTACTGTCCGGCGGGGATCTGTATTTGTGGTGGCACAAGTGGCTCTGGCGTAAAGAAGTGTAGAGCTGTTGCGCCAGCTGTTGCCACCACTAACAAGCCAAGGACGCCTTTTGCCAAGCGCGTGTTTGGGCGCGATGTATGCGAGGGAGCCTCAGTGGTCGCGGGAGCGCGTTGGAGCGCACTAATCTCTGTAAGGAACGCTCCCCACCCCGAGAGCTTCTCCAAGTGCAGAACCTGGGTACGTTCCAAAAGACGGCGCAACGCTTGGGGTGTTTCCGGGGGAAGCAGTGCGACGAGCCAGGCACCGAACCGTGCCAGGTCGGCGGCCTGGTCTGGTGCGGGGTGGTCTCCCCCTTGGGCGAGGTTGCGCAAACGTGAAGAACCGTCTACCGCGATCAGCACGTCCGCGCTTGTCAGGGCGCGGTGCGCTACTTTGGAGCGGTCGAGATAAACAAAGCCTTCCGCCACCGTGCGTGCAATTCGGAGAACGCCTTCGACGGAAAGCACATTTCCTCGTTCGAGCAGCACCTTAAGAGGCTCTGCTTCAATGCGTTCAATCGCATAAAAAATGCGGCCGTCCATTTCACCTGCTTCTTGTACCGCCAGGAGCGAAGGGTGATGGACTTGGGCCTTGGCCCTGGCGTCGGCTAGGAAGACGGATTGTAGTTCGGGGACGTCCGCACTGGCGGGATCCATCACAACGAGGTGGACGGGGCGACTGAGGGTGGTGTGCGCTGCGGCAAAGCGTTGGCCGAGGGGATGTGTGCCGTCTTCTCGAAAGACGTGGTAGGGGCCGAGGGTTGCTCCCGGGTAGAGTGCGGCTCGGGGAGGGCGGGGATTTGGGGGGACTGGAGAATCAGCTGGCTGTGGTGCGTCCGTCCGAGCGGGGGTCTGCGAGGGAGGTAATTCCGTAGCGAGGGCAGGGGATGCTGGCGGCGAGTCTTCCTGGACCCGTGATGAATCGAGAAGTTGTCCGACAAAAACGGGCGTTGTCTCGGTTGCTTCCGTTTCGACGGGCTTGGACTGCGCACGTCGATGCGAGGTTGGAATGTAGAAGTGCTGCGGCGTGACGGAGGACTCGGGCGCAGGTTTAGGGGCTGGAAAAAAGCGGATGGCCGACAGGACTTGCCGCGGATCCACGGGAATGGGGAGCACGGGCGTATCGCGGATGGCCTCGGCATACGCCCCGAGATCGTGTCGCGTCAGAAAGACGGAGTGAAGCGCAGGCGTGAGCAGGGTTAGCTTGTCGCGCACAGAGATACCATCCACGCCCGGCAGGAATACCTCTGTAACAAGGACGTCGACACCGCCGAGAAGCTCAGCGTGATGGATTGCAGTCGAGCCGTCGGGAGCGCAGTAGAGCTCCAAGCCGGGGACTGAGAGTAGCGAGGGTTGGAGGGCTGGGAGCAGGTCTGCCGCTGGGTCAACGAGGAGCACTCTCATGGCGCGGCCTCCCGGGAGAGAAGGCGGGGTGGGGGATACTGCTGCCCGAGGCGGCCGGGCTCGGCGCGTGTGTCGACCAGCTTGTCCTTGTAGTAGACGCTGGCGACGTATCCAAAGTAACGGCGCTCTTCGTTGACGCTGCGGCTCTGGCCCTGGCGGTAATCCACTTCCAAGGTCTCTACCGGCTCATCTACCCAATCCACCGGAGCCGTTGCCCATTTCCAGCGGATCGCCGCATTGGTGCGTTCTAAAACACGCCCGTTGATCTGGTCGTAAAACTGTACCTGAATGGACACATCACGAACCTCGACTTTGGGTCCAGGAAGCTTCTGTACAGGTACTTCCAGCGTAAAATTACGATGCGCCGGATGACTCCCTGTGTGTTCCCGAACGGAAAGTTTGGAAAGCCGCAGAGGGCCATTCTTGCCCAATCCTCCGCTCCCCGAGGTTTCCGAACGCGGGTTATCGCTAGAGTGAGCCTGCAAAAGGCTTAGCTTTGCGTCAGCGGCGGAGTAGTAAACGCCTGCGGAAATCCCAAACTGATGGATGCGTTCCCAAAGCTTTAGGGCGCGCGCCGGGGCGGAGCATTTCTCGTACTGCACGGCGACCTCTGCAAGCGCTGCGGGCTGGAGGGGAACTTGCGCTTCGGCGTCCTCCAGGAGTTTGATGGCCGAGTCGGTGTCGCCCTTGGCTGCCGCCGCTCGCGATTGCTCGACGAGTTCCTGCCAAACGCCGCGCAGGGCGGGGGCTTCCAGACGCGGTTGAATGAGCAAGCTTGGGCCCGTGGAAAACTCGGGTTCCACAGTGTGGTAGGGACCTGGGCTACGCGCTTTTTCAAAGCTTGGACTGCGGGTCGGCGCGAAAGCAAGCAGCGCTAGTTCTACTCCAAGTCCGACTCCAAGCGTGGCCAGTGCACACGGCAGAGTCCTTCCCGGTGGCATGCGCAGCCAGGCGACGGATTTGAGGTGGAGGACTGCGGGAGCGTTCATGAATCAAGCCAACGGGCGGGTGCAGGGAAGGGAAGGGCGGGGCGCGGGATGGAGGGACTCTTTTATGGGCGGACTGTCGTAATGGGGACTATCCTAATGCGGGCTCTGGGCCTCTGATTTCTCAGGCTGCGAATCCTCCGACACTCGCGTCTTTTCGTGGTACCGGAAGTAAAGATTACGTAGATAGATAGGAAGCGGAATGAGGTTCTGGATGATCCCCACTGAATCCTTCCGGTACAGGGCAAAGTAGCTCAAACTCAGCAAGCATCCTAGCAGGCTGCATTCCCAGAAGCCGAAGGGGATCACGCTTTTTTTGGCCCGCTCGGAGGCGATCCCTTGAATAATGAAGCGCAAGCCGAAGATTAGACTGCCGGAAAGGCCGATGACCTTCCAAGTGTTCAGCTCGAAGGCGGGGAACTCGAAGCCAAAAAGGGTCGTTGCCAAAATCGGGGTGGGGTCCATGCGTTAGGAAGCCTAGTCGCAGACGAGGCGCACCGCTAGTTTCAACCTTACGGCGGTTGCTCCTTTTCTTCTGAGCGACGGTCTGCCGGAAAAACCTTCCTCTTCGGGCGCAAAACTTGCTGAGGTGTGAAGGGCTTTAATCATGAATCTTAAGAAGTTTATTCGGAAACTGAACTCGCACCTGAGGCAGGCGCGGAAGTATCGCACCCCAGTCATCGTGCTGATCGGCCTCGCTGTGATTGGCCTATTCTGCCTGCCGCAAGTCCGCGAATCCGATGCATTAAAGAAGCTTGAGGGGCAGGCGATCGATACGCGCTTCCTGCTTCGCTACAATAGCGATCCTCTTAAACAGCATCCCCAGATTGAATTGGTGGGCATTACCACACAGTCGCTTGACCAAGGCCTTCTCGCTCCTCTTCTTAAAGAGGCGCAGGACGCAGAAGAAGAGCGCCTTTTGAAGTCGCTTCCAGCCGTCAAGTCTCCCGCTGCGGTCACCGCCGCTCCTGCGCCAGCCGTGGCTGTTGAGGAGCCTGCGCCCGCTCCCAAAGTGGAGGCTGCGCCCGCTCCGGTGCCGGCACCGGCTGCTGCATCTGCACCCACCGCACCCGCAGCGTCGCCTGCTCAGCCCGCGCCCGATAACGCGGCACCTACACCTGCACCTGATGCGGCTGCGCCCGTCATCCCCGCGCCCGTTGCAGTGCCTCCGCCGGCCCCAGCCCCCAAAAGCGTCGAGGCCCCCAGTGAACCCGCCGCCACCCCTGTTGCTACCGCAGCTCCTGCCGCAGAAGCGCCTGTCACGCGCAACTACAGCGAGGCAATCAAGCTCATGGCGAAGGGCTCTTGGCCCTTCCCCCGCGCAGTCTACGCCTACGCTCTGGAGCGTCTCTTTGAACTCGGCGCGAAAACGGTTGCCATCGACATTCTTTACGTCTCCGACCGTAAAGACGACGCGGATCCCCGCATCCTCGCCGCCATGGATCGCCTCGAGGCCCTCCAACAGACCTACGGCATCTCTGATGAGCTCCTCGAAAAGGTTGAAGCCGAGATGGACGGAAACTTTGAGATCGCGCCTGCGATGATTTTGGCGCTCCAGCGGTTGGATGCGGCCAAGGCAACACTCGGTGCTTCGCCTGAAATGTTGGCCCGAATCAAGTCGCTCCTGGAGCGTGAAGGCAAAAAGATCCGGGAAGGGGACGAAGTCTTCGCGGAAACGCTGGAACGGCACCGCGGCAAAATTGTCCTAGCCTTCTCCAACAACAAGACCTTTGACGATAACGGGAAGGCTACCGTGCAGTTCCTTCGCCCCAATGCGACTCTCACCAAGGCCCTTGGTGAAGACGGCTTGGGCTACGCCTTCTTCCAACCGGACGTGGACAGCATCGTTCGGCGGGTAGACACAACCACTTCTCAGTTCAAGGAAAGTGGCATGGCCCACCTCCAAAGCGGTCCTGACGATTGGCTCAAGTTTTCTGCGCTGGCCGTCTCTAAGTTTACTGGACGCAAAATTGGTCCCCAGCATGAGTTCATCAACTACCGAGGTGCCGCTGGTACTTTCGAGGTGTTGCCCATTGAAGAGCTCTTCAGTGAACGTATTTTGAAGGAAGATCCCCGTTATCAAGGCGGCGACCGGTTCAAGGACAAGCTCGTTTTCCTCGGTCCGATTTCCGAAACCTTTCACGACGAACATCACACGCCGCTTGGAACGCAGCCTGGGGTGGAAATTCATGCTCATTATGCGGGATCGCTCTTGGATAACATTCCGTTGAACGAGTTTCCCAAGGAGCGCGAAATCTGGCTGGTGGTTGGAGCCGTATTGGCTGCTGCGATTTTGCTGCTTTCCTTTGAGAGCCTTCCGAAACGCGTTGTCGCTGCGGCTGTTTTGCTCGCGGCCTTCGCGGGTTCGACCTATTTCTTGTTCAAGGACTACCACCTGATGATTCCGGTGGTTTCGCCTCTGCTCGCCCTTGCAATGGTGGGCGGCCTCATCACCGCCTTCGACTTTGCCATTGAACAGATGGAAAAAGCGCACGTCCGTGGCGTATTAGACAAGTACGTTTCTAGCAACGTGGCCAGTATGGTGATCAACCAGGGCGATTCCTTCGACCAGGCTCTGCGCGGACAGAACAAGGCGGTGAGTGTGCTCTTCTCTGACATTCGCGGGTTCACCTCACTTTCAGAGTCGCGCACTCCTGAAATGTTGGTGGCCCAGTTGAACGAGTATTTCATGCAGATGGTGGACCGTGTGCTCGGACAGGGCGGGACGCTCCAAAAGTTCATCGGGGACGCCATCATGGCCGTTTGGGGAGACACACACTCACTGGGTGTCAATGTAGACTGTCTGGGGGCTGTGCGGGCCGCGTTGAAGATGCGCACTGCTCTCGAAGCCTTGAACGCAGGGTGGGATCTCAATCCCGACCGCGAGATTCTGCACATCGGGGTAGGGATTAACCACGGCCACGTTGTGGTCGGAGAATTAGGGCATCCTCAGCGTATGGAGTTTACCTGTCTTGGAGACGGCGTAAACCTTGCCGCTCGTTTGGAGAGCGCCACCAAACAGTTCGGAGTCGACATTCTTGTGGCCGAAGAAGCTGAAAAGCTAACGCGCGATCAGGTTGTGTATCGCCGCGTAGATTTGGCGGTGTTTAAGGGCAAGACTCAACCTATTCAGGTGTTCACTCCCTTGGGCGAGGTGGGAATCGAAGTCCCAGCTTGGCTAGGCAATTACCATGCGGCTTTAGACCTGTTCCATCAGAAGAAGTTCGTGGAAGCAAAGAGCGCCTTCGTGACTGTCAACGCAGAGATGGGCGGAGAAGATTACCTCTGTAAAATGTACCAGAAGCGTTGCGACCATTACATCGAAGAGCCGCCACCCGAAAACTGGGATGGTTCCTGGACGTTAACCGAGAAATAACCCGCACTTAACGTTCATCTGTGCAACCCGGGCACCAGCGCCCGGGTTGCTTGTGAAGCGGTACAGCTTCCGCTTCCCCCGCTGTTTTTCTTTTTCAAATCCACCCCCACCTCCTTATGCACCATCACCGCCTTTCCCTCATGGATTGCATTCGCCCCGCTTTTCCCAGGGCCAAACGCACGGCTCTCCTTACGGGTGCCCTTGTTGCCCCTCTCTGGCTCGTTG
Organism: uncultured Spartobacteria bacterium; assembly: GCA_903916085.1. Lineage (GTDB taxonomy): Bacteria > Verrucomicrobiota > Verrucomicrobiia > Chthoniobacterales > Chthoniobacteraceae > Chth-196. Next base: position 7,283 of record CAIWVL010000189.1, read on the forward strand.
CCGTTCCTTGCGCACTCGCTCAAACCCCAGGCTCGCAGGCGGCCGCCCAACGCACCGATGTTGCCGTGCGCCAGGCAGAAGCCGCGACCCAGAAACAGCAGCTCCAGCAGCAGGCAGCAGCACCTGCCGCGCCCTCCGCTGATGAGCCGCCTGAAACCTATCCCGGCGAATCTGCTGATCTCGGTCCCCAGATGTTGCTTAAACAAAAAAAGCGCAAGCCATTCATGGAGTTCTCCAGTGACACCATGTTCAACTGGACCTCGAATGCCCTCTCTACAGCTCAAAATCCGCAGGAGGCTGGAATTGTGGCCGAGACGCTCTCTCTTGCGATTGCGCCGGAAGCCCAAGATTTTTGGATTGGCAAGTTGAGCTGGCGTGCGGGTTATCGCCAGCTTTTGTGGATGTACGACATCGCCAAGACGAAGGGCAGCGATTCGCTCAATGCCAACAACTTCGAGATGAGTACCCTATTCTTGAATGGGAACTTTAACTTCAACGAGAATTGGAATGCTTCTCTCGGCCTTGATTACAACCGGATTCTGATGGATCAGGGAATTCAAGCGCAACCTCAGGACTGGTCTCTGGGGCGCATGACCGATCCGAGTAAGTGGACTGAGGTGTATGTTGAGTGGAACCCAAACTGGTCGCTGTCCCGCACCATTCCCCTTGGCGATAAAACGGGGATCACCCTCGGCTACAATGGTAGCTACCATTTCACACGTACGGATGCCTCATCAATTACTAACAAGACCAACAACTCAGACAAATTAGATAGCGGCTTTTCAGCGAGTTTCATGTGGTCCTTGAGTGAGAAACTCCTTTTACAGCCCAGCGTACGCTTCACGCATTCTCTCTACACTCAGCCTCAGGACAGCGGCGTGCATCGCCAAGATCGCTCCGTGACCCCCGGCGTCAACCTAATGTGGATGCCTAACTCCCGCCTCTCGGTGCGCTGGTCTGTGAGTAGCGAATTCCGGCATTCCAATGACCCCAACACACCCAACTCCAGTAAGATAGAGGGCTCCACCGGTGTCACTGTAACGCTTAAGTTCTAAGCGTATCTTTCAGGACTCGCGCTCGAAGTCGGGAAGAATCAACCACGTTGCCTCATGAAAATGCGAGTCTCTCTTCTCATTGCCGTAGTCGCTCTCGTTGGGAATTTGCCGGTCCGGGCCGCCGACTGGCTCCACTATCGAGGGCCTTCCGGTAATGGCGTTGTGGCAGAATCCGTCAACCTGCCAGCCTCGGGGAGCGTCCCGGTCCTTTGGCGCGCAAAAGTCGGTGTCGGCACCTCGTCTTTTGTCGTAGGGGGCGGTCGCCTTTACACAATGGGGCATGAGGGCGATTCCGACTACGTGCACTGTCTGGATGCCGCCACAGGCCCCGTACTCTGGTCCTACCACTATCCTGTCTCGCTGGACCCCAACCTTTTTGAGGGCGGCACGCGTTCCACGCCCACCCTCGCAGGAGATAGTGTCTTTGCCGTCAGTCATGAAGGGCAACTCCTGTGTCTAAACTCCGCTACAGGCGCTGTTCGGTGGCAAAAGCATCTCGTCAAAGACTTTGCCGGACGCAAACCCGACTGGGGTTTTTCTGGCGCGCCCCTTGTGGACGGTACGGCAGTGATCCTGGACTGTGGTGCTCTCGGCGGCTCCACGATCGCTTTGGACGTTAAAACGGGGCAGTTACTCTGGAAAAATGGTTCCGAAATTGCCGGATACGCCTCTCCTCTGATCCTCACGGTGGAGGGCAAGCGCACTCTCGTGGTTTTCAAGGGAGACGCACTTGTGGGGCTGGATCCTGCAAATGGGAGTGAGTTATGGAAATTTCCGTGGAAGACCAGTTACAACATCAACGCGGCCACCCCGGTACAAGTGGCGTCTGACCGACTATTGATCAGCTCCGGCTACAACACGGGAGCTTCTGTGGTGGCAATCGAGGGCGGGAAGCCTCGGGAGATTTGGCGCAACAAAAACCTGCGGTCGCACATCAACTCGCCTGTGCCATGGGGCGACGTCGTTTTTGGTGTCGATGGCAACACGGGCGGGGGTAACCTCGTGTGCCTGGATGTTGCAACCGGCGAAAGACGGTGGGAGGAAAAAAGTGTGAAGGGCGGCGCCGTGATTGCCGCCGCTGGGAAGCTGATCGTGGTATCTGAGAAGGGGGACATCGTGTTTGCAGAGGCCCGCGGAGATGGTTTTCATCAGATCGGTCGGCAGCCTGTACTTTCGCAGCGTACTTGGGCGCAGCCTGTGGTTTCTAACGGCCGTTTGTATGTCCGCGACAATCAAGGTACGCTGATTTGCCTTGGTTTGTAGTCAAACTGTGAGAGCGCGTGCGTTCCCCCTGCCGCGTGTTTTCTTTGGATAAACTGTTCAAAATGATGAAATCGGTTCGCTCAACCAAGGCGAAAGCGGATCTCGCGGACGGTATTTTGTCCAAAACGCTCCTGTAGCTTCTTCAGGAGTGTGCGTTTCCAGACGCGTTCAAGTTCAAAGTGAACTGTAGGTTGTAACACGTGTACAATCAGTACGCCTTGGTTCAAAGAGGCCGGTGCCGCGTGTTTCGCTAGAAATTCCCCCACCACGGCCTCCCACGCCGTCTTGATCTCACCCTCTCGAATGCGCTGGCTCAGACCTAGGCTGCCTAATAGTTTTTCAATCAGCGGCCCAATGGGTTGTGCTGTTTCTTTTGGAAATCGATCATCCGGTAGACCTCTCCATTCTGCGATCACGCGTGAGCGCATTTTTGGGTTCATCAGAGGAAAATAAGAAGCGCTCAAAATGAAAAGCCCTCGCGTGCGTCAGCAGCGAGGGCGCTTCAAAAGGATTCAGGGCCGGTGACTATTCGCCATCGTTGCCAATCGCCTCGACTGGGCAGCCTTCCATTGCTTCTTTGCAAAGCTCAGCTTCTTCATCCGATTCAGGCTGTTTGAATACATACGAGTGCCCACCGTCGTCGTCCCGTTTAAAGTTGGCGGGAGCGGTCTCGCGGCAAAGATCGCAGTCGATGCATTGATCATCCACGTAGAAAGCTCCAAGGATGTTTTGTGCGTAACGGTTAGAAGCGTCGGCCATGGTTATAATTAGTTAAAGACGGGCAAACAAAAGTAAGGGGGCGCGCCAGTCATGCAAAGCTTTTTCACGTCGCAATGCGTCCCCTGAAGCGCGACTCGGGGTTAGCCCCTGTGGACGCATTCACTTTTTCGCGCTACACTTAGAACCTTATGAGCACAGCATCCATTTCCGAAGAGGAGCTGGTCGACAAGGTACTGGCAGGTGAACGCGTGAGTGATGGCGACGCTCTCGCCCTTTACCTCCTGCCGTTGAACGTGCTCGGAGCTTTGGCAAATCACCGCCGCGATCTAGCAAAACGCGAGTCCTATAACGGACGTGGGGAGCAGGTGGTGACTTACATTGTCGATCGCAATGTCAATTACACGAATGTGTGTAACGTTTATTGCAAGTTCTGCGCATTCTACCGCACAGAAAAAGATCACGATCACTACGTGCTCTCTCATGCGGAGCTCGAGGAAAAGCTGGAGGAACTGAGTGCCATCGGGGGCGTCCAAGTGCTGCTTCAGGGGGGCCACCACCCAAAGCTCGGTATCGAGCACTACCTGGAAATGTTGGCCTTCATCCGCGCGCGCTTCCCTCACATCAACATCCACGGCTTTTCCCCTCCGGAATTTCATCATTTCTCCAAGGTCTTCGGTCTCCCCGTTGCTGAGGTGCTGCGTCTTTTCAAGGAGGCTGGTCTGGGCTCCATCCCGGGTGGTGGCGGAGAAATCTTGGTGGACCGTGTGCGGACCCGGATTTCACCCCTGAAAGCGAACGCCAACGAGTGGTTGGGCGTCATGGAAGAGGCTCATGCCCTGGGGCTCAAATCCAGTGCGACAATGATGTTCGGTCACGTCGAGACCTTAGAAGAGCGGATCGAACATTTGCGTCGTCTGCGCGAGTTACAGGACCGAACTAACGGCTTCACGGCATTCATTTGTTGGACGTTCCAACCCGACAACACCGTCCTTAAGGCCGAGCCCGTTGGTTCCTCAGAATACCTTCGGATGCAGGCACTTTCCCGGATCTATCTCGATAACATTGAGAACCTCCAGAGTAGCTGGGTCACGCAGGGGCCAAAGATCGGCCAAATCGCGCTCCGGTACGGAGCCAGTGATTTTGGCTCCGTTATGATGGAAGAAAACGTTGTATCAAAGGCGGGCACAAGTTTTCGCCTTCAGGCGCAGGAAATTGAACGGTTGATTTCTGATGCAGGATACGAACCGAGGCGACGCAACACTTGGTACGACCTGATGCCGCTGGAGCAGTCGGCTGTTCACATCTAGAGAGGCCCGCTTCGAAATCGGGGGGGCTATTGGTGGGGTTGAATCGCTTCCAACCGTTTGCGCAACGTCTCCACTTCCTTTTTGAGCTCCCGTCCCGCGTCTTGTAAGCTGGAGATTTCTGTGCGCAATCCCTGCAATTCCTCGTTCGGCTTGCGAGCGGCTCGAATCTTCTCAAGTGCCTTTTCTGCAACGGGCTTTTCTGCGCGATAGGCACTTGCACTGGCGAACGTTTCGAGGGCTGGGATGGATCTGGAATCCTCCAAATTGCCCAAGCCGGTGATTGCAGCAAGGCGGACCTGCTGTTTGGGATGGCTCAGGTAGGATAGGAGCGCGTCGCGGCTTGCGTCTTTGTTGCGTTCATTGCGCTGAAGGGCACCCACGGCTTCTAAACCGGCGGCAAGTGTGGCTGAAGGTAATTCATTGCCACGCGTACGGAGCGCATCCAGGAGGGCCCCTGCAAGGGGGGGATCATCCTGGGCTCGCATCGCTGCGATGGCACCTTCTGCCAGTCGTTCGCGAAATGACGCCGTGTTCACAAATTTGGATAGCCAGCCCCGCACCTCCTGAGTTTGGTAAGCCCCGAGGGCACGCAGGGCCGTGGCAATGATACCCGGATTTTTCTCGTGAAGAATAGTTTGCCTCAGGATGCTCAGCGCCTGCGGGGAGTAAAAGCCGCCCACGGCCTTTACGACAGCGTTACGCACACGGGCGTCTGACTGGGAAAGGGCAGAAGTCAGTGCAGCAAGGGCCTCGTCGGTGCGCGCTTTTTGAAGCGTTTCGGCGGCTTTGACTTTGACGCCGTAATGTTGCGCCGATTGAAGCGCCATAGCGATTTTAGCCACAGCTTCGCTGTCTGGTTTTTCGGCGAGTTGCTCAAGGGCAAGGAGTTGGCCAGGCATGTCTGTATCGTCGGCGAGCTGAAGAAGTAGCATCGGGCGCGTCGGCTTGAAGTTAATCTTGGCCAACAGCGCAAGGTCTGGATTGATGCGGACGGAATCTGGAATGGATTTGAGTGGAAAATAAAAAGACTCTTCCTTTTCGAGCACCTGTACGCTCGTTTGCACCGTTCCCTCTTTAGAGGTCAGCCGGACGGTCATCGGAAACTGGAAGAGGTGGGCGTCTTCAGAGATCTTTTGCGTCTGTTTGACGGTGATTTTGGCCTGGCTGGCTTTATCGTCCCAAGAGTAGTCCACATCCAGGACGGGCGCACCGATTCCGCTCACCCACTGGGCGAAGAACCGCTCGAAGCTGCGTCCTGAGACCTCTTCGATGACAGCGCGCAGATCGTCTGTGGTGACGGAGCCAAAAGAGTGCTTTTCGATGTAAGTGTGAATACACTTGCGATAAAGCTCGGTGCCGAGTTGGCAACGGAGCATGTGCAAGACCCATGCGCCCTTGGGATAAGCCAGATAGTTAAACATCTCTCCCGGTTCCTTGAATTTCTGCCAGACGATACCTCGGGTTTCATTGGTGTTACCGAGGATGCCTACAGCTGCGTTGTGTAATGCGAAGAGAGTTTCATTCGGACCGCCGAACTCTCCCTGCCAGAGCCACTCGTAGTAGGTGGCAAACCCTTCGTTCAGCCAGATGTGGCTCCAGTTCTTGCAGGTGACGAGATCCCCAAACCATTGGTGTGCGAGTTCGTGAGCCACTAGACTATTGCTGTCGAAAAGATTTTCTGTGGCTGCGTTAAAAAGGGTTCGGGAGGTAAGGGTTGTCAGACTGGTGTTTTCCATGCCGCCCCAGTGGTAGTCTTGAATGGCAACCTGCGCGTATTTGGCCCAAGGATAGTCGACGCCGGTTTCATGCTCCAAAAACTCCATGATGTTCTTGGTGTTTTTGAAGGAGTTGGGGGCTTCGGCAATAGCTTCCGGAGCTGTCCAAAATTCCAAGGGGACATCACGGAGTTTGTCTTCTACTTTGGCTAATTCTCCCGCCACGAGGGCGATCAAATAGTTGGCGTGGGGTTTATCTTGTAACCAGTGAAAGGCGGTGAGGCCGTTTGGCTCCGGCGTGGCGGAGATTTGGCGTCCGTTGGAGAGGGCGATCATTCCTTCTGGAAGGTGGCAGGTCACCTCCGAGGTGAACTTCGCCATGGGATGGTCGATACAGGGGAACCAGTGTCTCGATTCAATAGATTCTCCCTGGGTCCACAGCTGAGTCGAAGTGTATCCCATCTCTCTTGTGCGGAAATAGAGGCCCTGAGCTGGCTCGGCTGAATATTCCACGCTCACGCTGGCTTCTTTTCCGACCGGAAGCGGCGGCTCGAACGTACAAACGATTTCACGCTCGGTGATGTGGTATTTGAACCCGGGTTGCGTCGCGGAAACCTGCGTAATGTTTAGGTCGACTGCATCGAGCCGGAGTTCTTCGAGGGGAGTGCCGACGGCTTCGAACCGGAGTGTGGCCTGTCCTTGGATTGTGCGTTTACGAAAGTCTGGTGTGATGTCGAGCGCTAGGTGAAGGATGGAGACGCGTTTATCGGGGGTGTATTTGCGGTAGGCCGACGATTCGACCGCGCTTGAGGCAGAGGCGGTGTCCGTCGTGCAGAAGCGGCATTGGGCCTGTTCCTCGGCGGCACGACTGAAGGAGGGCCCTGCCGCCCAAAGGGCCAGGGCCGTCAGTAGGGCGAGGCGAGCGGGAAATCCACCGGGGTGTCTACGCATGACCTGCAATCTAGCGAGGAGTCTAGCGTATGCGCAACAGCCAGAAAAATAGTGGCAGTGTGAACCGCACGATGTTTTCTGAGCGAAGGGTGGCGAAAAGTATGGTGTGCTTTTTGCTCCCACCCCCAGGATCTCCATCGTCTTTATACACCGCGCCTAGTCGCAGCGATATAGCCACCCGCCATGCCCGCCGCAACGCCACACGCCCAAAAAACGGCTCCCGTCTCAAAATGCGCGTACTCACCCAAGACCACTTGCGCACCCGACGCCCCCAGAATGCCTACGAAACTCAGGACGCTCGCAGCTCCTTGAACGGCTCCTTTTTCCTCCTGTGCGGGTCGATGCTGTAGAACGGCCGCGACGGGTACAATAAACAGGCCGCCTCCGAGACCCAGTGCCACAAGTGCTGCACAAAAGCCGGTTGTCGAAATGCCACTCCATCCCATGGGCAGGGTCGCAAGCGCCATAATCAGCGCGCCTAAAGGCACGAGCCGATATTCGATTTTTCCACGGGAGGCGTACCCAGCGACGACGCTTCCAAGGCCAATGCCCAGAGCGAGCACCGCGTTCAGAAGGCCGTTTTGCATCTCATCCAATGCCAGCACACTTCGTGCGTGGATCACTAAGTTCATTTGCACCAAAGCCGCCACGAAAAAAAACGCAGTATTCCCAAGGTTCGCACGCCAGAGGTCGCGATCTTTGCGCATGGCAAGTAACTGTCGCCAAAGGTCGGTGACGGGGTTGATGCGCAGGCTACAGCCGGGATTTGCTGCCGTGGTGTGCGGAATGCCCTTACTGCAAAACCAGCCCGCTGCCGCCAGTCCTGCCAGAATCAACCCCGGAAAGCTCGGGTGCCCCCGGAAAGCCGCTGCCAAAAGACCTCCGGCCGCTGTGCCCAAAATGATCCCCATAAACGTCAATAACTCGAGCAGTCCGTTGCCCCAACACAGTTTAGAAAGAGGAAGAATTTCTGGGAGAATCCCGTATTTGGCAGGGCCGAAAAGCGCGCTATGGCAGCCCATCAGGAAGATCGCTAAGAGCTGGGCCGCCAGACTGCCCACGCCCAAACCTACGGCGGCGAGGAGCATAATACCGATCTCCGCTAGCTTCACCCAAGCCATAACGCGCTGCTTGCTAAAGCGGTCGGCCAACCAACCACCCAGCATGGAAAATAGAATGAACGGCGTAGCAAAAAGCGCCCCAGCGAGGGCGACCGTGGTCTGACGCTCTGCGTCCGACAGTGGCTGAGAAAGCACTAGGAGAATGACCAGGTTCTTGAGCGCATTGTCGCTGAAAGCGTTCTGCGCCTGAGTGGCCATGAGACACCAAAAACCGCGCTGCCATCGCGGCGGAAACAAGACGGAGTTCATGGATAATGCGTCATTCAAAGGTCATCCCCTTTCCTGTGAGTAGTACATCGAAAAACGGCGGGTCTCAAACGGCCTCCCCAGAGCACACGATAAGATCTGGAAAAAATTCTGCCCCCACCGCCTCGTCGGCTTCCTCCTAATCAAAAATCAACACCTGAAAGACTTGAAATTCTGGAATGTATTAACGGGAGGGGGCAGAGGAAACGGTGGACGGAGGGCATTGATTTATTGCCCAAATTTCGGTGTTTAGGGTGCTCGTAGCTGGTACGGTGAAATTGTTCGGATTGATAGAATATCCAGGTTGGTAACCGAGCCGGAGGCTTCGGGAGAGCTGGGGTGATGGGAGCGGAGCGACTGGGACCACGGGAATACCGCACCCCAAGAATTGCGCTCCAGCAGGAGTGCGAGAAACAGCAGCAATCCACGTGGCTCGGGTTCAGTGTGAGGGGTGGTTCGCGCCCCCCGGCGCGCAGACCTTTATTTGGGGATTACCGGTGGTTCCGCTCGTTTCTCGCATCACCCGGCTTCTAATTTCTTAGCCCCCCTCGCGGGGGCCTCAGAAGGACCGCGCAACCATTCAAGGCCGATCCCAAAGATGTCCATACGAGATCCGCCTTTCTAACCCACAAAACCTACTAGGGTGGCTACGCAAATCGGACAAAAGCGGAGTTCCTGGGAAGGCTCCACTTGCGCACCTCACCCTTGTTTTCCGAACTTAGCCCCTTAAAAGCTGTCGCCACCGGTCTGCTCTTCGGCGATCGCCCGGGTGAGCGCTTCTTCAAACATCCGAAAGCGCTGGGCGACAAAGAGCGGATCTTTCTGTTCTGTTAAATCCAAGTAAGTCTCCATGAACTCTTCGATAGAGAGTTCCTCGTACTGGTCGATCGGAATGTTTAGGAGTTCCTGGCGGAAGGCCAGGCTGTGGGTGGCCTCAAAGCAGCACATCGCCATTTCAAAGTCGACGTCATCAAACTCTTCCCCGAAAAGCTCGGCGATCCGCGTGCTCGCATCGCACTGCACAAGCGAGTCGCTGATGTAGTGGATAATTGAAATGAGAGAGGAGATGTAGTAGCTGCTCATCAGGGTCTGAACTTTTCTTTGGAGAGTGGGTTAAATGAATAA
>CAIWVL010000190.1 GCA_903916085.1 uncultured Spartobacteria bacterium
CTACAGGCATGCATCGCGACCCTGAATGAAGCACGTGGTCGCCTCCAGTCTCTGGCAGAAGCAATATTGTCACAAGTAGAGGCCGCAGGAAACGAGCAGGGCGAAAACGAATCTGACCTTGATCGTATCATTCAGTATCCGCAGCTTCGGATCTTCTGGAGAAAGGATGATGTTTGCATCCCAATCCATTTCAAGAAGGTGCTCAGATGAACCTTGTGACTGTGTGGATTCACCGGCAATCAGATTGAGTCGGATGATCTTGGTGCCAATGACTTTCTGACCATCTTCCTCGCGCAATGGCGCTGATCGCTCCACTTGCTCACGAACCCGATCCACCATTTGATCTTGTTGCTTGTTGAAGGATTCGTGGCTATCCACTAATCGACAAGCGAGGACTTTGATTGTTTTGATTTCATTGCGCCCTAACTCATCGAAGAGTGAAACGTCGCAGTGTCCATCGCGCCCCGTAACAGAGGCATTAATTTTTACTGGGCCAGTCTCTTCAAAGGCTTTATAGGCATCGTCAACCTGATCCTCCGCAAAGACATAGAGCGCAGGCGCAAGTAAGCGATGCTGCGTCCATTCTTCAGCTAGAGCAAAGACTCGCTTTCCTTCTTCCCCGTGAGGAAGAAGGATTATCGAAGTCCCTTCGGAGGGCCATTGGAAGGTCATGATTAGCCAGTTACCTGTACGCCTTCACCGGCTGGAAGATCCTTAGCATTTGCAGCTTGAATTAACGATGCGAAAGCAAGCAATAGCGGATGCTTGACTTCGTAAATTCGAGAGGCCGAGAAAGGATCTTTCGATGATTCCACTGAAGCGAAAATTTCTTCAAAATACTGAAGCGACTTTCCGAGATTAGAAATTAATTGCTCGCGGCGAGCATCAGGGGTCATCGAATCAGATACTGGACCGTTTCCGGCGATGTAATCCTGAATTATCTTTCGATATCCAAGATTGCTATCCACACTTCCAGCCTGGATTAAGGTCTGATAGGCATTGAGTGGTGCAACTGATTCGGTCTCATTAACCAGCACAAGTGCCAAAGTGAGAGAAGTGAGCACCGCAGGGAGCATGTCGTGTTCTTGGTATGGATCAGGCAGTCCAAGCAATGGGTGTGGGAAATCAACCCACTCCTTCTTGGCGGCGCTAAAAATCGATACCTTACGACCGAGGTTGACATCTTCTGAGTATTTGCGACCTCCGACGCTTCAGGTACGGTGGTAAGTTGCACCGCCGCGATTTCGCCCGCTGCAGGTAATGCGACCGTCACGGTGTCTCCGCCTTTGTCGGTGCTGCCCACCAAGATGGAGCCGTCCGCGCGCTGAGTCGTTGGAGCCGAGTTTGCGGTATGAACGGCTGTTGGCTGGCCGTTCTGCCAAATCACATCCCTCGGAAAGGCGGCATCCCAAGCGGTGAAGCCCTGACGCCAGACTGTCGAGGGCGCCTTGAAAAGCTTCTCCAGTTCACTCGCCTTCTGCTCAAGCCGCTCCTTTTGCTCCCTTTCTTCCGGCAATAAAAAAGAGAACAGGGGTGCCTCGTCATTGCGGTCGGCGTCCTCTGTTTGGTTGAGGATCGCAAAGAACTTAAAGTATTCCGTTTGAGTCAGCGGATCGAATTTGTGCGTGTGACACTGCGCGCACGCCATGGAGGTGCCCATCCAAACGGACCAAGTCGTGTTGACCCGGTCGATGACTGCGGCGTTGCGAAACTCCTCGTCCGAAGTGCCCCCTTCGTTGTTGGTCATCGTATTGCGATGAAACGCAGTGGCCGTAATTTGCGCTTCCGTCGGCTCGGGCAGCAGATCCCCAGCGATTTGTTCCACCGTGAATTGGTCGAACGGCATGTTCGCGTTGAACGCCCGGATGACGTAATCGCGAAACGCCCAGATGCTACGACCCGGATCGCTCGGATAACCTGCAGAGTCCGCGTATCGAGCAAGGTCCATCCAGAGGCGTGCCCAGTGTTCGCCGAAGGCAGGCTTGGCGAGAAACCGATCCAACATCTTCTCGTAAGCCTGAGGGGTAGCATCCTGAACAAACGCCGCGACTTCCTGCGGGGTGGGGGGCAGGCCAGTCAGGTCTAGCGATACGCGCCGTGCCAGAGTAGCTCGATCTGCTTCTGGGCTGGGGTGGAGTCCTTCTTTTTGGAGGCGTGCAAATAGAAAGCGATCTACGGGCGAGCGCTTCCACTCGGGGTTGCCCACGACTGGAGGTTCGACGGGAGCGGGTTTTGTGTAAGCCCAATGCCCGGCGTAAGCGGCACCTTCTTGGATCCAGCGGCGCAGGAGATCGACTTCCGCTTTGGAAAGCTTTTTGCCGGTCTTGGGCGGAGGCATCACCTCGTCGGTGTCGGTGGAGAGGATGCGTTGCAGGAGAGTGCTTTTTTCGGGATGCCCGGCCACCAAGGCGAAGCTTCCGTCGAGTGCCGCGAAGGCACCCTCTTCGGTATCCAGTCGGAGCCCTTTGTCGCCATTGCCCTTGCGGTTTTTGTCGTCGGGGCCGTGACAGTGAAAACAGTTGTTAGAGAGAATGGGACGGACTTCACGCGCAAAGTCTACCCGTCCGGCGGCATGGGCAGAGTAAAGCGGTGCCAAAATCCAGACTGCGGAAGCGGTCAAAAGTGGACGAGAAAAGCGCATGGGAGAGATCGGTACTTAGCTTACCTGCGAGAGCTGCAAATGTTTGAGGCGAAATTCAGCAAATCGCTTGAGCGCCGAAATTCAGGGCGCATTGCGGCAGGCGAGGCGCGCCTGCGAACCAAAGCGTTTGGTGTAAACTTGCGTCAATTCCGCGCCAAAGAGGAAAATCTGCGCCGAGTAATAGACCCAAACAAGTAGCGCGATCAGCGAACCCGCCGCGCCAAAGGAGGTTCCCACATGGGTTTTGCCTAGGTAGATTCCGATGAGCGACTTGCCGATGACAAAGAGCACGGCCGTCATAAGCGCGCCACCCCACACGTCGCTCCACCCGATCGCGGCGTCCGGCAAGGTTCTAAACAAAAGGGCGAATAAGGCGGCGGTCACAATCAGCGACGCGGCAAAGTTGAGCGTCTGCGCCGTGAGTTCGCCGCCCGGTAAGGCTGCTTCCATCCACTTTCCAGCCGCAGCGACGTAGGTTGTGAGAATCACTGAAAGTAAGAGTAAAAAACCCGTACCCAGCAGGAGGCCAAACGCAAAGAGTCGCCTTTTGAGGATGGCCCAAAGCCCTTGGCCCGGTTTCGCCTGAATGCCCCACACTGTGTTTAACGAAGTTTGCAGCTGCACAAAAACCGTGGAAGCGCCAAAGAGCAGAGTAACTCCTCCAACCAGAGCGGCGAGCTCCCCCGTTCCTTTGCTCGCTGCTGCGTTTTTTACAAGTTCCTGCATCGCTCGCCCTCCTGTGTCGCCACTCAAAATGTGCAGTTGTTCGAAAACCTTCCCTTGGGCGGCATCTTGGCCAAATACTATGCCAGCGATAGCCATGGCGATGAGCAGCAGGGGGGCGAGGGAGAACACCGTGTAGTAGGCCAGTGCTGCGCCCAAGGTCGGAGCATCGTCGTCCACCCATTCGGAGGCCGCCTGTTTTATCAGAGGAAGGATTTCGCCTGCATTCATGGAACAAGACCTCCGCTTGCTTTAAGCGGGCGAAATAGAACAAATACCTTCGTGCCTGTGGTCGGCTCTGTTTCTCGCCGTAACTCGCCCGGGTAACACCCTAATCCGAAGAAGCTCGTCACGCTACTAACCGTATTACTTCTTTGCAGCCCCGTGCTCTCTCTCCGACACGGTGTTCGCCTTCAAGGACGACGCAGGCCTCTTTCTCGGCGCGACGAGAATCGCCACCAGCAAGTAAACACGTGTTAATGATCCATTTCCTAAAAATGAGAGTACGAGAAAGACAGATTGAAATCTAAAAACGATACAAAAGCCGTTCGGGCCTATTTCTTGGCATTCTAAGACCGCCTAAAAAAAGGCAACCTCACTCGGCTCCTTAGGAAAACGCGCATGCTAGAATCCGTCCCATTGTTCCAATGGATCTTTTTAAGAAAGATTGCTAATTCCTTCAGCATTTGGGCAGTCCTTAGTGATGCCAGACTCTGTCCCTACCCCAGCCGACCATTCTTTGCAGATCCAGCAGCTCTTTGTCCGGAGAGCCAGACGCGTCGCCCGATTGGACGACGACGTTATCGAACTCCTCTACGGAGGGGAGATTCCAGGTGACGCCACAACCGTGCAGCAAGTGACTCTTTTACAAACTTGCTTGAATCGCTTCGCCCCAAAGGCCCGTGAAATCATCTGGCTCCGCTATCACAACGTTCAAAAGCCGGAGCAAATCGCCGATCGCGTCGGCTGGACCCCCAACGCCGTTAACGTGGCCCTTGCGCAGGCGCGCAGCTTTCTTCTCGAGTGCCTCGAACATCAACTCGTCCTAAAAATGCAGCCGTGAGCGGAGGTGGAATGACCTGAAGACCGTTTGGTTCGACTTCACGTCGGATTCCCTCTGAAGAGTGCGAATTTTCTCGTGAACCTGCAATTTTTAGAAATTGCCCGCTAAGTTCTGAGAGCCGGCGCGGGGAAACGGAGCCAGTGAGATCGTAAGCTTGAGGGAAGGGTTCTGGGTGGGAATAACCAACCAGAAACATGAAAAACAAAAGACGAGTACACAGTGCCGAGTTCAAGGCGCGAGTGGCCTTGGAGGCGA
>CAIWVL010000191.1 GCA_903916085.1 uncultured Spartobacteria bacterium
AGTGCAAAATGCAGAAGTTGTTCTGATGAACCCGGAGGGTTCAAGGCGGGTAGCCGGTGGTTGAGCGTAAGCGACACCACCGGTAGGCCCGCCATTGAAGAAATACACCCCAGCAGGTGTGCAAGCGCAGGCATCAACGCACCAATCAGGACTGTTGCCCAAGGAACAACCCGAACAAAAGGCTGATTTGGGGTGCTAGTTTATCAAGCGACTAGGCGACGGCTTCGACTTTCTTGGTGCGGCGCACCTTGGGCTTGTGGGCGGCCTCTTTGGCGCGTGCCTTGAGACGTTCTAGGTAGGCTGCACGGCGGCGGCGCTTTTCGACTTTGTTGTATTGCTTGCCCATAAATGTGAAATAAAGCTGAACCGTGACAGTTAGTCTGATTTGCAAGAGGCGGCAAGGTCAAATCGCTTAGTCTCGGTCTTGACCGGCGTACAATCCATGGTTCCCGCAAGCCCAGTGCGCGATCCAGCACACGGGCGCGAACACGGGGCAGGCTGTGATGCCGAATAGTTCCAGCGCCATAAAAACACCTGTCAAGGGCGTGTGCGCCGCGCCTGAGAAAACCGCGACAAAGCCGAGGGCCGCAAAAAAGGAAGTGCTCAAGCCGAGATTGGCAGCGATGGCGTTGCCGAGGGTTGCGCCCGTAAAGAAGAGGGGAGTGACTTCGCCACCCTTGAAGCCGGAGCCGAGGGACAGGGCGGTGAATCCCAGTTTGTCCAGCCAGCTAAAGTTTGATGCACCGCCCGGGGTAAATGCGGAGGTGATAGTGACGGCCTCCGGGCACGGGCTCCACGTGCCCAGGCCGAGATAGGAGTCCATGCTGGGAAGGTGGCTCAGGGCGAGTAACAGCAGGCCGCCCAGTACAGGCGGTAGCCACCAGTAGCGACTTAATTTTTGATAACCCGTCTTGATGCCCAAGTGGAGGCGTACAAACAACTGACCGGTCCACCCGAACAGGAGTGCAGCGAGGAGAAGCCCGCAACAGAGGCGCGCGTCTAGAAACGCGGCGAGTGCGGGGACGTTGACCGCGTACGCCGTGTGGTGCGCGCCCCAGGCTCGGCACACAAAATCGCCAGTGTAGGCCGCCAAAAGAGCCACAGGTAGCTTGCTCCAATACGGGCGCTTAGGCGTGGGCGCTTCCACTGCAAAAATAGCTCCAGCCAAGGGAGTTCCAAAGATGGAGGCGAAGCCAGCCGCGACGCCTGCGACGAGTAGCGGGCGGACGTATGCGCGCGGTAATCGGAGCACTCGCAGGACGGCTGCTGCGAGTCCGGCCCCCATTTGGACGGCGGCGCCTTCGCGTCCCACCGACGCGCCCACGAGGTGCGAGAGGGCGCTTGTTGTAAAAATGAGTGACACCATGCGGGTCGGCACGGGTCCGTTGCGGAGGCGGATTCGCTCTAAAATGAGGCAGTTGCCGCGTGTGGCCTCGCCGCCAAATTTGCGGTAGAACCCAACGGAGAGGACTCCGACCAGGGGAAGTGCGAGGAGGAGCTGGGGATGAGCAAACCGGAGTGCGGTCGTGCGGTCGAGGCTCCACAAAAAGAGGGCGCTCAGTGAACCGCTCAGGGTGCCTACGAGGAGGGCGAGTCCCGCCGCGGTGGGTATGAAACGACGGGGGAGATGGGAGGCGGCAGCCGGGGCAGTTTCAGTGGCCGGCATAGGGCGTGGAATGGTCGCGATGCTCGAGGAAATAAGTCGAGTAGCGTGTGGCGAGTGACGGGCTGCGCAGGATGAGAAGGTTCTCGGCGTTGCTTTCCTCGGCGGCCTTGGTGAAGTTGAACGAGCCGGTGATCACTGTGGCGTTGTCGATGACCATCACTTTGTTGTGAGCGATGGCGTGCCGATCGTCGATCCAGGTGGGGATCCGGGCGTTTACGAGGAAGTCGGCTTCGGAGTACTTGCCGGTTTTGTTGCTTTTATCGAGCACGGCCTCGACTCGGACGCCTCTTCTGGAGGCTGCTACAAGAGCGGCTGCGATGGGGGGCGAGGTGAAGGAGTAAGCCTGGACGAGGACGGTCTGTTGCGCTTGGTCCAGTTCCCGCACGACAGCGGCAGTGCAGCCGCCTTTGGGAGAGAAGTAGACTTCCGGGAGGGGGATGTGGCTCTCGTCGGCCTGCTGTGCGGAGGCGGGGCGCGGGAGGGGGAGGAGTTTTTCGAGCAGACCGTTGGGCTCGGCGCGCAGGGGGAGCGTGCAGAGAGAGAGTGCGAGAACGCTAAGAAGAATGGGAGCGCGCATGGGAAGCTTGGGGCGGTTAGCTGATGGCGGGGCGGAATCGCGATAAGTCGTTTTTGAGGGGTGTTCGCCTTCCGGTTAAGATACGCTAGAATCCGGGGCTGCGCTAGACAGTCTGGTCGGGGGTTGTGTGTTTATGAACTGGCTAATTCTTGCTGTTGCGATTGTGTCCGAGGTGGTGGCGACGTCTGCATTGAAGGCTTCTGAGGGTTTTACTCGGCTGTGGCCTTCTGTGGCGGTGGTGATTGGGTACTTGTCGGCATTGTATTTTTTGTCACTGACATTGCGGGTGATTCCCGTGGGGATTGCCTACGCGATTTGGTCGGGAGCTGGTGTGATTCTGATCACTCTGATTGCGCGCGTTTTGTACGGACAAAAACTCGATACGCCCGCATTAGTCGGAATGACGTTGATTGTGCTTGGGGTGGTCGTGCTCAATCTATTTTCAAAATCTGTCCCGCATTAGTCTGTGGCGCTTGCACCTCGGGCCGGTCTGTTGCAGGTGTAGGAAATGCGCCTTACTTCTCGCCCTGCTTTTTTTCGTGCGTCAGTGCTCGCGACGTTGCTGCCTTTGCTCGGGGGCTGTGCGGCCTTGGCTGGCAAATCAGAGGGGAAGTCGGATGCCAAGACCAAAGCGGACTCCAAGGCCGAGGGCGCGCCATCGGCGGCGGCGCAGTGGAATCCGGCGGTGCTTGCGGCCATTGAGAAACTTCCCATCGGAGGTGGCTATTCCACGGGAGTCGATGCGCGAGATGCTCTTCTTGCGGGGATCGCGTGGGAGGAAGACAAACCCGCATTGCGCCCCAAGGCGGCTCAACCCAGCTTTTGTTCTGGAGCTACTTATCTCGCTTTTCTTGTGATGCTTGCGCAACAACAGCGGGCAGGTCAGCTCACGCTCACACCGGATGTATGGCGGGCTCTCATCGTGGAGGGGCAGGCCGATGGACAGGGTGTTTGGGGACGCTGGAACGCGAACGGTCCAGGCACGGCCCGGCTATTCTTCGAGACCGGTCTGGGCACGAACTTCACCGAAATCAAACAGGCAAAGCCGGGGGATTTCATGAAGATTTTCTGGAACGACTCCCTGGGGGCGACCGAGAAAGGTCACTCGGTGGTATTCCTCGGCTCCAGTGTCGAGAACGGACAGGAGATGGTTTCTTTTTGGAGCAGCAACCAGCCCGGAGGTTATGGTACAAAGCAAGTGGCTCGAGCCAAGATTCATCGGATGTTGTTCTCGCGCTTGGAACATCCAGAAAAGCTCTCGGAAGCGCTAAAACTTCCGGAGAGGGACCCCTTTTTGGCGTCCCTGGAGGAGAAGAGCGTTTCGGTGGGCGAGGCGGCCCAAGCTGTGGGGCTTAAGAAGTGGTAAGCCGTTGGCGAGGAATGGTAAAAGATCGCAGAAACTATTTTTGTTTCTTGAGAAACTCCTTGGCCAGAGCGCGATAAGCGGTGGCTCCGAGTCCGTTGGACTCGTATTCCATGATGGTCTTACCGTGGCTGGGTGCCTCACCCAGGCGGACTGTCCGCGGGACGATGGTGCGATAAACGACGTCGCCAAAATGTTTGTGGACCTCGGAAACGACCTGCTGGGCGAGGTTGTTGCGCATGTACATGGTCATCAGGATTCCTCCGATGTGGAGTCCGGGGTTAGCGCCGCAATCGCGGATTTGACCGACGATGGTGTCGATCTTGGAAAGGCCTTCTAGGGCGAAGTACTCGCATTGAAGAGGCACCAAGAGCTCATCGGCGGCGGCGAGCGCGTTGGTCATGAGGATACCCAGGGAGGGTGGGCAATCTAGGAAGATGAAATCAAAGGGAGCGTCTTCCCGCAGTGGTTGCAGAGCGTCGCGTAGTCTGGTGAGATGGTCTTCTTGGCGGGCGACTTCGATTTCGGCGCCCGCGATGTTGATGTCTCCCGGGATGAGCCAGAGGTTGTCGCGTCTGGTGGGGATAATGGCATCGGCCAGAGTGCCTTCCTGGAGCAGGGCGGCGTACACGCTATGATCTTCGACGGGGTCGTGGCCGAGGGCGCTTGTGGCGTTTGCCTGAGGATCTAAATCCACAAGCAACACTTTGGAACCCAACTCCGCAAGTGCCGCAGCGAGGTTCACTGATGTCGTGGTCTTGCCCACGCCGCCTTTTTGGTTGGCCACCGCGATAACTTTCATTTCTGAAATCCACTGTAGAGCAGAATGCAGTTTTGAAAAGGGTAGGGTGCCCTCTGGGTTGTAGATTGCAGGAACGCGGCTTCGCGGGTTCAGTAGAGCGGATGGATGCCCGCCCGCCCTTGCCCCCTGTGGAACGTGTACTCGCAGTCGATCCGTCCTTGCGCGGGACGGGTTATGCGATTCTTGAGCGTGCCCAGGGAGCCGGGGCGCGCGGGAGTACTGTTTTGCGGGCGCTGACTTGGGGCGTGATTCGCAATCCGCCCGCCCTTTTGCACACGGGCTGCCTCGTCGCGATTCACGAAAAAGTGCGGGATCTGGTGGCGGAGTTTTCCCCCACAGCGGCGGCTTTTGAGGCGGTGATTTTCGTGCAAAGTTATAAAACCGCGATTGTGCTCGGGTGCGCTCGGGGGGCGGCTTTGCTGGCAGCGGCGGGAAGCGGGCTCCCGATTTTTGAGTACGCACCCCGGCGGGTGAAACAAGCGGTGGTGGGACGCGGTGGGGCGGAGAAAGCGCAGGTGGCCTTTATGGTGCGGGCGCTTTTGGGGCTCACGGAAACGCCCGAGGCTGACGCCGCAGACGCCCTCGCAGTGGGATTGACACATTTTCAGGCGGTGGATCGTGCCAAGTTGGGTGTGGCTCCGCTGGAACGTATCTAGCCGTTGAGGAAGAGTTAATGATCCTAAACAAAGTCCATGAATGAACCGCTTACTTCACAATGGCTGGGCCGGGTTTCTTACGAAGCTGGGATGCGTTTGCAGTCTGAACTGGTGGAGCAGAAGGCGAACGATCCTGCGCTTCCGGACCGGTTGTTTCTTCTGGAGCACGATCCCGTGTACACCACGGGGCGTTCGGTTGCGGTGTCGGACTCAGAGTTTGCGGGGCTACCGCATCCCATTTTGCAGATCAATCGCGGAGGCAAGGTGACGTATCACGGGCCGGGACAATTGGTGGGCTACCCGGTGTTGGACCTTCGCACGCGCGGTCAGGATTTGCACAGGCATCTGCGTGTTTTGGAGGAGGGACTCGTGGAGTTGAGTCGGCGGGTGGGGGTGAAAGCGGAAATACGCGAGGGGCTGACGGGCGTTTGGTGTGGGGCGCGTAAGCTGGCGTCCATCGGTGTGGGCGTACGGCGGTGGATCACGATGCACGGGTTTGCGATCAACGTGTGCGGCGAGCTGGAAGGGTTCGAGCACATTACCCCGTGTGGTTTGGAGGGGGTGAAGATGACAAGCCTGGAGCGCGAGGGCGCCACGGGGCTGAGCGTGGAAGCGGCGGCGGAGATCGCGGCGGCCGTGTTTAGGGAGTTGTTGAAGTAGGCCGAGCGTGTGGGAGGAGAGCAGGGCTTTGGCGGACCGTGTTTCGTTCCGCGCCAAGGGAGTGCGAGATAAATGCGAACAATTCCCAAGCGCATCCACCTTAATGCGGCGCTGGCACCCCTGCCGGGGTGCATTGGTTCACACGATTTAATCCGGTGGTGTCGCTGACGCTCAACCACCGGCTTGCTGTGAACCCTTTGGGTTCAGGAGGATGTGTCGATCTGCTATGGCCAGAACATTTGTGTTTCCCCGCCCAGAATGGCCAATCATTGGGGAACCCGGAGGGTTCCTGGCGGTGGTTGAGCGTCAGCGACACCACCGGAACAAAACATCACCCAAGGGCGCATCCCAGCGGGATGCCAGCGACGGTTGGCGCCAACTACGGCTTCGTCACCGAGGCGGGGGCTGGGTTGGGCTCGCCGGGCATGGCCTTTCCAAGTGCCAAATCTGTGACCTTCATGCCTTTGCGGTAGCCGTTGAACCCGTAGAAGCCGGGCTTGTACTCATCGACGTAGGCGACGTCAGCCTTCGCAGGGACGTCGAGTTGCAGACCCCAGAATACGCCGTTCACTACCATGCGGCGGAGCCCCTCGTTTTCAAGATCGTTGGCTGAGCCCATGGTCGTGCATAGCACCCGGTTCGTGTTGCCGGACGGATTCGTGTACTGCCGCGTCCAAGCGACGGCCATCATCGGGGAGTTCACGTCCTGTTCTTCCTTATCGGTGGCGCGCTTTTTCTTGTATTCGGCGGGCTTGGCGTCGGGAGTCATTCCGGCGAGAACTTGGCCGCGCAGGAGGATGGAGGCATCGGCAGGCGGATAGGCCTCGTAAACGTCGGTTGTGACAAAGATGTCAGAGACACCGTGGAGCAGGGGGGAGCCTTCGGCGCCGGGTTCGGGAAGGGCACGAGTGGCTTCGGATTTATGTTTGCCCCAGTGGCTTACCCATTTTTCGCCGAGGGTCGTTTTGCCGAAATCGGCGAGTCGGTTTTTATTGAAGGCGTGGGTGCTGGTGCGCAGGCCGATGATGGGCTTGCCTGCGAGCATGGCTTTCTCAAACCGAGCGAGGGACTCCTCGGGCCAGTTGCGGAAGCGTAGCGAGGTGATGAACATGTCGGCAGAATCCAGAGCCTCAGGATCCGTGAGGGACTCTGTGGCGTTGGGGGTGATGGTGCCGTCCTCGGCAGCAGAGAACAGGACGGTACACTTGAAGCCGTGGCGTTGGCTGAGAATTTTCGCCAGCATGGGTAGGGCTTCTTCAGAGCGGTACTCCTCGTCGCCGGCGAGCAGGACGATGTGCTTGCCCTGGCCGGGGCCGGGTTTGGGTTCGAAAACGAGCGAACGATCGGAAGCCTGGGCAGGGCTCTGGAAAAAAGCGAGAGACGCCAGACCGAGGACGAGGGGTAGTTTGGTTAGTTTCATAACAGATTGGGGAACAAAAAGATGTGCTGTCTTTGAGGGGATTGTGAGAGCTGCATGGACCCTTTTTTGCTTATAGTCCAAACCTGAAATACCCGCGACGCAGTGCATTTACTAGGAACCTTCGGCAGTTGTTTGAGGTTGTGGCATTGACGCAGGGGAGGCGCACTCTGTTTAGTCAGGCTTGGATTGCGGCTCCCAGGTCGTTCAGACCCGCCTGTCCAACCATCAACCAACACTTAGCATCATGATTAACATTGGAATTAACGGCTTCGGGCGGATTGGACGTCTCGTGTTTCGAGCCATCTGCGACCAGGGGCTTCTTGGTAAAGAAATCAACGTGGTTGCTGTGAACGATCTCGTTCCCGCAGACAACCTCGCTTACCTCGTGAAGTACGACTCCACGCAGGGCAAATTTGACGGCGAAGTGTACAGCACCAAGAGCTCGCCCGAAGTGGCTGAGGACGATGTGCTTGTCGTGAACGGGCACCACATCAAGTGTCTCGCAGTCAAGGAAGGCCCCAAGGCGTTGCCTTGGAAGGCCCTGGGCGTGGACATCGTGGTGGAATCCACCGGGCTCTTCACGGAAGCGGAGAAGGCGCACGGCCACATCGAAGCTGGCGCAAAGAAGGTCATCATCTCCGCACCTGCTAAGGGCGAAGACATCACAGTCGTGATGGGCGTCAACCACGAGAAGTACGATGCCGCTAAGCATCACATCATTTCTAATGCGAGCTGCACCACAAACTGCTTGGCTCCCGTTGTGCATGTCCTTCTGAAGGAAGGCTTTGGCGTTGCCGAAGGTCTGATGACCACGGTTCACTCCTACACCGCCACTCAGAAGACGGTGGACGGTCCTTCCAAGAAGGACTGGAAGGGCGGCCGTTCTGCGGCGATCAACATCATCCCTAGCGCCACTGGCGCGGCCAAGGCTGTGGGTCTCGCGATCCCCGAGGTCAAGGGCAAGCTCACCGGCATGTCTTTCCGCGTACCGACGCCTACGGTGTCTGTGGTGGATCTCACGGTGAAGACTGAAAAGGCCACGAGCTACCAGGAAATCTGTGACGCCATGAAGCGCGCTTCGGAAACCTACATGAAGGGGATCCTCGGCTACACCCATGACGAAGTGGTGTCCTCGGACTTCATTCATGACCGTCGTTCCTCCATTTTTGATGCAGGTTCGGGCATCGAGTTGAACTCCAACTTCTTCAAGTTGGTGAGCTGGTACGACAACGAGTGGGGCTACTCTAACCGTTGCGTGGATCTGGTTCGCTACATCTCAGCTCAGTCTAAGTAATACTGCGATTCGGGTTTGCGGGTGCCGGGCTGGAATGTGTTCCACCCGGTACCCTCGCTCTTTTCTTTAGCCCGAATCCACTCGCCGTCAGCAGTGCTGCGGCACCTCCATTTTTCCAACTTTAACTCCTTCGTTTCGATTTATGTCCAAACTCTCTGTTCGCGATCTTTCTCTGACTGGCAAGCGTGTGTTGCTGCGCGTCGACTTCAACGTTCCCACTGAGGAGCGCGATGGTCACACGCACATCACTGACGACACGCGCATCAAGGAAAGCCTTCCCACCATTCAGTTTCTGCGTGAAGCGGGCGCTAAGGTGATCATCATGGCGCACTTCGGGCGTCCGAAGGCCACCGTCAATTTGAAGTACACGCTGCGTCCAGTGGCGTTGCACCTCTCGCACCTCATCGACGCGCCGGTTGCTTTCGCCACGGACTGCGTAGGCGCTGTGCCCGCTGCGATTATCGCCGGAATGCACAACGGCGACGTGGCTGTTCTTGAAAACGTGCGCTTCCACGCTGGCGAAGAGGCTAATGACGAGGCTTTTGCCAAGGAACTCGCCGCTTTGGGCGATGTGTTCGTAAACGACGCTTTCGGTGCCGCCCACCGCGCCCATGCTTCCACGGCAGGGATCGCGCATCATTTGCCTCAGGCAGCCATGGGGCTCCTCATGGCCAAGGAGTTGCAGTACCTTCAGGGCGAACTCTCCGCTCCCGCGAAACCCTTTGTCGTGATTCTCGGTGGCTCGAAAGTCTCTGACAAAATCGGCGTCATCAAGGCTCTCATGGAAAAGGCCAATACCTTCCTCATCGGGGGCGCCATGGCGTACACCTTCTTCCGTGCCTTGGGCATTCCTACGGGCAAAAGCCGCGTAGAAGCCGACAAGGTCGATTTGGCTAAGGAAATCCTCGCCCTCGCGGAATCCAAGGGAGTGCGTTTCCTGTTGCCCGTGGACAATCTTGAGACGCAGGAAATCAGCGCCACCGCGCAGCCGCGTCCGACGGGTTTGGTGTCTCCTGCCAAGGGGATTTCTGATGACTGGGAAGCGGTGGACATCGGGCCAGAAACGATCGAGCGGTATCGTCATGAAATCGCTGGAGCTAAGACGGTTCTGTGGAACGGACCAGTCGGGATTTTTGAGCTCGCACCTTTCGCCTCGGGCACACGCGCGATCGCAGAAGCACTGGTAGCCTCGCATGCGGTCACGATCATTGGCGGGGGCGACTCCGTCACGGCGGTGAAGCAGTTCGGGCTGGGCGACAAGGTGTCCTTCTGTTCGACGGGTGGCGGTGCTTCGTTGGAACTCATTGAAGGCAAGGTCCTTCCCGGCGTTGCGGCTCTTACAGACAAAGCGTAATCAGTTTTGAAAATAATGGGTCCGGAGACGAATGCTCTCCGGACTCCACCCCTTGATCTCATGCGCAAAAAAATCATAGCGGCTAATTGGAAGATGAACATGACGGTGGGCGAGGCTGAG
>CAIWVL010000192.1 GCA_903916085.1 uncultured Spartobacteria bacterium
AAATACTATGAAGTAAGGCTGCGCTAAATAGTATTGCGACATGAAATCCATGAATAATATGATTTTTCCAATACGTAAAATCGCCAACGTTACAGCAAGAGAACGAAAGTGTATCACTGATAATTACTGATGGCGAGTGCGCATCTTTTGGTGTTACTGGATGTCATCTGGTCCGTTCAATTCCCGAAGACATCACAAGTCAGGGTTGCGAGGCGGACTGGGTTTGGGACATGATGTATCACACAATGCCGTGGGTGGATGTGATTATTTCGTTGGCGGCACCACCATGGGCTCAGAAGGTTATTCAGAAAATTAAAACCCGCAGAATGGGACTTTGGAAAGCGTTATTGATAACCGATCAAGCCATTGAAGGCGACGAGTCAAATTTCATCATTCGCGAAAATTTTTCTAAAACCTTAAGTGAGGCGCATCGTCGCGCGAAGGAGAAAAATCGTACTTATTGACGCACTAATGACGGTTGGCCGGGTTATGTCCGTACCCCATGACGGTTAAAACAGTTGAACGTCATTAGATCCATCAGAGCTCTGATCCCTCTGATCCTTCCAGTGAATCTTCGGATCAATTCCGAGCGTCTAGTTTCAAAACAACGCCGCCGGAGAGATGGCTTTCCCGAGGAGCGCGGAACCCCTGAGTCAGAGGCGGCCTCTAGCAGAGCAAGAGCAATTCGTCATTTCTAGCCGTACCGCCTACTAGTCGGTGGGTCCATCAGCCACGCCGTATTTAGCGCGCACTGATCGTGCGCGTTCGCTCCGCGCCTTTCGGGAAAAGCCGCACTGACGCGATTATTTCTTTAAGCTGCTCTCAACAGCGTGCATCGGGAAGGGATCAACCGAAGACAAGCAGGCAGCTCAGGAAGTTCTTACAAGGGAAGTCCGTCGGCCCTCGGTGCCCGTTGTGGGCGCGTGGGAGGAAATTCTCTCATGGCTGGGCCTACCTTTGTCCATGCGCGAAATCGAGTTATTATCCTGAACCCGAGGGGTTCCCAGCGGTGTTTGAGCGCTAGCGATACCACCGCAGCACATACAAATAAACGAACGCACCCCGGCAAGGGTGCTAGGCGACGAGTCGAAGCGAACTTAGGTAACGCGATTCCCCTACGCTCAGGTGCGGTTCGCGCTGGGTGGGTAATCGCCATTCCCTGAGGAAAATGCCCCCCATCATTTGACGCAGCTCCGAATCCGAGTCTTGTGCGTGCTCAGCTTCGGCGCTCCCTGCGCTGGTGCGTAAACCACCCTGCATGAAACTAAATCCACCTCGAAAAATTACCTGCTCAGGTTTTCGCTCGTCCCTGCCTCCACCTTTGCGGCGCATCTGCACCGCGCTGGTGTTGCTTGCTGGCGTAGCGGCACCCGAGACGCCCTTGCTTGCCGCGTGGCAGGCAACGTCACCCCCCATCGTTGTCGACGTTCAGTCCACCCGCCGTGGCCATGTCTTTTACAAAGGCGAAGCCGTCGCGCTCAAGTTGAGCAAGGCGGGCGCGACGAGTTACATTATTCGCGATTATTACGGCAACATTGTTGAGCAAGGGCTCGTCACTGGAACCGTTCTTGCGCCCGCTGTTCGCGAACCCGGCTGGTACAAGGTCAACCTTCATGGCGGTGATCAGGGAATGCCCTTCAGCACCTCAGTCGGCAGCGGCATGTTCACGATCCTCAGAGATGATCCGCATTTTCCCAAGATGCCGGCTCCCGGCACCTATGGAGGAGACGGGCTCATTGATGAAGTGACCCGTGGCGTGCTTGGGTACGGACCGCAACGACACAAGGTTGATAATGCGTCTAATGCCGACGCTGAAATCCCGCGTTTGGACGCGGAGATCGCGTTAGATCAGCAGTATTACTTGCCGTTTGATCCGTTGCGTAAACGTGACCTGCTCATTGTGTTCCCGAATGGGACATGGGATCTGGTGGGCGTGCGCAAGATTGTAGATCACTTCAAGGGATCCGTGAAATACTGGGAACCTCGGAACGAGCCGAACTTCAGCACGGGGGCGACCGCCTTCGTGCAGAACGAGCTCGCGCCGTTTTACC
>CAIWVL010000193.1 GCA_903916085.1 uncultured Spartobacteria bacterium
AGCCAGTGGCCTTCTCTGATCGCAAACTATCCTGTTAGAGTTCTCTGTCAGAATTGGCTTCCGCCAGCAGCGCTTTCCATTCAAAGCTTCCCGAATCTATCCCAGAATCATGTCCTCTGTTTTCACTGAAATCTCTGGCGGTATCAATGCCCCAGCCGGGTTCCTTTCCGGCAGCATTTACTGCGGCATCAAGGCCACTAACCCGGACCGGCCTGACATTGCTCTCATTGTGTCATCCAAGCCCTCAGTGGCGGCTGGTACTTTTACCACAAACCGAGTAAAAGCCGCTCCCGTGCGAGTCTCGGCCGCCCACATGCGCTCCACCGAGGTGCGGGTGATCGTGGCTAACGCAGGCAACGCAAATGCCTGTACCGGCGTGGAGGGCATCGAGAACGCTAAACGCATGGCGCGTGCTGCCGCCCAGGCTCTCGGTCTCAAGGACCGTCAGGTGCTTGTCTGCTCCACGGGCCGAATCGGGGTGCAGTTGCCCATCGCCAAGATGGAGCCCTCCATCGCGCAGTTGGCCGGTACAGTTCACGCCCATGGATCATCCGCCGCCGCGGAGGCCATCATGACCAGCGATACCGTGAAAAAGGAGGTCGCCGTCGAGGCTACTTTGTCCACAGGGACGGTTCGCATTGGGGGGATCGCTAAGGGCGCCGGAATGATTGACCCCAACATGGCTACAATGCTGTGTTTCATCACCACGGATGCCAAAATTGAAAAAGCGGAGCTCCAGAAAGCGCTGTCTGTTTCCGTTGAACACTCCTTTAACCGAATCACGGTGGATGGTGACATGAGCACAAATGATACCGTGCTCATGCTCGCCAATGGCTCGGCCGGCAACGAGTTGTTACGGGTCGGTACCGCAGACTTCGAGATTTTTCAGCGCGCACTCGATCACGTGACGCTCACGCTTGCAAAAATGATCGTCGAGGACGGTGAGGGGGTGACGAAATTTGTCGAGGTGCACGTCAACGGCGCCTCCTCCTTTTCCGACGCACGTCGCGCGGCTGAGGCTATTGCAAAGTCGTGCCTGGTAAAATGCGCATGGTTCGGGGGAGACCCGAACTGGGGACGGATCATGGACGCGATTGGCTATTCTGGGACAAAAATGCGGGAAGAACTCGTCGACATCTACTACGACGGAATCCTCGCCGTGAAAGGTGGCTTGGCGAGCTCTACTCCCATGGACAAGCTCAAACAGGCGGTTGCGGCGGACCGATTCCGGGTGACTGTGAACCTCAATCTTGGGTCCGCCGAGTACAACGTGTTCACGACTGACCTGAGCACAGATTACGTGACTCTGAACATGGGTGAGTAGCCGAAGCTGGCGGTTCAGGGAGTGGCATAGTGGCCAGCCCTTTCGCGGAGTCGGTCAGAGTGTTTTCATGCCAGCCAGAAATCCTAGCATGTCAGGGGGAAGCGGGATTTCCCAGCGCAACCCGCTTTCCTCTAATTCCAGCCCGCTTGCGTGTAGGGCATGCCGGTCCAGCAGCAGGCGAGCTTGTAAAGAGGGCGTCCATCCGGTTTGGATGAACTCGAGATAACAGCTCTCATCGGCACCGTAGATTTTATCGCCTACTAAGGGGTGTCCCGAGGCGGCGAGATGCACGCGGATTTGGTGCATGCGGCCCGTCAAGGGCATGGCGCGTACGAGGGCGAACCGTTTTGAGGGATCAGCGTTAGGACTCAGCCTTGCCACCGTTTCGAAGCTAGTAAACGCCTTGCTACCCTCTGGGTGAATACCTTGTTTCAGCCAAATGCGGAAGGGTTGCAGCGACCCGAGCCGCAACAAAGGGGCGTTCACTTCCCAGTGATCGGAGGTGGGCCAACCAAAGACGATGGCCAGATAACTTTTACGAATTTTGTGCGCTTCCATCTGGCGGCACAATGCGCGAGCCGCTGCTTTGCTCGTGGCGACAAGGGTGAGCCCACTCGTTTCGCGATCCAGCCGGTTGATAATAGAAATACCGCCCCCATTGACTCGCTCGTAGGCAAGTAGATGGCACAAGTAATGCCATAGGGTGGCCTCGTCCGAGGGCTTGCTAGGATGAGCCGCCATCTGGGCGGGCTTTTCCACCACCATCCACTCGGGGAATTCTTCCACGATGCGCGGGCGAGTTTCGGGTGCGGAACGTGGGGAAGGGGCAGGAGGTGAGATTGTCACAAAAACGGAAGAATCCTAAGGGTGGATTTTTACGGGCAATCGCCAAGCTAATACAGACAACACCCTCTCCTTCGGATTAGTGTCAGCGCTTAACCACCTGCTGGATTCCCTCCAAAACGATGAAGACTCTACAAAAGACGTGTCGCGTTCTGCTTTTCGCCCTGATGACGGCATTGAGTGGCCTCGCCGCTCAGGCAGCCGATGAAAAGACTCCCGCACTGCACCATAAAACGCTTTGGGAGCAAATCTACGAGGGCGGCTGGGTTATGATTCCCATCGGGGCCTGTTCGGTTTTGACGTTTTATCTATGCGGTGATGGTTGGATGCGTACTTCGCGGAAGCGGGTAGCTCCGCCGGCCTTTGAAGCCGAGGCTAAGCAATTTTTTCGCGCCGGGGATTACGTGGGAGCATACAATTTCTGTAAGGAGAATCCTAGTCCATTCACTAACACGTTGCGTGCTGGAGTGGGGATGCTCGGGGAAGGGAAAGGGGCTGTGGAAGAAGCGCTTTTGGGTGCGCTACAGCAGGAAAGCTCCAAGCTCAACACCTACATTAGCTATTTGTCGGTGATTGGGGTGTGCACGCCAATGATTGGGCTTTTGGGTACTGTGACTGGAATGATTAAAGCATTTGCCAACTTAGGGGCTTCGGGAATTGGTGATCCCTCGGGGTTGTCGGCTGCGATTGGTGAAGTGTTAGTTGCGACGGCGAGTGGGTTGTTAATCGCCATTCCAGCATTTGGAATGTTTTACCTTTTGAGGAGTCGTTCGGCGAATGCGACGCATCACATTCAGGGAATACTACAAGAGCTTTTCCGAAAGATG
>CAIWVL010000194.1 GCA_903916085.1 uncultured Spartobacteria bacterium
CATTCGCTAACAACTTACGAATGGTAGGTGTGTCAAAACTAGCACCAGACACAGCAATGGCATTTGGTAAGAACAACGAATCAATTGGTCCTTCTACAACAAAAATTCTTTGTCCAGTAATCGCCTCCAGGTTGATTGAAAATCCGCTCCCGATAGGTGCCGACCAAGTTCTTCAGCCGGTCTACACTGTTGTAATCCTGGGGCTTGCGGAACCATGCCACAACATAAGAACGGTCTGGCGAGAAATACACGTCCTTCATGCCGCCCGAACCGGCCAGTGTGCTGGAGTCGAACTCCACCGTGGAACCATCGCTTGCCTTGAGTTTGACGATGTTACTCATGGGCGGGCGTTCCGTTGGGGAGGACCAAGAGAAGGGTGCGGTCGTCGTGGTTGCCCGGAGACGGGAACTTGAGCCAATCTAAAAGCGTCTCCTCCAAACCAGGAGCCGGGTGGGCAAGGTCAGCCACAGACGCAAGCCGGTCCTGCAAGCCGCTCCAAGCCTCGGCGCTTTCGAAGGCGGCGTCGCTTGGAAAAATCGGGTCGGTCACGCCGTCGGTCATCACGGCGAGGAAACGGAAGTCCTTGCAGAATACGGCTCGTGTTCGAGTCAAAAGCTTATCTGGGCGTTGAAACAGCTCAGCCCGCGTAAGGAACAAGGTAGTGCCCGCGTGTTCGCCGCTATCGGCTTGCGTTAAGACTTCGACGTGATCAGGCGAAAGAAACACCCCAGCACCACCGTCGCCGATAGAAAACGCGGCAAAAAACCAACCCTCCTGGCACCTGCGAGCCAGCACCACGATGAAGGTGGTCGCAAAATCGCGCAGTGAAGCCTTCTGCTCAGCGGCTTCTTTGTGAATGGCGCTGAAGGCCTCGTAGGCTGCTCTCGTGAAGAAATTTGCCGCAACACACCGCAGTTTTTCCACCCCCTCGGGTTCAGGCGCGTGGGTGCCGAGTTTCTCCAACGCCTCCTCCAGTTCGTTACCAGCAGTCAGTCGCTGCCGGATGTTTTCCATGGCTACTGAACAGGCCAGTCGCGAGCCGCAACGTGAAAACTTCGCAGACCCCGCGCCATCAGCGGCCATGAAAACGTGCCAACCGCTGGCGGTATCGGCGTGAAGAGCGAAATCGTCGTCTCGATACTTCCCCTCATGGGCGTGAGAGCGACCGCGTAGGCTCGCAGCGAAAGCACTCAAATCCGGCGTGAGAAGCGTGGCCACGGCAGAGTCCGGCTTCGCGTAGAGCCCGTCTGGATCGGAGGGTTTATTGAGCCAGAGAGAGGCTGGATCAGGATTTACGGTCAGTTTGACGAGATGGCGCAGGAGCGGTGCATCCGCAGGAGCTTCATTAAGGGCGTAGGTGATTTCTAACTCAAACTCACCGGCTCGGACTGGGTTGCCCTGCAACATTCCGGTATCTGCATCGTAATTTAGCCCAAAGCCTTCCGGTAACTGAATGGACGCTGTGTTCACTTGAACTGCGTGAACGCCAAAAAGATGGAGTAACTCCACGCGATACAGGCGTCCCACCGAGGCGTTGGGAAGACGTTCTCTGATCGTTGAGGATGGGAGGGTGGGCCGTGGCTTCACAGGAACAGTCGTGGGTTCGGAAACCTCAGGCGCTTCCGTTACTTGATTTTCTTCAACAGCTTCCAAACGCATACAAGCAGCCTCCGAATCCTCCACAATCGAGGCATCAAAAAGCTCAGGCTGATTCCAGTCGGGCACGACGATGATGTCTAGAGCGTTACTCATTTCCTCAGGCTGTAGCCGAATCTCAGCTTCCGGTGAGGGGAACACAAGCGCCCACAGGATTCCAGACAACGCAAACCGCAGTTCCTGAGCAGACGCAAAGCGCGCGCTTTTTTCTAAACACAGACACCGGTTTGCAAGTGCTACAAGTGCCGGTGGCCACTTCGGGGCATCTTTTGCCTCAAGAGCATCCACCTGTGCCAACCGCCGATACGCAGGTGCAGGTGCCCTCCCGCTCATGAGCTTGCACAGAAGCGCACCAAAACTGTAGCAGTCGCTAAACGCATCACGCGTACCCAAAAAGGTCTCGGGAGCACGGTACTCGTGGGCGCTGAAATCTGGTGCGTTGGGGCCGTCAAGGGCGGCGTCCCGAAAATGCTCGGCATGCCAAGTGCCGTTGGGGAAAAACCACAGCGCCCCTGGATGCACAGCACCATGAAAACGGCCCTCGGCGTGCAGTTCCACGAGAGCAGCGAGGATAGGCTCTACAAACTGAGCAAGCGCCTGCACGTCTTCGGGCCAATTCTGACGGAGGGTTTCGTCGAGCGAAAAAAGCCCGGCACGAGGAGTTTCAGAGGACAACATTGACCTCCCGTGGTGGTGGTGGAAGGTGAAGTTCAGCCGTGGTTCCCATGGTGGCGCTACTGGCTGAAATGGTGGAGGAAACCCACTTAAAAAATCCCCCCAAAGTCGTGCTATCAATGGTGTCGAGAACAACCACGTGATCGGCCACTTTGCGTAGAGGTTCCTCCTTGGCCCTGGTTCCGGCGGCGCAGGCGATGATTGAGGCAAACCCCTTGGCCCGAATCTTCTCCGACCACTCATTGTAGACTGCAATGTCGGAGGGACTTCCGTCGGTCATGATAAAGAGCATAGGCCGCCAATCCCCCTTGCGCTCCGGCGTCCCTTGGCGCACTTCGGCGTCCACACGAAAACACACGGCAGCGAGAGCTTCGCCCAGATGCGTGGGGCCAGCATCGGGGCACTTGAGCACCGGCATTTGGAAGGCCTCGAGGCTGGTAAGCGGACACACGACGGTAGCCTTCTGATCGAAAGTCATGAGGCTCAGGTGCACAGACTCCAACGCGTACGGATCTTGACGCAACGCCGCGATCAGCATCCGCACGCCAACCTTGACGGCTTCGATGGGCTCGCCCCGCATCGACCCGGAGGTATCGAGTAGCAAATAAACAGGTAAACGGCGGGCAGACATGGAGTGAGTTTAGGCGGCGCTGGTGCAGCCTCTGCCAAGAGTTAACGCATTAAAATACCACCTTGATTTCCGGCGGAGGC
Organism: uncultured Spartobacteria bacterium; assembly: GCA_903916085.1. Classification (GTDB taxonomy): domain Bacteria; phylum Verrucomicrobiota; class Verrucomicrobiia; order Chthoniobacterales; family Chthoniobacteraceae; genus Chth-196. Next base: position 3,043 of record CAIWVL010000194.1, read on the forward strand.
GTGGGGAGTTCATGTAATCCGGACACCTCCTTGCCTCCCTGCTCAATGCTCTTACTGGAAGAACTGACCGAAGCCGTGACCCACTTAAAAAACGCACCCATCGCCGCAGAGTCGGATGTGTTCAACTGCACCACACTCCCCTCGCCTGCAATCTGGCGGAGCACGTCGGTGTCGCCGCCGTCGATGGCGCAGCCCACGACGACGCCCCACTTTTCGTGCTTAAACCGAGCCAATCCCGCGAGCCAATCGTCGGTCGGCTTACCATCGGTCATCAGAAATACCATGGGACGCCAATCCCCCTTCTGAGTGGCCGTCGACTTGGCAACATCGCGCAGAGCGCATTCGGCGAGTTTGCTGAGGCCTGCACCGAGAGAAGTGCCGCCCCCTGCTTGTAGACTGGGTGCTTGAAAAGCGGTGAGTTCCGTGAGGGGCACGACTTCTTGGGCAGTGGAACTGAAAGTAATCACCCCTAGATACGCGGTTTCAAGAGCGTAAGGATCCTGCCGAAGGCCGGCTACGAGCGTCTGGACGCCGTTTTTCACCTGTTCGATAGGCTCGCCAGACATGGAGCCAGAGATGTCGAGGAGAAGGTAAACGGGGAGTCTGCGCATAAGGATTCAAGCTACTGGGGTACGTGATGAAACAAAACGGTTTCGAAACTATCGGATGAATAAGCCTCGTTGAGCAACCGAAACTGCCAAATCCCGTCCGCTCGAAACGCCTCGCCAAACACAAGAGTGCACCTTCCTACATAGGCAGGGTTGTTGTCCAGATTACACCGCGCCACCTCTTTACCGCTGGAATCTAAGGCCCGCACATACACGCCCTCCAAATTACCGAAGTGTTGCCGCCGATTCTGCCCGTCATAGATGGAGAGAGCAAACTTCACCCTGTGATAACGCGTGTCGAGTTTGTCCAAGTGAGCGAAGATTTGCTCTTCATCCTGGACGCCGGCACCTCCCATGCGGTTGTCGCCACTGAGCATGACCGCGCCGGTGCGATGACGCGGGTTGTTAAAAAAAACGATGTCGCTGCCGATCATCAGGCTGTCGCCCAGCTCAGCGACCTGTCCTTTCTCGTCTAGCACAAAAGCGATTACATCGAGGTCCACGCTGGGCGGGGGCTCCCAACCAACAAGCCACTTCCAAAAACCGGGACTAGACTCGGGCTCGCTTTGAATTTTCCACCCCGCCCCCACGGTGATTGACGATAATCCTCGAGGCGCTGCCTCAGCCAACGCTGTGTGGAGCGGCTCGGACGGCTCCACTGCGATCAGTGCCGGTAACTGCACGCACTGCGGGGGCACCTCTGCCGCCGGTACGGCTTCTTTGGGTGACGCCTCACGCAGGGGCGCAAGGTCGCTCTTCTTCAGATTGATGCGACTGCGTTTGACCAGCGAAATTGCCATAAGATTGAGTGCGCTTGCATGGAACGGCCTTCCAGCCTCGCACACACACCGTTCTCAAATGAATGAGCGATGCTCTTCAAGCGAACTTTTTAGCGTACCGATTCACCAGCGTCTGGAGGCCACCAGAAACGCCCACACCCAAGGCCTCAAAGCGCCACACATCAACGCTCTTATAGATTCGACCAAACTCCACCCCTGTTTCCACCGAAAAATCTTCATCCAGCTCATACTTACAGAGTTCGGCACCATCGAATGAGTCGGTGATGCGAATGAGCGAGTTCCGAATCAGACCAAAGTTTTGAGACCGCGCGAGCGCGTCGTGAATGGTGACCGCAAATACGATCTGCTCGATCCGGGGATCAAGCCGCGCCAAGTCCACATTGAGCACCTCACCATCGACCTCAGCCGTGCCGCCCACACGATCGTCCCCAGAAGTTTTGAGGGCGCCGTCAGGCGACTCGGGGTTATTGTAAAACACGAAGTGCTCCTCCGTGGGGATCTGGCCATTGGGAGCGAGAAGAAAAGCGGACAAATCCAGATCAAAACCCTGGGCGGCCGTCACCGGATTGGCTTCCCAACGGAGCACCACTTCGAGACGTTGCAGTCCGATGTCAATACGTTGACCTTTAGCAAGTTGGATAGCCATGAAATGTACAGAACCCGGGTCACTCAGAAAGCTCGCAGCAAAGCAGGTGCGCTTATTTTGGGAAGAGCCAGGGGGATTGTCCAGCACATGGCGGCACCATGGCGCAGAGGATAACCGGCTAAAAAGCGAGAAGCGCGACTACAGGGACCGAGGCCGTGGCCTGTGTAAGGTCGCC
>CAIWVL010000195.1 GCA_903916085.1 uncultured Spartobacteria bacterium
CACGGTTTTTCCAAAACCAATGCCTGGATCCAGCGCGATCTGCTCTGGGGCAATACCGTCGCCCGCACAGAGGTGGAGTGTTTCCTGTAAAAACGCGTGCACCTCCTCCACGACGTCGTCATAGCCTGGGGCGCGTTGCATGGTGGCTGGTGTGCCTTGCATGTGCATGGCGATGGCTCCCGCACCTGTTTCGCGCACCACTTTGCGCATCTCGGGAGTGCGTAGTCCCGTGATGTCGTTAATGATACAGGCACCGCACCGCACCGCCTCACGCGCGACTTCCGGCTTGCACGTATCGATGGAAATAGAGGCTTGGGTGCGCAAGGCTAACGCCTTTACCACAGGTAGAACGCGGCGCAACTCCTCTTCAAGCGGCACTTGGTCTGCCCCGGGGCGACTGGATTCCCCACCGACATCTAGGATTTCCGCCCCTGCTTTTGCCATGACAAGTCCCTGTGCAATGGCCGTTTCCGAATCAAGCCAAAGGCCGCCGTCCGAGAAAGAGTCGGGGGTAATGTTGAGCACGCCCATGACCAAGGCATGGGTGCTCAAATCAAACTGACGGCTTTGCACTGTCCAAAACATGAGGGAATAAGGGAATAAAACGAAGGCGGCACCGGCGGCTTGAACCGTTGCGGCTGGGAACAGAGTCGTCTATCTCAGGGAGATGTCCTCCGCAACCTCACGGGTTCCCAGCATCGCAATTTCCTCTGCATCCTCAGGAAATCCATATGAAACCGATAAATTGTTGAACGAGTATCTGCTGTTTCATTACGGTGGAAGGGAGGAAGTGCTGCCTTTTCCTCAGGGGCCTGTCGAAGCGCTCCATTACCCGGTGCGTTGTGTGCACCAATGCCTGGACCTCGCCGCGTTGCCGTCCAACGCCCGTGCGCTGGACCTCGGCTGCGCTGTGGGCCGCTCCACCTTCGAACTCGCAAAACACTGCACCCAAGTGGTGGGCATTGATTATTCCCAACGGTTTGTGGCTGCCGCTGAAACGGTTCGCGCAACGGGTTCGCTGCCGTACATGCGCCTCGACGAAGGCCGTTTACTGACGCCCTTAATGGCGGTGCGCCCGGCGGAAGTGGAGGCTGCTCGGGTTCAATTTGAGCAGGGGGACGCGATGGCTTTGCGCGCGGATTTGGGGGTGTTCGATGTCGTGTTGATGGCTAACTTGATTGATCGTCTGAGTCATCCGGCGCGTTGTCTTCAACAGCTTTCCGGCTTGATTCGCTCAGGTGGTCAGCTCGTGGTGACCTCCCCATACACTTGGATGGATGACTACACCTCGCCCGAGCATTGGTTGGGAGGATTTGAAGAGGCAGGGGAAAGGCGCACGACCCTTCAAGGACTTCACTTATACCTAGATCCCAATTTTGAACTGAAGCGCACCCTAGACTTGCCGTTCCTTATCCGTGAACACGCCCGCAAATACCAGTGGAGCGTGGCTCAGGCGTCCGTTTGGCGGCGACGTTAAAGAGGGGCGTTTCAGAAGCGCTTGGAGTGGCCCGCCGGCACGCTCCTTAGGGGTGCCAGCGGACGGATTAACCCACACTGAATCCTTGCTAGGACGGAACCGGAGCGCCCCCGGCTCGGTCTTCACCGCCCTTCTTCACTGCCCGGTTGGGAAAGTCCCCTTACTGGGCGTCTCCGGGGGCGTCTTCTTTCTTCGCCTTAAAGAGCGCACCGGGTGTCTGGCCATCAGAACCCACAAGCGTTTTGTAGCCGGGTTCCAAGAAGGATTCGGCGATCACTTTATTGTCCTTGATGACCTGCACGCCGTAGCCTGCGACCTTAGTCCCACCAGCTTCGGCGGCGCCTGCTGCGGGTTTTGCGGCGGCTGGTTTTGCACCAGCCTTCCCTGTGTCGATAAATGTCTGCCGGAGTGTGTAAGAGCTTTTTACGGGATCCGACACAACCACATCCACACCATTGGGTTTGAGATCGGCTGTGGCTTCGCCACCATCAAGAAGAGCTGCCTTCATGGTCTTCATATCCCTTCCAATGAACCAGTAGCGTACAGTTACGCCGGGCACTGGTTTGCTGCTGTCATTGCGAATGGTAACACTCAGGGCTCTTTCTTGGGTGATGGGCTTGGGGCCTGTCGTCGCCGGGGCTGCCCCAGCGGGGGCCGCAGGTTTCTTGGGTGCCTCTCCCTCGGCGGGTGGAGCTGCTTTGTCTGCGGCTTGCTTCTTCTCGTGGGCGACTACAAAACCAGCCGTAACTACAACGGAAGCAGATGCTTGTGAAATAGCAAGACAGGTTGCTGCAACGAACATTAGGGGGCGTTTCATACGCTCCTCATTTAGCGCGCCTTATCTTGGGTGACCAGTGCGGAGTTGACCCGCGCAGAGGGAGGAGTTGAGTTGGTGGTCGTGAGTTTGCAAATACCCTTGGGCGTTTTTTGTCTGGTGGCGGCCCTTGCCGGAGCCCTGGTGGGTTCGTTTCTGAATGTGTGCATCTACCGGCTCCCCAGGGGGATGTCGGTGCGCCGTCCCGCGCGCTCGTTCTGTCCCGAGTGCCAGCAGACCATTCCGTGGTTCCACAACATTCCCGTGCTGTCGTGGCTGCTGCTGCAAGGGCGCTGTGCCGCCTGCGGTCGACCGATTGTCGTTCGCTACGTTCTCGTTGAGCTCCTCACTGCCGTGCTGTTTGCCTGCGCGGCTTGGAAAGTAGGTGCCCATCAGCCGTGGCTCCTCCTGCCGCACGCCACGCTCATTGGGCTGCTTATCGTCGCGACCTTTGTGGACTTCGAACACTTGATCATCCCCGACGAGATCACTTGGGGTGGCGTCGCCGCTGGGGCGGTGTTCGCCTTCCTGCTCCCAGAACTTCACGGGGCCGCCGGGCGACTGATGTCCTTGGGCTGCGCACTCCTCGGCGCTGGGGTAGGCTACGGACTGCTCTGGGCCGTCGTGGAGTTGGGCCGACTCGTTTTCGGGCGGCGCAAGTTCGAGTTCGCCTCACCGGTTGAAGCGCGCTGGACGCGCACCAATGACACCGCCGTTTTGGTCGTTGATGGGGAGTTGCTGGAGTGGTCCGAGCTCTTCCCGCGCGGAACAGAGAATGTGGTGATGGAGGTCGTGAGCGGCTCCGTGGATGGCGCGCCGGTCGGGCAGGGGACTGCGTGCTGGAGTTTTGAGATGCTGGAACTTTCCGGTCGCAAGCTGGATTTGAACGCCACTGATCAGGTCCGGCTTCAGGTCTCCTCCGTGGTGTTGCCCCGGGAGGTGATGGGGTTTGGGGATGTGAAGTTCCTAGCCGCGATTGGGGCCTTTACGGGCTGGAAAGCGGTGTTTTTCACGGTGATGGCGGCGTCCACAGCCGGGGCGATTTTCGGAGTGGTGAGCCTGCTTTTGGGCAAACGGGAGTGGTCTACAAAAATTCCGTTTGGGCCGTATCTAGCCCTCGGTGCCGCGCTGTGGCTTGCGGCTGGAAGGGAGCTGTGGGACGCGTACTGGGGGCTGCTCCTGCCGAGTTGAGGGGAAAGGGGTGGGCGTTTGAAATGTGGATAGACCCTTCTTGGCGAGTGGACGGTTACTCTCCGCTCAAGTCACCAATGCGGCGGCTAATCTTCTCCGCAGCTAATCGTAGCATCGAATATCGTTTGCGATATATGGAGCGCTTTGACGAGGTTACTTCTGATAAATCTTTCTCCTCGTGTGTGCGCGGCATTAAAAACATCCCGCTTGGGGTGGGCACTCCGCCCGCCTCAAGCCAGAATTTATCGAAATCTGAATTCGAACCGATCTCCTTTAGTCTCTGAGCGCAAACGTGTTGTAAATTTCCGACCGCCAAGATTTCTTTAACCAACCAAGAATCTGCGAGCTGCTGCAGTGCGAAAAGAAGGAGACTTTTTGGTCGCAGACCAAAAAGCGCACGAGTCGTTTCAACGACGAGTTGTTTGCTAAACTCGGAGCGAGATCCCTGTAGGCCTCCGACAACTATTCTGGTGCCGTCACTATTGTATGAGGTTACGGAGAAGGTGAGGTACTTAATTATTGATTTGCGCAGCACATCTTCCAGGACTAACGACAGTTCGCCTTCTTTCTCTTGAAGACTCGCTCTGAGTGACAATCGATAAGTACAGTTGTCTTTTGGAGTCCATTCACAGAGGCAAAAACCCATCGGAGAGTAGACCTGTTCTAACATCGCGGGAGCGATTTTTTGAAACAGAAAGCTGTAGTGACTCTGTAGAAGCTGTAGCTTTTGTTTGGCAGTGAGTCCGTTGATTAGGAGAGGTCTTTGGATTTTAAGATAAAATCTTGGGTTGTGTGCTAGTACAGTCTGGAATTTTGGCTCGGCCAACATGGTTAGCCACGGTTTTGAGCTTTGGAACAACGCCAGCGAGCGGACTGTGTACTTCAGTCGGTGATAACACTGTCTCCACGTGGCTTTTGGGTAAACCAAAGCGGCTGAGCTCCAGATTTCTCTCAGGAAACTCTGGACGTCAGATGGTTTAGAAGTGAAGCCTGACGAGTTTGACACACACTGCTTGGAGTGTCTTTTTGCAGGAAGATCCTTCTTAGATTGTTCGAGAACTAAATCTGGGCTCGAACCACTGAAGAGTTGAGTTTCTTTCACCTCTTGCCCTCGTGCGTGTCGTACGACTTGTCTATCTTTAATGGATAGAAATTTCTAACGGACAAACTGAAGACGATCGAAGAACCTGACATCGCGGGTGGAAAGGGTCTAGGACTATGTTGCTTTTTGTCACAGAGTCGACACAAATCTTGCCACGGAGAGGGTGGTGTCGTGTCCGAGACGTCTGTGCAGTGGACTTCCCTCTGGATTCATTGGGTCAGTTTTGTGAGACGCTAATTTCTAGAGATGCGCGCCTTCTGGAGAGGGCCGAAGGTTTTGATGGTGAACCCGAAAAACTTCAGCGCACTGGGCATTCGGACCTTGAATCGTCAAAAGTTGCGAACAGAGCGAAGCAGAAGAACTTCTTTTTCAACGTGACCTTGAGTCTCCTTGGTCCGTTGCTGGCCTCCCGCCGGGGTGCGTCCGGTAACGTGCGTGTGTTTCTGTGGTATCGCCTTTGATCCATCACCATCACCGGCACCTCGCTTTGTGTCCTTCGGGTTCAGGAAGAACCGGTCTTTCATGCTTAAACAGGGGCGAGGGCGGGTTTTCAGCGCAAACCTTATCCTTTTGGATTGGGGCGTGTTTGTCGCCATTTTCTCGGTCCCTGTCCAAAATGGCCAATTAACAGGCCAGGCCGCCGGTGTGGCTGCGTGGGGGGCACCCCAGGCTCCATGGTGGCGTCGTCGAAAGGGGGAGCAGAAGACGCAAGGTGCCGAACATCAGGTACAGAACATCAATGTGGTCGGGCCGGAGGGATTCGAACCCTCGACCTCCTCGACCCGAACGAGGCGCTCTACCAAGCTGAGCCACGGCCCGACATTGAACGATTGAGGTAAAGTGCAACCGGGTGACGCACCTCCCGGGGGCAGTGTGCGCCGGGGCGTGAGAGCGGTCAATCTCAAAGGTGAATCGTTGTAATGTGAGGGTTTACACCTCTGCGAACAGCCCGGAGAGACATGTGTTAAGCCTCAGTACTAACTCAGATTTTGGGCTGCGGTAATAAACAATCTCATGCGATGGCCTTCGCTGCATGAAAGTCAGCTTTTGCATTTGATTCAATTCCTGCCGATCGCGGGCATCGTTGGGGGCGAGTCTCTGATGATAAACTCAAGGGGCGTGAAGAACGTGTTCTAAAATGAAATTTATTTTGACAGCCAATGATTGGCGAGGTTAGAAGACGGGTCATGTCAACGCAACACCACGAACCCCACCATCAGAGCGAAGAAACTCGCATGAAGCATGTGATCCAATCACATGTCAAAGAGCTTGTCGAAAAGCGCAAGGAAGTCCTCTCCAAAGTGCAGTCCGAATTAGATGACATCGACCGTGCTCTCCGTCATCTCGGTCACGAGCCCTCCTCCCATGGTCATTCCGCAGGTTCAGGAAAGCAAAAGCGCCGTGCAAAGATCACTGATTCAGAAATCAAAGCGCTTCTGCATGGATTCATGAAGCAGGGTACCTTCTTGAGCGGCGCAGAAATCCTCAAGCACACGGGAATCAAGGCATCCCGCTTCGCCAACTTCAAGGCAGGAAACAAAACCTTCCTAGTGACTCAGGGTGCTAAGCGCGCCATGACGTACTCGCTGGCCTAGCCGTTTGGTGGGGTTAACTCCACAAAGCATTTTTGACTCCGTCTCCAAGGGAGTCTTCATCGAAAAACCCGGTGCCCTCCAAACAGGGTGCCGGGTTTTTGTTTTTGAACGCGCGTTCGATTTGTTTGATGGAACCAGATAGCAAGGTTCCTAAGTCTGGAGCAAACGGCCTCGGATTAGAGGCCGTCTTCCGAACGATGCCAATTTGAGCATGTGCGTTATCCCGCAGTGATTAAACGGGGGCGGCAAGGCTATCTCGGATTATCCCTGCAACGTCTCTATGATGGCGAGGCTGTCTCGCTGCCATTGCCTTTTCCGAACTAATTAGCAGAGGCCCATCTTCCGCACGTATCGGAGCTAAGCCGTGACTGCCTCCCACAAGCGTTGGATCTAGCGGACATGGATTTAGGAGATAGCGCATTCCCAGCTTTTTGCGCAATAACGCCCGAGCCGCTCGGAGCTTGCCTCCGTTGGGATCAAAAAACAGCTCGCGCGGGTCGTACCCCGGCTTTTTATGGATTTCGACGGCGTGCGCGAAATCAGGTTTTAGAGCGTCATCTAGCCAATAGTCGTAAGCAAACCAGCAGCCTTGCGCGGCTAGAAGGATGAGTTCGCCGCTGCGGGGATGGTTAAGTCCGAGGGTGGCGTGTTCGTTGGGCAGGAGGACGCGTTCTACGCCGGGAAGTGTGGCGAGGCAGGCGCGAGCCTTTTCGAGATCCGCAGGATTGCGGACATAGACATGAGCGAGTTGATGGTCACAGACGGTGAAGGCGCGGGAGGTGCCTGTGTCGAGGAGTTCTCCTGCGGCGTTGGTGGAGACTTGGAGGAGGCCGGCCTTACGCAGGGCACGGTTGGGAAACGCGGCGTCACTGACGGGAGCGATGCCGTATTCGCTGACGACGAGGATCTGGGCGTTGTGGGCGCGCGCGTGATCGATGACGCGCCCGGCGCAGGCGTCGAGTTCGCGTAGGTTGGGAGTGAGGTGGGGGCCTGTGGGCCCGAAGCGTTGGAGGTCGTAATCGAGGTGAGGCAGGTAGCAAAGCCCTAGGTCGGGCTGTTGGTCGTCCCAAGCGGTGATAAAACTCTCTGCGATCCAGCGTGTGCTGGCCGCCCCAGCTGTGGGGCCCCAGAAGTTAAATAAAGGGAAGGTGCCGTGTTTTTGTGCAATGAGCCCTTTGAGGGGCGCTGGGTGGGCGTAAAAATCGGGGGATTTCGCGCCGTCATGGTGATAAACGGGACGCGGCGTCACGGTCGCCTGCGCACTAGTGTTCATGGCGTACCACCAGAAATGTTTGAGCACTTTCCAGGGCTGTCCTTCCCAAACATGAGGCGCACACACTAAACGCTCGCTTTGTCGCCATAGGAGAATTTCGTTCAGGTCGCGAAAATACCAACCATTGGCAACGATACCGTGTTGGCTGGGGTTGACTCCCGTGAGCATGGTGACTTGCGCGGTCGTGGTGACGGCGGGGAGAGCGGCATCCAGAGGGGAGTGAAAGCCTTCCTGCGCGAGGCGGCTTAAGTGGGGGGTGTCACTTCCCAAGTGTGCTTGGGTGAGACCGACGCAGTTGAGGACAACAAGCGGACGAGTGGGACGTGAGGCTGAGGCGTTCATGAGGGACTAGGGCAAAGGTGGGGACGGCCTTTTTCTTTGTAATTTCAAAACTCAGGCTAGAGGAGCGGGATTCGGGTTGGTAATGCTTTTAGATGAAAGTTTCCCCCATCTTTTCTTGTGTAAGTCTACTAGGCTTGCTCGGGGCTGCCCATGCTGAACCGATCTCAGCCAAGCCCAAGCCTCGCAAGGAACCGCCCTCAGCGGAGCAGGTTGCGAAGGCTGCGATTCTGGCTCCGGGCTTGCAGCTGGACATTTGGGCCCAGGAACCGCTGTTAGCCAACCCGGTGGCTTTTTCGTTCGACAACAAAGGACGCGCTTGGGTTGCGGAAACTAACCGTAGAAAATCTTCGTATCTCGACATTCGGTCATTCCCCGATTGGGTGCCGGACAGCTTGGCTTTGCGTTCAGTGGAAGAACGGGTCGCGTTTTTGAAAAAGATGCTTCCAGAGGGGGCGAGCACTGCGCCCAAAGGTATTCGTGACCTAAACCACGACGGCAAGCTGGACTGGCATGATCTGGAGGTGGAATCGGAAGTGGTGCGTCTTGTGGAAGACAAAGCGGGGAAGGGAGTTGCAGACACCGCACGCATCGTGAGCCAAGACTTTTCCTCGCTGGCTACAGGCGTTGGCGCGGGTATCGCCGCTCGCGATGGCGAGGCATTTTACATTTGCGAACCCGATGTCTGGCGCGTGAACGAGGACGGATCAAAAAAAGCGATCCTCACGGGACTCGCAGTGCACATTGTCTATAGCGGACACGATTGCCACGGCGCAAAGTTCGGGCCGGACGGGCGCCTGTACTTTTCCATCGCCGATTGCAGTGCGCGTGTGGAAAGCGAGGGCAAGGTGCTTCAGCCGCCTTCCTCGGGAGCTGTGTTTCGGTGTTGGCCAGATGGAACTGGGGTTGAACTGTTTGCTATTGGACTTCGGAATCCCCAATCCCTGGTGTTCAACGAGGTGGGCGATTTGTTTACAGGTGATAACAACGCCGATGGTGGCGATAAGGCGCGTTGGCTGCATGTCGTCGAGGGGGCTGACTATGGCTGGCGCTTTCAGCATCAGTTCATGAAGGAACCAAAATTAGGCGTTTGGAACTCCGAGGGCTTGTGGAAAATGGAGTCTGCGCGCACAGCGCCCTCCATTTTGCCGCCCGTGGTAAACATCGGGCACGGCCCGGCGGGCGTTGCCTATTACCCTGGCACGGGTTTGCCAGACCAGTACAAGGGCGCTTTCTTCATGGCGGATTTCCCAGGAGGCGTGCGCTCCTTCAAGCTGCGTCCTCAGGGCGCCTCTTACGCGTCCGTCCTTTCCGAAGTCGATCTGCTAGATAACTCGTCCAAAAATCTCACTGGTAAGTTCGCCTGGAACCTCAACATTCCTGATGTCGCTTTTGGCCCCGGTGGAGGCCTCTATTTACTGGACTGTGTGGACTGGATCCCTGACTTTGATAAGTTCAACAAAGGCAGAATCTTCCGCGTCCACTCTCCAGCCGTAGACGCACAACCTGTGGTGCTCGAAACTCAGCGACTTCTGGCGGAAGGCTTTGTCGCCCGCCCCTTGGCTGAACTCCAAAAGCTGCTGGCCCATCCCGACAGCCGGGTGCGGTTGGAAGCGCAGTGGGCTCTCGCTTCGCATGAGGCTGAGGCGCTGCCTTTCTTTGAGAAAGCATGTAGGGGTAAGGGTTTACAGCGACTCCATGGGGTCTGGGGGTTGGGGCAAATCGGCGGCACAGTTCCCGCCGCAATCGACGCCGTTCGAGCGCTTCTCAAGTCGTCTGACTCTGAAGTTCAGGCCCAAGCGGCCAAGGTTCTGGGGGAACGGGGGACCACCGAGGATGCGTCGCGTCTCGTGGGGCTTTTGTCGGATCCTTCCGCACGCGTCCGGTTTTTTGCGGTACAAGCGCTTCGGCGCGTTGGTAATGAGCAGCAAGTGCCGGCACTTTTGAAGGCTCTTCGAGGCAAGGATTCTCAAGATCCGTTCCTCCGGCATGCGTTGACTACCACGCTTTCCAAGTTGGCGAAGCCTGAGGAATTGCGTGCGCTGAGCAGTGCACCGTCCTCTGCCGTGCGTCTTTCGGCGCTGCTGGCTCTCAGGCAGAAAGCGGATGCTGGCGTGGTCGAGTTTTTGCACGACAAACAGGCTGACATTCGGATGGAAGCGGCTCGCGCTGTGTATGATCAGCCGGTGGAATCGGGTTTGTCGGCATTAGCGGAAGTACAGTGTCAAGCCGATGACTTTGCAGGTTTCCAGCAGCGCGTCCAGGCGGCCCGGTACCGATTGGGGGGCGAGGCGAACGCGGCTCGCCTGCTTCAGGTGGCCACGGATGGGACTGGGTTGGAAGCCGCACGTGTGCAGGCGCTTGTGCTATTACGCCAGTGGCAACCGCTGGATGGGCGCGATGCGTTTCTAGGGCGCTGGTGGCCGATTGAGGGAAACCGCGACGCGGAAGCGGTGAAGGCGCTTTTGGTGGCAAAACTGCCCGCGTTGCTGGATGACGGAATGCCGGGCGTTGTAGATGCGGCGGCGGATGCTATTGGCGTGTACCAGCTGACTGGGAACGTCGATAAACTTCGCGCTTTGTTTGGTGATGTCACTCGGACGGGGGCCTCGCGTGCTTTGATTTTGAATGTGTTGGCAAAGATGAAGGTGGAAGGCTTTGGCCAACTGGTGCACCTGGCTCTCAAGGATAAGAATAAGGAGCTGAGTAGTAGCGCAGCTAAACTTGTTGCAAAATTACCTGCATCTGAGGCGCTTGAGTTGAGTTTGCGTCTTTTGGAGTCTAATACTGCCAGTGATGCGCAGAGTGCCCTCCAGACGCTTGCGCAACTTAAACAGCCCAAAGCTGATGCCGCTCTGGAGCAGTGGATGGATCGTCTCTTGGAAGGCAAAGTCCCAGCCGCCATCCAGCTTGATTTGCTTGAAGCCGCACGCAAACGAGGGACTGACGGCCTCAAGGCGAAGGCGAAAGCTTTTGAGGACAAGCGTTCTGCGGAGGATCCATTGGCGCAGTGGCGTGAATGTTTGGAGGGCGGCGATGCGAAGGCAGGACTGACGCTTTTCCGTGAAAAGGATGAAGTCGGGTGTTATCGCTGTCATAAAGCAGCGGGCAGCGGTGGAGATGTGGGGCCTGCCATGGACAAAATCGCCTCCAAACACGACCGCGAGTATTTGTTGCGCTCTATTGTTTATCCCAATGCCGACTACGCGCCGGGCTATGAGACCGTGTTGCTGAAGCTGAGTGACGGCAGTATGGCGGCTGGAATGTTGGCGCGTGAAGACTCTCAAAAACTGGAGCTTGTGACCCCAGGAACGACTCAGCGACAGGTGATTGCAAAAGAGAAAGTGACCGGTCGCGATCGTCTCCCCTCTCCCATGCCCGAGGGGCTGGCCCAGTTGCTGACCAAGCGTGAGTTGCGCGATATTGTCGCCTTCCTAGCCTCGCAGCGTTGAGTTCACTCCGTTCGTTGCCTTGGCCCGGGTACTTCGCGTCACGCTGTTTTCCTTGCTAAACCGGAGAGCGCGGTGATCGCGGAGTGGTTCGGGTTGAAATCCCGTCCCATTATCGTAATCGTTTCCACTGAGATGCTCTTGACCCTCCTGAAATCCAAAATCCACCGCGCCACCGTCACGGGTGCAAGCCTCCACTACGAGGGTAGTCTCACGATTTCCTCGGATCTCGCCCAGCAAGTGGGGTTGTTGCCCTATGAAAAAATCCTGGTGGGCAACATGGCTAATGGTGCCCGCTTTGAAACCTACGTTATCTACGGCGAGAGCGGTGCAGGAGAAATTCAGTTGAACGGAGCAACTGCACATCTGGGGAAGATTGGCGACCGACTCACGATCATGAACTTCGCACAGCTCACGCCAGAGGAAGCCGTGGGCCACCGTCCGAGGGTGATCTTGGTGGACGAGCGTAACTTGGTGCTGCGCACGGAAGCGTCTATCCCGGAGTACGCAGACGTGTCGGCCGTGGGGCACTGAAGCGACTGGAGCGGTGGGGGGCGTCAGGGCCGGGAGGTGCCGGACGCTCCAAATCGCCAAACTCGTCTCATTGAGCCGACCGTCTTCCAAACTGCAGTCGAGGGTTTAGCCGCCATTCTCGCCTCGCGGAGTACCCGTGAATTTGCTAGATAACGGGTCATGCTTCTTAATCTACCCAAAGGCAGTGCTGGCGCGATTGAGCCCCACTCCGCCCGTCCACCTTTGGAGCGGATGTCGAAGTTACATTCGCTTTTACAGGGGGGCACTTTTCCGAACTGTGTGTTTCTTGCTAAGAGTCTTGAGGTAAGTAGGAAAACCATTCAGCGGGATTTGGACTTCATGCGAGACAGGTTGAGTTTGCCGATTGCATACGACCGCAGGAAGTTCGGCTTTTACTATACAAAGCCTGTGGACGCTCTTCCTGCATTGGACGTGAGCGAGGGCGAATTAGTGGCGTTACTTGTGGCACAAAAAGCTCTGCATCAGCACCATGGTACGGTTTATGAGGCACCTTTACGATCCGCTTGCGCGAAAATAGCGGCTGCCATGAGTGAGCGCATTTCGGTGGACATCAATGATCTTGCAAGTCGCGTATTCTTTAAAGGGGAAAGCATTTGCGAGGTGCATCCCTCGGTGTTCGAGGTCGTGGGTTTGGCTGTACGTGAATGCCGTGAACTAGCCTTTAATTATCGCAAGTTAGGCGCCGACACCGAGGAGGCGCGCCGGATTCACCCGTATCATCTAGGGTGCGTGAACAACCAGTGGTACGTCTTCGGTTGGGACACCTTGCGTCAGGGAATGCGCACTTTCGCATTGCCCCGAGTCACCAAAGCCGAGGCACTCGACATCAGTTTTGAGCGGCCTACGGATTTCTCCATAGAGGCGTTTCTCTCCCACAGCTTGGGTGTCTTTTCTAGCGAAGGTAAACCGTTTTTAGTGCGGATTGTGTTTAGTTCCTGGGCCGTGCAAATTGTCCGGGAACGCGCTTGGCACTCGAGCCAGAGGATTTTGGAGTTACCGGACCACCGGCTGGAGCTGCAATTAGAACTTTCGAGCTTAGTGGAGGTGGAACGCTGGATCCTGAGCTTTGGGGCACACGCCCGCGTTCTGGAACCGCCGCAGCTTGTGGATCGTATTCAGGAGTGTTCGCGAGCGATGGTGGACCTGTACGCGGCTGGGAGAGCTTGACTCTATTGGGGACTGCGCCGTTTAGTGCGCCAAAGAGGTGCCTCTCTGCGCGTTTCTTCCCTGTTTTTATTCTACTTGCCCCAAATCTTGTGAGAGAGGCTTTACAAACTCGGCAATGGTCTGTCCTCCGGCCCCTGTTACGGGCGGCGCTCGCTGGGAGTGCTTTTCAACAAGGTCGTCTCGCGCCTTTGGCTTCCAAGCTCGATTCGCTAGAGGCTTTCTTGAAGCGCGTTCCGTTGACCACCAAAGAATTGCTGGTCCGCGACCAATCGCAACATCCTCCCTACGGCAGCAACCAGACGGAACCGAGCGCCTTGTATTCGCGGTTTTGCCAGACCAGTGGGACGACAGCTCAGCCTCTCGCTGTGTGGGATACGCAAGAAAGCTGGGAATGGCTCCTTGGAAACTGGCAGCGCGGATACGCCCTGGCGGGTGTAGAGCCGGGGATGCTGGCGTTTTTTGCTTTTTCATTTGGACCTTTCCTTGGATTTTGGACCGCTTTTGAGGCGGGTCTACGGATAGGGCTGCGCTGTATTCCCGGTGGCGGTCTGGGCACGGTGGCTCGGCTGGAGGCGATCCTGAAGCATCGCGTCGAGGTTCTTTGTTGCACGCCTACTTATGCGCTGCATTTGGCGACAGTGGCGCGCAAGCATGGCATCTCGCTCGCACACTCCCAGGTGCGCAAAATTCTTGTGGCAGGTGAACCGGGGGGAAGCTTGTCGACAGTGCGCCAGCAGCTTTCAGAGGCCTGGCCGGTAGCCGAGGTCATCGACCATTACGGCATGACAGAGGTGGGGCCTGTCGCATTCGCTGCCACCGGCGAGCCTGGCGTTTTGCGGGTGCTGGAGGACCGTTATCTGGCTGAAGTGCTGGACGTGAGCGGGCAGCCTGTGGCGCAGGGTGCGACGGGCGAGTTGGTCCTTACCCCGCTCGGGCGTTCCTGCTGGCCTTTATTTCGCTACAGGACGGGAGACTTGGTGCGTCCTCATTGGACGGAAGCGGGTCTGGTGCTGGAGGGGGGAATCCTTGGGCGTCTGGACGACATGGTGATCGTGCGCGGGGTGAATGTGTATCCGGTGGCTTTGGAAAATGTGGTGCGGAGCGTGCCGGAGGTTGAGGAATACCGTGTAAACGTGAGCGGCGGCGCGGGCCTGACAGAGCTTCTTGTCGAGGTGGAATGTTCGGATGCGCGAGGGGTGGGGCCGCGACTGGAGGCGGCTTTTGAGCGCGCCTTTGCTTTGCGGATTCCTGTGCGCGAAGTGGCGCAGGGAAGTTTGCCCCGGTTCGAACTGAAAGCGCACCGCTGGGTGCGCAGTGCCTAGGTCCCGAGGCGCACGATTTCCTCGAAAGCGGCTGTTTCCAGAGGCATCACTGAGAGGCGTGATTGCCGGATCAAAGGAATGCCGCTGAGGGTCGGGTGCGCCTTGAGTTCTTCCAGTGTCACTGGTCGCTTGAGGGGCTGCTCTGGAACTAAATCCACGCACACCCATTGGCCTTCTGTTGCAGTGGGATCGGGGTACGCCTCTTTGTCGACACGCGCGATGCCCACGATCTCTTTGCCCACAACGCTGTGGTAAAATAATACGCGGTCGCCTTTACGCATGGCGTTCAAATTTTTGCGGGCCTGAAAGTTACGGACACCGGTCCAGGCGGTTTTTCCGTCTGCAACGAACTGTTCCCAAGAATAGGCGGAGGGCTCTTGTTTAGCGAGCCAGTGGGCTGGGGTGTTGCTCATGGAATAGATACGGTGAAACGGGAGCGCTAGATTGGTACAGTAAAAAGAGGGAGTTGACCTCGGTTGATTGGGGTTAAAAGGTTATCGATCTCCCTATGAAATTATTGAACGCTTTCCTGTGCGGTCTGTTTGTGGTCGGTCTGGGTACCCCATTCACTTTGGCTGCTGACGTCGACCCGGGTCCGAAGCTGGAAGAAGCCCAGCAGAAGGCGCTCGCGGAGTTAGCTCAGCGCGGCGTGTTAGTGCAACCACTCGCAGCGGGCTCGAACTGGTTTTATATCAACTTCCGGGGGGTGGAAAAACCGGATCCCGCGTTATTTGCGCTCTTGAAAGGTGCTGTGTCTGTGGTGGATCTGGATTTGTCGGGGCAGAAGGTTTCGGATGTAGATTTGGCTCCTCTCGCTGGGTTGAAGCATCTCCAGAAGTTAAGTTTGGCGCGTTCTTCAGTCACCGACTCGGGCTTGGCGTCGTTGCGTGGACTTGAAAAGTTGGAGTCTCTGAATTTGTTTCAAACGGAGGTCACGGATGCTGGCTTGGAGACGCTGAGCGGGTTGACGGGACTCAAGCGGTTGTACGTTTATCAGACCAAGGTGACGGAGGCGGGTGCTTCCAAGTTTAAGGCAGGGCATCCTGGAGCGCGCGTGGAGCAGGCAGCCGTCTTGACTGTACCTCCAGCTCCTGAGCCCAAGAAGGACGAGCCCAAGAAGGACGAGCCCAAGAAGGACGAGCCCAAGAAGG
>CAIWVL010000196.1 GCA_903916085.1 uncultured Spartobacteria bacterium
GCGCTCACCACCGCTCAGGTGCCAGCGTTGACCACCCTCCAGGTGGCTGCGTTGACCACAGCTCAGGTGATCGCATTTGAGACGCAGGATGTGAACGCTCTCACCACCGCTCAGGTTCGTGCGCTCTCGACTAGTGCGTTCGCCGCCTTCACAACGGCAGAGATCACGGCCCTCACTACGAGCGCCTTCAGTGCCCTTGCCACAGTCCAGCTGCGCTCGCTGACAACTAGTCAGATCGTCTCGATCTCCACCACGCAGGTGGCGGCTATGACGACCTCTCAGTTGAAGGGCTTCACCTCTACACAGGTGCAGGCCTTCACGACGACTCAGAAGTCGTCTCTGTCGGTCGCCCAGCTGAACGTGTTCTTGCCCGCCGCCTCCCACCGTTAATCGGGAAATAGGGAATGCCTCTTTGCCAAAGTCGGCTGGGGGCATTCCTTGGTTGTAGATGTCGTTTGCAGTAACTCTGACTCTTCTGAAAGTATTTCCTTTCCATCGCAAGGTGGCTTAATTCTTCATGCTCCCGTATCATTCGGCTCTTCGGGCCTTTGTCGTGGTAGCAGCGCACCACCGGCGGGCTGTCCCTCCAGACGCCCCGCAGTTGTGCGATGAGTCAGATCCATTAGGCTCTCTCTCTCGGCTCCTTAACGCAGCAGATCTTGAGGCTAAGCAGCTTTCAAACTGTTCGCTAAGGAGCTTAGGGCGGCTAGGCGCAGCTCTCCCTGTTCTAGGAAGAAAAAAGGATGGGCATTGGTTCATTCTCATTCACGTCGGTGCAGGTGGGGATGAAAAGCACGCTTTTGTTCTGGACATCCAGAATGAGGCGGCTGGTGTTCAAAAAATCACCTACGAGCAACTCTCAGAGTTCTGGGATTGTTTCTTGATTCTGTGCGGCCCGAAGAAAGCCGCGAGTGAGCCAGAAGAACCGTTTGGCTTCCGCTGGTTCCTCACAGAAATCCTTAAATACAGGCGCTACTTCCGCGACATCGCCTTAGCGTCTTTGGTGGGCAGCCTTCTTTCGTTTGTCTCGCCCCTTTTGTTTAGTGTGCTCGTGGATCGAGTGATCCCGCACCGCACTTACCACACGTTGTATGTGGTGGTGCTGATATTTGTTTTGACGGCGTTATTTGAGTCGTTCTTCGGCTTTTTGCGTCAAAACCTGACTCTTCTCACCACCAACCGCATCGACGCTAATCTGTCTGCCAAGGTGTTCGAAAAGCTGCTGGCCTTGCCGATGTCGTTCTTCGATAGCATTCCGGCCGGCGTGGTGATTCGCAATCTTCAGCAGACAAGCCACATCCGGCACTTTTTAACTGGCCGTCTGTTTCAGCTGTTGCTCGATTCTATTTCGCTCCCGTTCCTCATCATCCTGCTCATCGTATACAGCTGGAAACTGGCCGCCATCGTCCTCGGCTTCACTGGTTTGATCACGGGAGTCATTGCGATGATGCTTCCGATTTTTCGAGTGCGTCTGAACGATCTGTACACGGCAGAAGGCTCGAGGCAGGCGCACTCGATTGAGGCGATTCACGGCATTCGCACGGTGAAATCCCTGTGTCTGGAGCCTTCCATGCGGACGGCGTGGGAAGAAAAAGTCGTTACCTCTGTGCGGAAGACAAGCGCTGTGGGTCAGTTTGGTCTGATCGGTAGCAGTATTACCTCCTTTCTTGAAAAAGCGATGAACGTCTCCGTGCTGAGCATCGGAGCGATTCAGGTATTTAACGATGAATTGAGCCTCGGCGCGCTTATTGCTTTTAACATGCTATCTAACCGAGTGAGCGGGCCGCTCATTCAAATGGTGAGCATGATTAACGATTATCAAGAAACCGCCCTCTCCGTTCAAATGCTCGGCGGTATGATGAACCATCCGCCCGAACGGGATCCTCTCTTTAAGGGGAGTAAGCCGCCGGTGAGCGGACGTCTGGATTTTGAGCGCACCACGTTTCGCTATCCGGGTGCCGCGGTTCCCGCTCTAGACCATTTGGATTTCACGGTGATGCCCGGCGAAATCATCGGGGTCGTGGGGCGGTCTGGCTCAGGCAAGACCACGTTGACGCGGATGATTCAAGGCATCCAGATCCCCACGGAAGGGATCATCAAACTGGATGGAGTGGATTTGCGTCAGATTGATCTGGCTCACATTCGGCGCAACATCGGGATTGTGTTGCAGGAGAGCTTTTTGTTCCGTGGCTCGATCCGACAAAACATTGCGGCAGCAAATCCCCGGGCAACCGCCGATGAAATTGTGGCGGCCGCTCGGTTGGCGGGTGCCGAGGAGTTCATTGACCAGTTGCCGATGGCCTATGATTCGCTTTTGGAGGAGGGTGCCACTAATCTTTCTGGTGGTCAGAGACAGCGCATCGCCATTGCCCGGGCACTTTTACCCCAGCCTCGACTGTTGATTTTCGACGAGGCGACCAGTGCGCTAGATCCCGAGAGTGAGGCGATTATTCAAAATAACTTGTCCCAGATCGCCAAGGGCCGGAGCATGATCATCGTGTCTCACCGGTTGTCGTCTCTCGTCAATTCGGACCGGATTCTAGTGCTAGATAAGGGACGTGTGGTGGATATTGCTCCGCATAAGGTGCTCTTGGAACGCTGCGAAATCTATAGTCACCTCTGGCAACAGCAGACCAGAGACATCACCGGATGAAACTCGCCTGGCTGCATCCCAAGTGGTTGGCCGTCCAATCGCGCATGACCAAGTCTTATCGCTCTTCTGGCTTGCGAGCAGGTGTTGTGCTCAGCCGGAAACGCCTGCGTAAGGATCCCCGCGCGCAGAAGGCGTTCGCTTTTTGGCTTAAGGCAAAACGCGAGATACGCGAAAGCATCCTGGCCTCTGAGCGGGAAGTGGATTCGCGGGTACTCGGCGATGCACTCACTTTTCAAAGTGCACTGGTTCATCTACTCGACGAACCGTTGCCACGCGGGTTGCGTGGAACGATTCATTACTTTGGGTTTCTGATCTTTGTCGCATTCATCATTTCTATTTTTTTTAAGGTGGATGTTGTGGTGCAAGGGCAGGGGAAGCTCACCTATGATGGGCCTCCAATCGTGCTTCAACCTTTTGAGCGTGCAGTCCTGCGCAGTCTGAGCGTTCGCCCAGGCGACGTGGTCAAAAAGGGGCAGACGCTTGCTACGCTGGACCCGACTTTTTCCCAGGCTGACCTTTCCGCCTTGGAATCCCGCAACAAGGCGGTGCGTTCGCAGATACGTCGACTTGAGGCCGAGTCCACGGGAGTTGCGTACACGCCTTCTGCGGCTGATGGGGAAGCTGGCATTTTGCAGGCCGAGGTGTACAGCCGACGGATGGCCGAGCATCAGGCGAGGATGAGGGCCTTTGATGAAATGTCTGCTGAGGCAAATGCAGGTCTCAACCGCACAGAGGCAGATATTCGCAATCTTCAGGAGCAGCTCAAGATTTCTGGGATGGTCGAGAAAATGCAGGAAAACCTGCTGAAGCTAAACACCAACTCTAAACTCGAATATCTCACGGCTCAAAACAACCGGCTCCGAGCGGAGCGCGAGTTCCAAGAGGCCACCGACCGTTTGGTAGAACTACGGCATCGACTGCAAACGGTGGATGCGCAGAAGGAAAGTGCCTTGCAGGAGTGGCGTCGGACTTTGTTTGAGGAACTGACGCGTCAGCGTGCAGAGCAGGCTCTCGTGGAATCCAACCTGACTAAGCTGGAGCGAGTGAACTCCATGATCGCTATTGTGGCACCGGAAGATGGTGTGGTTCTTGATATTGCAAACCGCTCGGTGGGATCTGTGCTGCGCGATGCTGAGCCCCTTGTGATTCTCATTCCGACATCGGTACCTCTTATTTCGGAGATCCAGCTGGATTCCGCTTCCGTGGGTGAAGCCTCTGTCGGTGACAGCGTTTTGATCAAGGTAGATGCCTATCCGTATCAGCGCTACGGGGGGTTACATGGCCACATTCGGTCGATTAGTTTCGAGTCCCACTCTGGCGGAGTGCCTAGTGATTTAGAGGCTGTGGCTAATAAGCGCGCCGTCGGGGGCGGGGGCTTGCATCGCGTGGCGATCAATCTGGAGAGCGAGCGCATTGAAAAGCTTCCTGCGCGGCGGACGCTCTTTCCAGGCATGACTGTGACCGCCGAGATTCATCTAGGCAAACGGCGTCTCATTAACTACTTATTGCATCCGCTTCTGCGCGGCCTTGGGGAAAGCTTCCGCGAACCTTAACCTTCATACCACACACGAGGTGGTTCCTGCGTGGGCTCCGATTTCAGGGATTTGGGTTTACTGGCGATTCGTTGGCCTTTCTATTCAGGTTTATCTTCACCCATCCCATGACTTCTGTTGACGCTCTTCTTCATCGTGGCATTCATTTGCAAGGCTCGGGGGATCTGGACGGAGCGGCGGCTGCGTTTGAGCGTGTCCTCTCCGAACAGGCCACGCATCCTGCCGCCCTGTATTCCCTAACCGCCATCAGCCTGAACCGTGGCCGCCAAGCTGAGGCCATCGAATACGCAGAGCGTTGTGTGCGCGGCAACTTGGGGTCTGTGCTTGGGTGGTACATTTATTCCGCCGCACTCAGCGCCGATTCCCGCTCCTTGGAGGCTCTGGGGTGTGTTTCGCGCGCCCTGGAGTTGGATCCGGGTCACGTGGATTCCATCGTTCTGCGAGGTTCTATTTTGCTAACGCTAGACCAACGTGGTCAGGCTATTAGTGAATTCGAACGTGCGCTCAGACTAGATCCCGCTCACCCCGCAGCACAGAAGAGTCGTCTTGCAGTTCTGGGTGTGCCCGGAGTTTCAAATGCCGATTCCGAACGCCTTGCAGCTCAAGGAATCGCATTGCAAAACGGAGGTGATCTCAAGGGCGCACGGGCGCTTTTTCAGCGGGCCCTCACCTTGCAGGCCGACAACTTTGCTGCCTTGTACTCTCTTGCGGTGGTAAGCCTGAATTTGGGAGCGGTAGCGGATGGACTTGCAAGCGCGGATCAGTGCGTGACCTCTCATCCGTCGTCGGCTCTGAGCTGGTACATTCGCGGGTGCGCCTTAAAGACGGCCCGCCGCTTTACGGATGCGCTTTCGGATTTTGACCGTGCGCTTGCGATTACTCCCAACTACAAGGAAGCCCTTTCGGAAAAGGGACTCGTTTGCGCTGAGTTAAATGACTACATCCAGGCGCTCATTCAGTTTAATGAAGTGCTGCGTATTGAACCTAACCACAAGCTCGCGCTCTCAAACGCAGCGATGGTTCTGACTATTCTTAAAAAGAACGAAGAAGCCGCTCAGTTCTACTCCCGACTCCTCGCAGTTGACCCTGAGTATGAATACGCACTCGGCTCTCTGCAATACGCACGACTTCACTGCTGCGATTGGACGGACTTTGAAAAAAACCGGGAGTTGATTATCCAAGGGGTGCGCGAAGGTAAACGCTCTTGCCGCCCGCTCGCCTTTCTCGCCTTGTCGGATTCCTCGGCTGACCAACTGAACTGCACGAGCCTGTTCATGGAGCAATCTTATCCCAAACAAAGTCAGCCTTTGTGGAAGGGTGAGCAGTATAAACATAGCAAGATCCGACTGGGCTATCTCTCGCCAGACCTTCGCGAACACCCAGTGGGTCATCTGATGGCAGGCGTGTTTGAACATCACGATAAGTCTAAGTTCGAAGTGTACGCCTTCTCGCTAGGGCTCGATGATAACAGCTCGCTCCGGAAACGGTTCATTGCCGCGAGCGACAAATTTTTTGATGTGCGCGGCGAGGCCTCCCTCAAAATCGCGGAGTTGATCCGGGAACACGAAATTGATGTGCTCATTGATTTAGCTGGTCCCACGGCAGATTCGCGGCCTGAGGTTTTCGGGTACCGCTCGGCGCCTGTGCAAGTTGGATACCTCGGCTATGCTGGGACTACGGGGACCTCTTACATGGATTATCTCATTGCAGATAAGACGGTGATTCCCGCTGGGGATGAACCGAATTATAGCGAAAAAGTCCTCCATTTGTCAGGATGCTATCTGCCCGTCGATGCACAGGTGGTGATCGCTGAACGCACGCCAACGCGGGCTGAAATGGGGCTCCCCGAAACCGGTTTTGTATTCTGTTCCTTTAACCACGATTACAAAATCAATCCCCCAATTTTCAACACCTGGATGCGGATCCTCAAACAGGTCGAAGGCAGTGTTCTTTGGCTGATGAAGCTGAATCAGGTGGCGGAAACCAACCTCAGGCTAGAGGCTGAAAAGCATGGCGTCTCGGGTTCCCGACTAGTCTTTGCGGGCCGCGTGCCTTCGATTTCCGATCACCTAGCTCGCTACCGTCTGGCTGGTCTGTTCCTGGACACCACTCCTTACAATGCGCACAGCACCGCCACGGACGTACTGCGCGTCGGGCTGCCTGTGTTGACGTTGGTGGGCCACAGTTTCCAGAGCCGCGTGGCGACGAGTATTTTGCGCGCAATCGGGTTGCCCGAACTCGCGGTGACTACTCTTGAGGAATACGAACAGTTGGCGGTTCAACTAGCGAACTCGCCCGAACAGGCCGACGCCCTGCGACAGAAATTGGCGGACCGCCTTCAGGACACGACAGTTTTCGATCCCAAAGTGAAAACGGAAGATCTCGAGCGGCTATACACCGCCGCCCACGAGCGCTGCTAAGGAGGGTTTCACGCGGAGGCGCGGAGTGCGCGGAGCTGATTTTTCGGGAATACCTTAAAACATGTATTTTCCCCGAATTTCCTCCGGGCACACCGCGCCTCCGCGAGAAAGAGATTTCAACTCGCCAGCAGGTA
>CAIWVL010000197.1 GCA_903916085.1 uncultured Spartobacteria bacterium
AGGACGGTCCCACCAGGCGTTGTTCTCCCTGATGGCAGTTAAAACAGTCGCTTTGTTTTGCTAGGGCGAGACCGGGATCCATGTTGGATTTTTCGTCGGCTCCCTTGAGCCAGCGACTTTCCACCACCACGCGCGGCCCCATAGCGTCGGGTTGGGTCACCGATTCCCCGTCTTCGGCATCCTTGACCGCCACCTTGTAAGCAACGGGCTTGCCGGGAGTGAAGAAGTCGCCTTCTTGTGGCGATTCAAAGCGCAGCTCAGGCACGCTGTTGCCCACCACGACAGAAACCGTTTTTGCAGTCGATGCTCCTTGCGCATCCGTTACGGTGAGTTCCACAGGGATCAAGCCGGGTTTAGCGAGGGTCGTGGAAAAGCTCGGTTCCGTCGAAACCACAGGGCCGCCTGGCTGGAGCCTCCATGCGTAAGTGAGCGGGCCGCCTTCGCGTTTGTGGGTGCCTTCAGAGGTGAACTTGACCGCCAGCGGTTCGCGGCCCGCCGTGATGCTGGCCTGGGCCTGAACCACCGGTGGCAGGTTACCGCGTAGGTAAGAGACTTTGAGTAACTTGGCGTCCGCATTCGCACCCCAAGTCGTGCCGTAATCGAGCATGTAAAGGCAGCCATCGGGCCCGAAGCGGGCGTCAACGGGTCGGCGAACGAGGAAACCCTCGGTGACTTCCTCGTCCTTAACCTTGTCGGAGACCACTGCCAAGGCGTTGGAAAACGGATCAATGCAGCTCAGATCGCCTTTGGCATCCATGCGCGCCCATTTCATAAAGGGCCGCTGCCAGTCCCAGAATAGCAACGCACCGTCGTACTCAGCGGGGAAGCCGTTGGTCTTTTCAAACGAAGCTTGATGATGAAACACCGGCCCCGCGCAGGCCGTGCGTCCTCCCGTGCCAAGCATGGGGAACTCGGGTGAATCCTCGTAGGGCCAGTAAATCCATGCAGGTTGGGCGGGGGGCAAGTTTTTGGCACCCGTATTGTTGCGGCTCAGGTTAACGGGATGTGCTGGATCCTGCTTCTCCCCAATCTCTTTGGTCGCAAAGTCGTACTTTGCGTAAGCGAAGTTGGCGCCAACAAAGTACGGCCAACCAAAAAAACCGGCCTGCCGCGCCTGATTGATTTCATCGTAACCCCGAGGCCCACGCGGCCCATCGGCGCGGGCGTCGGGGCCGACTTCGCCCCAGTATAGCCAGCCCGTTTTGGGGTCGATGTTGATCCGCCACGGATTACGGCAACCCATCACGTAAATCTCAGGGCGACCGGCGGAACCGTCCTTCGGAAAGAGGTTGCCCTCGGGAATCGTGTAACTGCCTTCGGGTGTGGGGCGGATCCGGAGGATTTTACCCACCAGATTGTGGGTGTTGGCCGCAGTGCGCTGGGCATCCCAAGGCTCGCGTTCCGGCTGTTCATCGGTCGGAGCGTACCCATCGGAACCGAAGGGGTTGGAGTTGTCGCCTGAGGAATAGAGCAGGTTTCCCTGAGGATCAAACTGAACGGACCCGGCGTGGTGGCAGCATTGGAGGCGTTGTTCAGCGGAGGTGAGCAACACTTTTTCCGAGCTCATGTCCATGACGTCCCCGTTCATGGTGAAACGGCTCAGGCGCTGTCCTTCAAAGTCTGGCGGCGAATAAAGACAATAGATCCAATGATTCTCGGCAAACTTTGGATCCAGAGCGAACCCGATAAACCCGTTTTCCTGTCCATTGAACACTGCGAGCTTGCCGCACGTGAGCGCCGTGCGCAGTTCCGGCTTCCACACTTTCAAGGCCCCTCCAATTTCGTTAAAGAAAATACGACCATCCGGAGCAAGCTGTAGCTGCATCGGTTGCGGCATCCCTTTCGCAAGTACTTCTACTTGAAATCTGTAGTCAGCGATTTCTGCTTGGGAAGGAGCTGCGGCGAGCATGACGAGAGCTGCCGCGGAGAGACGGGCTTGTCTGTAGGAGATTTGCATTTTGGAGGAAGATGAATAAGAAGGGGCAGGAAACGAAACTGCGCATGCGATTGAGCGCTCACTTTTGTTCGAACACGAACGCGCCCTTTTTGTTGCCGACGACGATGCCGAGCTTTTTGTTAGTTCCTAGGGGTGCCGCTGTGACTTGGGTGCCGACGCCGGAATCGCTGTCGATGAGGTGGGGGATAAATTCGGCGGTTTTGCCGCTGCGCTTGAGTTCGAACCAGTAGAGGACGGCGGGCGCGTTGGGATCGATGTCACCGGTGGGGCCGTGGGCCCAAAACCGCTTGCCACAAACGAGATCAGGCAGGCCGTCCTTATTGAGGTCAGCCAAGGCGAGCGCGTGAGGCTGGGTGAAAACGGTGCCATGG
>CAIWVL010000198.1 GCA_903916085.1 uncultured Spartobacteria bacterium
ATCTCGTGCCACAGATCTCGCCAGACATGCAGGTGCGCCTCTCAGATTTGACATTAGAGTTGCTCGACCAATTGGAAAAACTTGGTCCTTACGGTATCGCGAATCCACTTCCGTTGTTTATGTTATCCAGAGTCTCACCCGCCAGTGCGCCGCGTGTGATGAAGGAAAAACACCTGAGCCTTGAGCTGCGCCAAGAGCGAGTCACGGCGCGCGCGATTTGGTTTAACGGAGCCCAAGATCCACTGCCGCCGCCGCCCTGGGACATCGCCTTTGAGTTAACGCGTAACGATTACCAAGGCAGGGTTCAACCACAGATCCAAGTCAAGGCACTGCGCGCCTCCCCATAAACACGGCGGCTTCTGAATCCGCGGTCCCACAAAATCGAGTTCTCTTGTTTTCAGGCGCTTCCCGTCGCCGGAGCGCCCAGAAGTTCTGCAACTTCCATTTGGACTTCTGCAATCTGGTCCATTCTTAGCTGTGGATCTGGGATCACTAGCGCTTCCCCAGTTTTTGGGAACTGATAAATACGAAGCAGCGAACCATCCTCAGCACGAGCTGTTTCCACCTCTTTGAGAATACGTTTGCGCTCCAGCATAATCGCTAGAATGTACCGGACATTGCGCAATTTAGGATCGGAATCCGCCATGTAAGCGCGCAACAATTGCTCGGCTGATTGTTTCCCCAGCGGCTCAGGTGGCTTGGCTGGCGGGGGCTCAAATTTGGAACGCCATTGAGAAAAGGGAACAGGCGCATCAGGCGGCCTCGCACGCAGCCCTTCGTCGCAAAGATCTTCACGCCGAAGACCGTCTGCTTCCCTAAAAAGAAGCGTGTGAAACACTTGTCCGGCCGCAAAACCAGCTTGTGTCGCGGTGCAAATCTCGCTTCGCGTTTGGATCGTCCAATCTTGAGTCATGATGGGTGTAACAAACCTTGGCCACTAGGTTTTGCGCAGGAAAAGACTGGCCACGTCGCGGTTGGATGAACGCAGCCAAAGTAGAAAAAATCCAATGCTAAAAAACAAAGCCTGCGGACTCCAAGCGGCCACTTCAGGCGGCAACCGACCCGCTTTTCCGAGGGCCAAAAATAAGCTTCGGCTCATTAGCATCAGGAAAAATAGCATAATCGCTAAACCTGCGCTCGAAAGAGTGCCTCGCCTTGAAAACACGATGCTAAGCGGCGCTGCGAGGAAAACGACCACTAAGCATGACCAGGGTAGCGCCCAACGGTCACTCAGTGTTGTGCGGAAGGGGGCGAGCTGGATACTCGGGAAATCGTAGTTGTTGAGCAGATACTCCTCGAGTTCCGGGGTGGTGAGTTGCTGGGAGTCGAGTCTGGAAGAGGCAATGCGCCAGGGGGTTTCGAGCCAATTCTCCAGAACCCGCTGTCCTTGCTCTTCGAAACTGTCGATTTTGAGCACTTCACCCTCTGAATTAAAGTCCACGATCATTCCTCGCTGAAGCGTCCAACGGTGTGTGGCAGGATCGTGGATCGCCTTTTCTGCGTACCATTTGCGCGTGATATTCCCCTGCCCGTCCTGTTGTAGAATCTGGACGCCTTCCATGACTGAACTGCTGGGACGGAGCTTTCGCACAAACCAGGTCCGGCCACTAAGCCGGTCCCGAAAAAGGTGGCCGTCCACTTGGTCTCGAGGAGTGTTTTGGGCATGGGAACGACGAATGTCGTCGAGGGCAGCACGTTTTGCGGCCTCGGCTCTAGGGGCGAGTTCGTAGTTAAGGACGAGGCAAAACACGGACATTCCGACGCCAACGGCAAAGAGGGGCATGAGCACCCGCCCTAGGCTGCGCCCCGAGGAGAGCATCGAAATAATCTCGTTACTGCGCGACATCCGCGTCAGGCAGAAAAGCAACGCCAACAAAATGGCGATGGGCAACGCAATGAGCAAGATTTGCGGGAGTTGCAGTAAATAGAACATCGCAATCTGCAAAGGCGCAGCCCCGTTACGGAAGAAATCTGCCCCGTGATCGCTTAAATCAAAAATGAGCCATACCCCTAGAAATGCCCCGATGGCCAATAGGAAGGGCTCTAGGAAG
Source organism: uncultured Spartobacteria bacterium (assembly GCA_903916085.1). GTDB lineage: Bacteria > Verrucomicrobiota > Verrucomicrobiia > Chthoniobacterales > Chthoniobacteraceae > Chth-196. Next base: position 2,052 of record CAIWVL010000198.1, read on the forward strand.
CTGCGAAGAAGGTAGCGGTCGAGCAGAAACATCGAGAGCCAACTATGAGCGAGGACGCCGCTCCGATGAAAGGCGATAGAGGGGGAACAGGAGCAAGAAGCGTCATCTGGTTGAACCCGAGGGGTTCAAACTGGGGATTGGCCAGCGTGAGAAAGAATCTCGTGCGACGTTCTAGAGGATACCGTTGGGATGGACTCTTGGGTGAACATTCCAATGTGTCACATGTCATGACGAACCTTCCTCGGAAAATCGCGTCTCGCAACAGGGCGCTTCTTTTTGAGATTTCTGCGTTCTTTGCCGCACTAGCCGTTATAGTGCCCCACCACCCCTTCTTATCGGCATGATTTCCCTCTCTGAACATTCCGGCACCAGCTTCGTTGCGCGGGTGCAAAAGTTTTTCACCCCGGAAGGGGAACTGGGCAAGGTGAAGAACTTTGAGTTCCGCGAAGAACAGCAGAGGATGGCTGTGGCCGTGGCTGAGGCTTTGGAGAACGGTCGACATCTCGTAGTTGAAGCCGGAACGGGCGTGGGAAAATCCCTCGCTTACCTCGTGCCCGCCGTTCTGTGGGCCGTCGAGCACAAGCGCAAGGCCGTCATTTCCACGTGTACGATCAATCTTCAGGAACAGTTGGTGTGCAAGGACTTGCCGGTGCTTCAAAAAATCATCGAGAAAGAATTTGATGTCGTACTTTGGAAGGGGCGCGGTAACTACCTCTGCCCCATGCGTCTTCAGCGCGCTATTGTTCAGGCCGACGGTCTCTTCACCTCGCCCGAACGCGCTGAACTCGAACGCCTTCGCGTTTGGTCCGAACGCACCACCGATGGCACGCTTTCGGATCTTGCGGTGGAACCTGACAGTCGTGTTTGGTCCGAGGTCTGTTCGGAGGCACACATTTGCACGGTCAAAAGCTGTGGCGGAAATGCGCGTTGTTTTTACCAGCAAGCGCGCAAGCGCCTCTTGGCTGCTGACGTTGTGGTGATGAACCACACCCTTTTCTTCCTCAACTTCGCTGGTCAATCCGATGACGACGATTCAGGCACCGGCTATTTATTTGGTAACGATTTCGTTATCTTCGACGAAGCACATACCGTGGAAGGAATTGCCGGTCGCCAATTAGGCCTCGCAGTATCTCAGTACGGACTCCGCCAAGCGCTTCAAAGGCTCTACAATCCCAAAACAAAAAAGGGTCTCTTTCAGATCCTGCGCCAGCCCGATGCTGTGCGCGACATCACCGCTCTTTTGGAAAAGGTAGAGGAGTTTTTCGAGCGAGTCGGTGAACGGGGCGAGTTTTCTGAAAAGAAGAAAGAAATTCGCGTCCGTCAAGCGGACTGGGTTCAGGACACCCTCACGGAACCGCTGTTGGCGCTCCAAACCCGTGTGGTTCAACTTGTTCGAGAGCAAGATGATGAAGTCCTCAAAGGCGAAATGCAGGACCTCGGTCGCCGTGTGCGGGACGCCAGAGCGGCGCTCGCCTCGTTTCTCAAGCTCGAGTCGGAGAACTTTGTGTATTGGGTCGAGCAAACGGGACGGACTCAACCCATGCACTCGCTTAATGCGGCCCCGGTGGATGTGGCTCCTTATTTACGTTCCATGCTGTTTCGTCCAGGGCGTACTTGCGTCATGGCTAGCGCCACGCTCTCCATTGGAAACGAAGCTTTAGAGTATTTCCGCAATCGCGTCGGCGCTTTCGAGGTGGATGCGTTGCAGATCGGAAGTCCGTTTGATTACGAGCGGCAGATGAAACTGTACGTCGTTGGAAAAATCCCTGACGTGAAGGACGCGGAAGCCTACGAAAAGGCGATGGCTCATTGGATTGAGCATTTTGTGGAAGAAACGCAAGGCCGTGCCTTTGTGTTATTTACGAGCTATAAGTCCATGCAGGCTCTTGCCTCCCGGATGCGTGAACGTTTAGACGAGCTGAATTACAAACTCCTCGTGCAGGGCGAAGGCATGCCGCGCCATCACTTGGTGGCGGAGTTTAAAAAGGATCAACGCCATGTGCTCTTTGGGACTGAGAGTTTTTGGAGCGGTGTGGATGTACCCGGAGCGGCGCTCAGCAATGTCATTATCACGCGTTTACCTTTCGCCGTGCCGGATCACCCTCTGATCGAAGCGCGTCTTCAGCACATCGAAGCCGCTGGCGGAGATGCTTTTTCGGGGTACTCCCTTCCCGAGGCTGTGCTAAAGCTGCGCCAAGGTGTGGGGCGTCTGATTCGCACAAAATCGGACAAGGGCATTGTGGTGATTCTCGATCCCCGAGTATTGAGCAAGGGGTATGGGAAGATGTTCCTAAACGCGCTTCCCAAGTGTCCTGTGGAAATTGTGTGATTCCAAGAAGGACGCAGTCCGAGCTATGCGCTTCCTTGACAGGGCCTTCTCCGTCTGAACCGACATCTCAAAACTTAGACATCGTCCTCTCGCGTACTTTGGTTCAATTTACTTGGCATGAGAAGTTTTCTGTCCATCCCGGCTTTTCTTGGATGCTTGTTCGCCGCTCTCTTTTCGCCTTTGCGTGCGGTCGGTGCCGAGGGGATTTCCGCCGAGGATGCCCAGCTCACGACTGCGGCTGTTTTCGAGTTCTTTGAAGCGAAATGCAACGATTGTCACGGGGCGCATTTGACGCGACCCAAGGGCAAGTTTGGCTACGCCATGGACTTAAAGCGAGTCGCTGCGAACGACGAGTACGTGGTAGTCGGCGACGCGGCGAAGTCGGAGTTGTTCCGGTTGGTCAATGAAGACGAGATGCCAGGCAAGGACAGCAAGGTGGGCAATGCGAGCGCCGCCGAAAAGCTAGCCCTAAAACATTGGATTCAGATCGGTGCGCCCAGTGAGTTGCCTGCCAAACTTGCGGCGCGGCAAAAGGAGCTGTTGTCTGCCAAGAGCGCCGCGCCCTCACCTAACAAGGCGTCGGAGTCGCTTTTGAGTAGGCTGCTCGAATGGTTCGGCCGTTTTCACGCAGCATCCACCCATTTTCCCATTGGCCTTTTAGTGGCTGCGGTGTTGTCGGAATCTCTGGGTTGGTTGACTAAAAAGGAGAGTTGGCTGAATTGCACCCGCTTCTTGGTGGTGCTTGGAGCTGGCGGTGCTCTTGGAACCGCAACCCTGGGGTGGTTAAATGTTTACGCGGGTGTTTCCCAAGTGTACCAGCTCCACAAATGGCTCGGCACAGCGACCGCTCTTTGGGCGCTTATTTCGGCAGGAGCTGCCATCTTTTTTGAGTGCCGCGAGGGCACTATGGAACGCGCCCGACTCAGGGCCGCTCTGATCGTGGGAGCGGCGTTGGTGTCTGCTGTGGGCTTTCTAGGGGGAGCAATTACTTTTGGGTTGGATCACTACAAGTGGTGACGCGTCGCAAGTGGTGACGCGTCGTGTTGGCATCCCTATCCCTGAGCACGGGGCGCCGGCGTTCCGAGGGAAACGCACGCACGCGCACTTCCGCTCGCCACATTTCCGTGCCATGTTGCCCACATGACACCCACGCGCGATCAAGTCTCTGCATCCGACACTTGGGACCTCTCTCCACTTTATCCCGAAATCACCGCCTGGCAGAGCGACTTCGACGCACTTCAAGCTGCGTTCCCCGGCCTCGCTCAGTTTGCGGGTTCTCTCGGCCAGTCGGCGGAGCGGTTGCACGAAGCGCTCGAGCTTGAAAAACAACTCGATCTCAAAATCGAGCGCCTCAGCCAGTACGCCTCTCTCCGGACCACCGAAGACTCTGCCAACCCAGAGTCTCTCGCCCGCGAAGCCCAACTCGAAAACCTTCTCACCCGTATCGCAGAGGTTTCTTCCTTCCTCTCGCCCGAAATTCAGGCGATCGACGATGCCACGTTTGAAATGTTCCTCGCCTCGCCCGTCCTCGCCGCCTGGCAGACCCCTCTGCGTCGTTTGCGTCGTCTCAAGCCGCACACTCTTTCCGCCGGGGAAGAGCGTCTCCTCGCCCTAGGCTCAAGCGCCGTGCGTGCTCACGGGGAAACCTTCTCCCAGCTCACGAACGTCGACATGCAGTTCGGTTTCATCACGGATGAAACTGGGAACTCACGCGAACTCACGCAGTCTTCTTTCTCTTCCTTCGTAGTCAAACGCGACCGGCATTTGCGCAAGGCGGCATTTCACCAGTTTTACGGGGAGTTTAACGCCCATCGCTTCACCGTCGCCTCCACGCTTTCCGCCTCAGTTCGGGCGGACGTCTTCTACGCCCGCGCCCGCAACTACGCCTCCGCTCGTGACGCCGCTCTTTTCCGCGACGACGTTCCTGTCGCCGTTTACGACAATCTCATCAGCACGGTGCGTGCTCACCTGCCTTCCTTGTTCCGCTATTACGATCTGCGCAAGAAAGTGTTGCAGCTTGACGAAATCCACGCTTACGACACCGCCGTCCCAATCGTGCCGCGCATCGAAACGCACATTTCCTTCGACCAGGCCGCTGACAAGGTACTCGCCGCTCTCGAACCTCTCGGTGCCGAATACTGCGCCACCCTGGCACACGGTCTGCGCTCAGGCCGCTGGTGCGATCGTTACGAGAATAAGGGCAAACGCTCGGGTGCCTTTTCCTCCGGCAGTTTCTCCGGGCCGCCTTACATTTTGATGAACTATAAGGAGGACGTCTTTTCAGATGTGTACACGCTGGCGCACGAAGCCGGGCATTCCATGCACACCTGGTATTCCACTCGGAACCAGCCTTTCCAGACGTACGGGTACCCTATTTTCTTGGCGGAGGTCGCCAGTACCTTCAACGAAGAGCTTCTCACGCATCATCTGCTAGAGACCACGACCGATCCGGCCATGCGCGCTTACCTCATCAATCGTCAACTCGATGACATTCGCGGAACCGTCATTCGGCAGACGATGTTTGCCGAGTTTGAAAAACTCGCGCACGCTGCCGAGGAACGTGGCGA
>CAIWVL010000199.1 GCA_903916085.1 uncultured Spartobacteria bacterium
CGACGAAGATGCCGACGACGAAGACGGTGCAGAAGACACCGATCAGTCCTAAGGCTCCCTCCACAGCCCCACAGGGCCTCTGGAGTTGCCAGATCACCTCACCCCCGGCCCCGCTCTCAGTGTTAGCGGCATTCTCGAGCCCTGGGGTGAGGTTTCCTCCGTCTAGAGTCCGTTTCCTCTTGGGGCCTGGTCGCTCTCCCTGCCGTTGAGCCTCACCCGCAAACAGAGCGCTTTCTGCCAGATTGCGGGGTTGACGCAAGGGCATCCCTACCTCCCAATCCATTCCCAACTATGACCCTCCGCATTCCCTCCATCCTCGGCCTCCTAGTTCTCAGCGCAGGCCTCGCACACGCCGAACTCACCTACGATTTCGCCCCCCAATTCCTCAAGCCGCCAGCCGGCCTGGAAACTATCGGCAACGGCCATGGCGAAATCCAAGTGGACTCGACGGGCAAAATTTACGTCAGTGTTGAGGGACAAGACAAAGGCGGACTCCAAGTCTACTCGCCCTCAGGAGAATACATCCGGCACCTTCCCCTGCCCGCAACCCTCCACGGTTTTTCGATTCGCAAGTCCAGCGACGGCGAATTCATCTACGCCGCAGTTCTCGGCCAGCAAAAGGTCATCAAGGCGAATCTTGACGGTCAGGTCGTACTCGAAATACCCCGCGACTCTTTTCCCGCAGAAATCGCGAATCCGGTCAGCCTGACCCTCAAAGACGGCAAAGTCCTGCGCGGCAGCAAGCCCACTGACTTGGGCGACTCCCTCTCCATCACCCTTCCCAACGGCGACGCGCAAAAAGTCAGCAAAGCCGACATCGCGACCAAGGGAATGGCGGTCCTCGCTACCGGAGAAAAGGTGGAAGGCATCAACCCCGAAAAAGACGACGCAGGTGTCACACTCACCGTCGCAGGCAAGCCACGAAAAATCGCGTTCTCGGAAATGGCGCAGAAAGACGGCAAACCAGCCTACACACAGGGCTCTTCGGAAACGCGTGGTGGCCTCAAGCTAACGTCCGCCGACGTCGCCCCCAATGGCGACATCTACGTGGTAGACGGTTATGGCACCTCTTGGATTTTTGTGTTCGACGCGACGGGTAAATTCAAGAAGCAGTTCGGCGGACCGGGCGAACCCTTCAAGCTAGCGAACTGCCACAAAATCCACATTGACAACCGCTTCCAACCCGCGCGGGTGTTCCTGTGTGATCGCGGCAACAAGCGCATCATGCACGCCAGCTTGGACGGCGAACTTCTCGGTGTGATCGCCACCGGTTTGCGCAACCCGAGCTCTGCCTCGTTTAACGGAGACCTCGTGTGCATTGCTGAAATCGCCGGGCGCGTTTCGGTTTGGGACAAGGAAGGCAAGATGGTCGCCGCTCTCGGCACCAATGATACGCCCGGCCAGACTAACACCCCGCGCGTACCCCCAGCGGACTGGCGCGAGAACGTCGTCACCTCCCCACACGGCATCACGTTTGACGCTGCAGGCAACATTCTCGAAACGGAATGGAACCAGTTTGGTCGCGTGCTCCGCTGGAACCGGAAATGAAGTTATTGAGGCGCGTCCAGCCAGTCCTGCTCGCGGTTTTAGCCTGTCTACCCGCACAGGCCAAAGCGCACGCGCCCGAGCTTGTGCTGGCGCGCCTTGTTTTCCACGAAGGCCCAGAGGTCACTCTGGAGCTCACGGCGGACGTCACCGGCGTTCCCTGGCTGCGGGAAGCGCCCAACCCGGCGCAGGCGCTGGGAGCAGCGCTCCGCATCGCACTGCCTGACGGCCGTAACTGGACGGTGGGCGAACTCGGCAAACCGGTGGTGAGCCTGCATCAGGGGTTCGCTTACGCGGCCCCTATGCCCCTCACGCACAGCGCCGAAGAGCCTTTACCAGAAATGCTCACAGCCGCCTGGACATGGCGCCCCAGCAGTTCCCCAATACGCTTTGAGGCGCCGGAGGGCAACCCCGCCTCCTTCCTCCTGTGGACTGTGCCGGTGTTGACGAAAAACGAGGCACCCTCTGACGGGAACGGTCCAGCCGCCCCTGACACTCCAATCGCCGGTTGGCAAATGTTGCTTGCGGGTGAGAGCTCGACCCCCATCAAACTGCCCTTCACGCCCAAGCCCCTGAGTTGGAACTGGAAAGCGCGCCTAGCGATGGCCGTGGCCGCAGGTGGACTAGCCCTCCAAGCTTTTTTGATTTTCGTGCGTTTGCGCAGACGGCGCATCGCGTACGCTGCCAACGCATGATCCGACGCGCTTTACTGCTTTTCGCCCTTCTGCTGCTTGGCGGTTGCGCCCAAAGCGTAAACCGAGCTTCGCGTACCACCCTCGCTTCGCTCCAGCAAAACGCGGTCCCAGCAGACCCGGCAGATTTCGAAAAGGGAGCACTCAAAGTTCGCTACCGGTGGCAGATTCCCCCCGGCACAATCCTGAAGGGGCCGCTAAACGCGACCCTCGGAATCCCCAGCATTCCAGGAAGGATCAACGGACATCCCACTACTCTAATCCTTGATACTGGCAACGCGTTTCCCGTGCTTTTGGACGCAAACTCCGCCTCAGCCGTACAAATGCAGACCATTCGCGGCGGGGCGCTTAAGGGCACAGGTATTGGTGGCAACGTAGACGTACTCCTCGCTAGATACGACTCCCTCGGATTTGGCTCACACGCAGTGCTTGGCCAAGGGGTGGGCGGGGTTTTCCTGCACTCCTACTGCAACACATTTGCCGGTGTGACCCTGAGCGAGATGCAACTGAATCTCCTGGGACTTCCCTTTCTGGAACAGTTCTCGAGCCTCACCATCGACGCCCCACGCAACGAGGTGATTTTCGCCTACAAACGGCCATTTCAACCGCCGCCCAACGCTGCCTCTTTTCCCTTCACCATTGAGGAGGGACGGATCTGGATTCAAATCAAGGTCGGCACTCAAACTGTACGCGCCTTCTTCGACACCGGCTGTGGCTCCGGGTTGCGGCTAACTGCGAGTGCACTGGCCTCCGTGCCCAAGAGTGCTATCGCCTCTCCGCGCCTGCGCAAACGCAATGCCATGGGAGTGGGCGGGGTTGAGCAAGAACACGTGGGCGTCCTGCACGAGGCGACTCTGGGCACTCTACGAGTCGCACCGCTAGAGTTTGACACCAGCGCCGCCTCCAAAGACGTGCTGCTGGGCTGGCTGCCATTTCGCCAAAGCCGCATGACCATCGACTTCGAAAAGCGTAAAGTCTGGGTAGAAGCCACTAAACGGGAATAGACGCGCCACCGTCCTGAAGGACTTCGACTGTTCGCGATTTATTCGCAAATCAGGGGGCTTGTAAACACACCCGCTCCCCTACAACGTATCTGGGTGATGCGGGCCCCAATTTCCCTCCTCCCCTTAGCTGCTGCCTGCGCGGCGGCTCTGCTGGTCTATCTCCAGCCCAAGGCTCATGCCGAAGCCGTCACTCGCGAAGCCCAGACCGAAGGCGAAAAGCGGCTCCTCGAATGGGACCTGAACCGAAAATTCGAGCCCCGCAAAACCACCTTTTCCCCAGCGGCTCTTACTGGTTCTAAGACGGTCCCCGTGAGTACGTTTGGAACGCGCTCCTTTGTATCGGGTAAAGCGGAGACGCACTCGTTTTCCACGTCAGAATTTTTGTCCACACAGGCTGGCGCGGCGCAAAAGTCGTTTACGACAAATCCAGCCCAAGTCACGGCGGCGTCTGCTGGGAATAAGACGTTCAACTCGGGAAAGACAGCGCAGGACCTGCCGCAGGCGTCTCTCGGTGGAAACGCGTCTGCATCGCAGAAATCGTTTTCCGATGGCAGTCGCGCCTATCTGGGACCGGAAGCGGACAAAATGAAAGCGCAGTACACCCCCGCCACTGGTCCCAGAGGGGGCGTCAGTACGGGCCATCAGCTCACGGTGGACGAAGTGCGGGAGATCCTGAATAGGAGCAAGTAGCGGCTAACTCGAAGGACTCGCGGCCAATTTCTAATTGTGTAGCCGATGAACTCAGTTGGATATACGCTTATGTGTTTTGGTGCCATTTTATGGCTACTCGGAGGACACCGTGTAATGCGGTCCCGAAAAAAGAGAATGAATGAACCTGACCTCACATTCTCCATCCCTTCACTGGGTATTGCCAAGATGAACGGAAAGGAACGATGGGAATTACTTCGTTGGTTCATTGGCGCACAGATTGTTTTGAATGCGGGGTATTATATTATACGACACAATTAACCTCAAATCTCTCTACTACCTCTTGTTGAAAAATCAGCATCCTGTTCCCTCTGGAATACCTGAGATTTATTTACAGAAGGGAACAGAGGTCTGAAGTACATTATTAACAACAGTCAGCACAAGCTCAATGTACTGGTTACTAGCACATTGCTTACCCTCAGCGTATTTCGCTTTAAAAACAAAACACCTACATCATTCACGCCTGAGCGTTGGGGGTGTGACCGTTTCCGTAACTTTGAAGGGAGGCCAGAAGTTGGTTCGCACAACAGACAAATTGAACAGCGATAATCAATGAACGATTTGCTTTCCCGTTTCACTCCAACCTGTCTTCTCGTTCTGGGTATTAGCACAATATTCTGCTACCCATTGATGCCAACCTATACTGCAAGGCCAATTGATTCAGAAGACTATGATTGGGCTATCGGACAAGGCATTGCCATAGGAACCGTAACTATCGCCTCGTGGATTATTCTGGCAGGCGCGGTATTCGCGGCACGGATGCGTGTGAAGAAACTAAAGTCCTGGTATAGCGCCAGCATATTCGGGCTATCATGCCTTTCATTTTCGGTGACTAGTTTGCTTCTCCTGTGTGTCGCCGGATTGTGGATGTTCGGATAAATGCCACAAGAAAAGCCGCGTCCAAGAGCATCAAATGCGGCTTATGCACATAGCTTGATTTGGCAGCCTTTCCACCCCACTAACCCGCCATCTATCGTTTAAAATACACGGATTGCGTCATTCGCCTAAGTTAGGC
>CAIWVL010000200.1 GCA_903916085.1 uncultured Spartobacteria bacterium
CAGCGATGCCGCGGCATCTCTTCAAGCCTGCTGTTCATCTGCGTCGGCAGCTTCGTCAGCAAATCTTTCAAGTACGCATGAGTTGCCTGCGGTCTACCCGGTTGAGTCCTACCCGGAATTTGCTGCACCAGTTATCGTCAGCACCATAAATTGAGTAATCTATGGTGCTTGATCCGGCAAAATCTAGCTATCCAGACTACTACTACGATCAGTTCCGCGCCCGCACCTACGCCTGCTGCTTCGCACTGGAGATAGACGACCACCTCTGGAAAAAACTACGGATCAGGTGGCACGAGCGGGAATGTCGCCGTGGTCTTCGACTTTGCCTGGCTGCGCGAATACCTCAACGCACAGATCGCGTCCGATTCGGCCAATCTTTACTGGCAGGGCGTTGCTTGCCGCTAGATTTGCTCTATCAACTATGGCATTGTTGACTATGTCGACTGGCACCAGCACCAGCTCAATACTGAGCACCTTCCAAATCCTATTCTCTATTCCTACCTCAAAGCCTGGTTGATGGGGGTGTCTGTTAGCAAAATCGAGTCCCTTTACTACTCCGAGGACTCCCCACAAGTCGTGTTCTGAAAAAAGCTTGACAAAACCCTCTTGATGTACATAATAATGTACATATTTATAAGGAAGCGCGATGCAAGAAGCAACATTTACCGAATTACGTAGTCATGCGAAGACTTATTTTGATGCGGTCGAAGCTGGGGACACGGTTCGTGTTTTCAGAAATGGAAAAGCAATCGCCCAAATTGTGCCCATTGAGTCACCAAATCCATCCTGGAAAAGCAATACACAGCCTTTGGCATTAAAAGGACTGTCCCTGAGTCAAGCCATTTTGAAAGATAGAGAAAGCTCAGTTTGAAAATCTTTCTAGATACATCCGCCTTTGTTAAGCTCTATGTTCGGGAAGTCAAAACAGATGAAGTGTTGGGACTATTAGCCCATGCAGACACTCTTGTACTTAGTGTGATTTGCCTCCCAGAGATCATCTCGTCCCTTTCTCGACTGTGTCGTGAAGGAAGTTTAGAGAATAGAGATTACCTAGCAATTAAATCAAAAATCCTGGATCACATGGAAGATATTTTGATAGTCCAAATAACGCCAGAGGTGGTATCAAGATCCATTGAGTTGCTAGAGGGAAATCAACTCCGAGCCATGGACGCCATCCATATCGCTTGCGCTAAAACCCTAGGCGTTGACCTTTTTGTTTCCGCAGATCACCGTCAACTACGTGCCGCCGATCAATGCGGATTAAAAACAGCGGACGTTTCCTGACAGGATGCCCCAAAATACCAACGTCACCCTAGAGCCAGCAACCTACACAAAGCTCGACTTTGTGGGACTTCGCGCCTGGGTGATAGGGGTGTCCGTTAGCAAAATCGAGTCCCTTTCCTACTCCGAGGACTCCCCCCAAGTCGTCTACGGCCTTGAGAAGCACTTTAAGAAGATGCTGGACGACTTGGTCATCAGTGCGATGGTCGGCCACCCCCCCATATTGCCAACTCTCTCAGGAAAGCGCATTATGGAGGACGCCTGACCGAGGGGGCTCTCAAGGTCATTTACGAGATTTCTCAGCAAAAAATCACCAAAGACCCCCTACCAAGCGACCCCGTTTCCCAGTGGTTTAGACCCTCAATCACTAAGATTTTGACCTCCGAGGTGCATATTCCCGGGGGCTGGAATCAGTGTCCAGGTGTTACTGGAATGAGTGTCCAAGTGCTCCTGGAATCACTGTCCAGGTGTTGCTGGAATGAGTGTCCAAGTCCTATCGGAATATGCATCCCTCAGTGTGGGTAAACTCCAGGTTAGTCTAAAGGGCGAGTTTCGAGAAGGTCAGGCGGTTCTAACCTCGTTGAGCAGATCGGGGTGACGATCCAGCAGCTTGAACAACTTGACCAGGGCCAGCGGCGGCTTGGTCTTGCCGTTCTCGTAGCGCGAGAAAGCATTGATGCCGCCGCCGAAGATTTCGGCGGCTTCGCGCTGGTCAAGATCGAGTTTCTTGCGCACGTCCGTGATGAAGCCAGGATCAACGATGGCCGCGTTCACCTGCTTGGAGAAGGCGCGCATCTCGCGCATGACGCGGTTCGATTCCGCCGCGTCCAAAACCGACTCAGCGCAGGCCGGGCAGAAATCGCCCGTCACCGCTGCAATGACGGTGGTTTCACCTTTGTATGTATAGGGTAGGTCGCGGGTGTCATGGATCAGTTCAGCCGCGCCGCAAACAGGGCATTTCATAGTCATAGCTCCTTGAAAGACACGATCAACACGTCATCAATGACCGTCAGCTTCAGGTACACGTCGCCCGCCTGCGTGTTTGGGCGGTACACGTCCTGCCATACCGTGTGATCGGCATGGGTGGTCATGCTCTTGTAGAAATCCGCTGGCGTCAGTGCCATCACCACGTCCAGCATGTCGGAGAAGGTAAAACCCAACTCATTTGCGCCACTACGCGCCCCGTGCGTGGTGCGCACCTGACCAGCCTCTACCAAGTCTTTGACGACTGACAGCTTGCAGTGCGGGGTTCGTTTCTGCATTGCTGCATTCTAACCTAGTTGGTTTATTTTGGCAAGTTGGTTAGTGCTAAATTTTCGGCGTTTCCGGCTTACCGTACGATTTTTCCCGTTTTCTGAAGCGACCCCTTGTTGCATTGAGGTGCGTTAAAAAGCCGACCAGCTTTTTGCGGCTGATCGGCTTTGGTGAGAATTTGAGAGTACGGTGCGTATTCCAGCACACTTGGACACCACCCCTGAAAAACGCCGATAACGCCAGAGGTGGTACTAAGCTCCATTGAGTTGCTAGAGGGAAATCAACTCAGAGCCATGGTCGCCATCCATATCGCTTGCGCTAAAACCCTAGGCGTTGACCTTTTTGTTTCCGCAGATCACCGTCAATGACGTGCCGCCGATCAAAGCGGATTAAAAACAGCGGACGTTTCCTGACAGGATGTCCCAAAATA
>CAIWVL010000201.1 GCA_903916085.1 uncultured Spartobacteria bacterium
AGGGAACGGGCCATGATGGCCGTATGCGACGTCTTGCTACCCACATCGGTCGCAAAGCCCAAAACCGTTCCCGGGTTCAACTGCGCGGTGTCACTCGGGGCGAGACTGTGTGCGATGAGAATCCGGGGCTCTCCCGAAGCCGGCAATTCACGACCCGGACGCCCCATGAGATTGCGAATCACCCGACGGGACACATCGTGGATGTCAACCGCGCGCTCGCGCAGATAGGGATCGTCTATCTCGCTCAACGTCTTGACGTAACGCCCAGCGACGTTGGTAAAAACGGTTTCAGCGTTAAGCAGGTCTTTTTTGATGGTTCGGATGACCTCGTCGATGAGAGTGCGGTCCTCGACCACAAGCATGTGGGCGTCGAAAATACTTGCATCATCGCCCCCGATAGAGTCGGCGATACGCTGGCGAAGTTCCTGGATCTGCTCGCGAGTCTGAGTGAGGGCGGCCTCGAGTCGCCGTAATTCGCCTGCAACCTCCTGCTCCTCAACCTCGTACCGAGGGGTAGACTCATCCTCTGCACGATGCAGCCAAACCCTGCCACGGGCGATGCCCGGCGACACGGCGATCCCCTGGAAGCGATGCTCGATTAGGGTGCTGGTTGCACTCATGACGCGAACGGAAGTCGAGGACGGCGTCAGTCCTCCTCGAACTTGCGCTCTAGGAGACGTTCAATCTCACCCATGGCAAGAACCTCGTCGTCTCCCTCGCAAGATACCTTGAGACGAGAGCCCAGACCTGCTGCCAGCATCATTAACCCCATGATGCTCTTCCCATTAACACGCTCTCCGTCTTTCTCCACCCAGATGTCGCACTTGAAACGGTTACAGGTCTTCACAAACATGGCTGAGGGCCGTGCGTGTAGTCCAAGTCGGTTTTGAATAGTCAGGTCTTTGGTCACTTTGCGGAAAAACAGGGGTGTATAAGGGATCGGTGAAAAAATTACGACTTCGGATTTCTCTGCATTACCTGCACTAGCCGTTGATTAAACTCCAGCGCGCTGTGATGTCCCATGCTTTTAAGTTTTTGATCGAGGGCGGCAACCTCCACAAGGCGAGCCAAATCACGCCCCATTCGAACAGGGATAGTCACGTGGGGCACTTGAACGCCCAGCACATCGTAGTAATCCTGGTCTAACCCTGTGCGATCCACCTCTTCAAACTCCTCCCAGTCCCGGAGTGTCACCACGAGGTCTAGACGTTTCTCCAAGCGCACACTGCCCACACCAAAAATCGACATCACATTAATGACCCCCAAGCCGCGCACTTCCATGTGGTGGCGCGTCAAATCCGGAGAAGTACCGATCAACTCCCGCCCCTCAATCGCCCGATAACGCGTAATGTCGTCGCTCACAAGACTATGGCCGCGTTCCAAAAGGCCCAGCACACACTCGCTTTTTCCTATCCCGCTTGAGCCACGAACCAAGGTTCCCACGCCAAGGATATCCACCATCGAGCCATACTCGCTTTTGGTCGGAGCAAAGTCGTGCGACAACGCTAGCGTAGCCGCATTTAGAAAGTTCATCGTCACCATCTTACTGATGAATACAGCCACTCCAGCCGCCGCCGCTTCTCCAATTAAAAACGGTGGCGGTTCAAATCCTCGCGCCACTACGATGCACGGAATCGGGCGCTCGCAAAGGGCACGGCAGCAAGCCTGCGCCTCAACTGGGTCAATCCCGTTCAAATAGCACAACTCAGCAGCCCCAAACACCTGGATACGTTTCTCAGCGAAGTAGGAGTAAAACCCAGAAAGCGCCAAGCCCGGCCGGTTAAGCGTAGGCTCCCGAATCTCTCGCTCCATTCCAAGAGGCGAGCGGTCGAGTTGCTCCATGTGAAGACTCTCTGCGTGACGGGCAAAAAAAGCCCCGACAGTGATTGCCTTGTAGGTGGGATCGGGAGCGTTCATTCAGATATCCTTGAATCACTACGCTTATCAGGACGTGGCCCATTTCCCAATGGAAAAGGCAACCAACAAATGCCGGAGTCTATCGTTCTGAACGATGTTCAACTCCAAGAACAACAAGCCACTCCCCTCAAAGATAGCGATCAACCCGGTTTTGGAGTATTCTAGGCTTCCCATAGACCAACCATGCTCACCCTTCTAACCACCCTGCTCCCAATCGCTTTACTTCCTGCCCTTCCCTCCTCCGACCTCGAATCGATAGGAAAACGTGTTTGGCAAAATGAAGCCGCAGGTCAAATTTCGGGGCTCACAGCATGGAACTCAGGGGAAGCCTTTGCCTCCTTAGGTATTGGACACTTCATCTGGTACCCCGCAGGACCCAAGGGTCCTTTTGAAGAAAGCTTCCCTGCACTGCTTCTATTTCTCCAACACAACGGCAAGAGCCTCCCCGAATGGCTCAAACCCGGAGGCCCCTGCCCCTGGCCCGACCGCGCCGCTTTTTTAAAGGACGCATCCTCCCCAAAAATGGTAGAGCTTCGAACCCTGCTTGCCTCAACCATTCCGTTGCAAAGCCTCTTTCTCGCGGAACGACTAGACAGAGCGCTACCCGCAATGTTGGAGACCCTCACGCAGGCAAAGCGCGCGCAGATCCACGCCAACTTCGAACGCCTGGCAGGAAGCGCTCAAGGCAGGTTTGCACTCATTGACTACGTAAACTTCAAAGGCGAAGGCACCAAGGCCTCGGAACGCTATCAGGGCCAAGGTTGGGGACTGCTACAGGTTCTCGAAACCATGCCCCCCACCGGAACAGTCGCCGACTTTTCCCATGCGGCAGCGGAGGTCCTTGCGCGACGTGTGCGCAACGCGCCCCCAGAGCGCGGCGAGCAACGCTGGCTACCAGGATGGACCAACCGGGTGAAAGATTACAGTCGGTAGCAGGCAGTACGGGCGAGAAAGTCGGATCTCCTGTGTAAATCTTTGGAACGGGCCTTTGATCATTGCTGGGGCCTTCCGAAGCCCCGTTGAGTCGGCTAAGAAATAAGCCGGTGGTGATGCCAGGAACTAGAGGAACCACCGGTGATGCCTAAACGAAGGTCAGCGCGACGGAAGTGCGAGAGCGATGCCTTGAGTAGTCGCTTAAATCAGCGCGCCCCCCTTGCATCAAGGTATCGGGGCGGCAAGGGGGGGAGACTACCAATTCGCGCGGATTGCAGCGCCGTGAGGCCTGAGGTCCCGGCAACAAAAAACCCACCTTGTTTCAAGGTGGGTTTTTCGCATTAACAAACTCTTTCGAGTCGACTAGTTAGCTGCAATCGGAACGACATTAACGCGGCGACCTTCGCGGTCGAAGCGGACGCGACCTTCAACGAGAGCAAAAATGGTATGATCCTTGCCCAAGCCAACACCCTTGCCTGCAAGGAACTTCGTTCCACGCTGACGAATGATGATGTTGCCTGCGATGACATGCTCGCTACCAAACTTTTTCACGCCGAGACGCTTGCTTGCGCTATCGCGTCCGTTTTTGACTGAACCTTGACCTTTTTTATGCGCCATACAATTGGGTGCTTAAACTTTGAAATCTGATAGGGCTTCCTGCGCTTAGGCGCGGATACCAGTGATCTTCAAACGTGTCAAACGACGACGATGGCCGACAGTCCGATGGTAGCCCTTGCGGCGGCGGTACTTGTAGGCGAGAACCTTCTCACCTTTGAACTGGGAAACAACCTCGGCCTCAACCGTCGCAGTGCCCACGTCCGCGCCAGCGCGGATCGAGCCACCTTCAGCAACCAACAACACTTCAGAGAAGACTGCATGAGCGCCTTCGGCCTGCTCAAGCTTCTCCACATCAATGACATCGCCTTGAGAGACGCGGTACTGTTTCCCGCCAGTTTTGAAAATCGCGTAAGACATAAACAAACCCCTTTTCTAGGGGGAGGAAGAACATGGCAGCCAAGCCAACATCTGACAAGCAACTTTTATGAGAATCTACAGATCCATCTACGCCCCCAAATAAGCAGCCTGCACTGCAGGGTTTGCACGCAAACTTTCAGACTTGTCCGCTAACAAAATACGCCCCGTTTCAAGCACATACCCGAAGTGCGAAACCTCCAACGCCAACCGCGCGTTTTGCTCTACCAGAAGTACCGTTAAACCCAACTCGCGGTTCACTTGCACAATCTTTTCGAAGATCGTCTTTACCAAAAGCGGCGCGATCCCTAAAGAAGGCTCGTCGAGCATCAAACAACTCGGGCGCCCCATCAGCGCCCGGCCTATCGCAAGCATCTGCTGTTCGCCCCCGGAAAGCGTTCCCGCCTGCTGCCACGTGCGTTCCCGAAGTCTTGGAAACGTCTGCAACACAAACTCACGGTCCTGCGCAATCCCCAGCTTGTCCCGGCGCAAGTAAGCCCCCATCTCCAGGTTCTCCGAAACCGTAAGGTTGGTGAAAATCATCCGTCCCTCAGGCACATGGGCCAGCCCGCGCGCCACAATTTCATGCGGCCGCTTATTAGTAAGATCCTCACCCGCAAAGCGAACTCGCCCTTCACGCACTCGCACAAGGCCTGAAATCGACCGTAACGTAGTCGATTTCCCAGCTCCATTGGCGCCTACGAGCGTCACGATGGAACCTTTCTCTACACGTAATGAAATACCGTGCAAAGCCGTGATGGATCCATAACCCGCCGAGACATTTTCAAGTTCAAGCATCGGTATACTCCTCCCCCAAATACGCTGCGATCACCCGCTTGTCGGACTGGATTTCTGAAGGTGTGCCCTCGGCAATCTTGCGCCCGTACTCGAGCACAGCAATCCGCTGACAAATCCCCATCACCACTTTCATGTCGTGTTCCACCAACAACACAGCGAGTCCAAAGCGTTCCTGGGTAAAGCGAATCAACCGCATGAGCTCTAGCTTCTCCGTAGCATTCATCCCGGCGGCAGGTTCGTCCAAAAGCAACAACTTAGGCTTAGTGGCCAAAGCCCGCACAATCTCTAGTCGTCGCTGGTCTCCATAAGACAAACTCCGACATGGCGCGTAGGCCTCCTCCCTGAGCCCAAAAATCTCCAACAACGCAAGCGCCTCCTCGCGCACCTTCTCTTCCTCTTGACGAAAGCCTGCACCTCGTCCTAGTGCCCCGAGAAAACCGCTGTGCAAGTGCAGGTTAAAAGCAGCCGTCACGTTATCTAACACGCTTAGCGAGTTAAAAAGACGGATGTTCTGGAAGGTCCGCGCGACGCCCATTGCCGTAATCCGTGAGGCAGCCGCGCCACCGACGTTTTCGCCGCCAAAACGCACTCGCCCCGTGGTCGGCGAATACACGCCCGTCACCACATTAAACAGAGTGGTTTTCCCTGCTCCGTTGGGCCCAATGAGCCCGACTAGTTCGCCCGCCTCGACATGAAAATTCACCTCAGAAACCGCCACTAGGCCACCGAAACGGACTGTCACCTTTTCCAATTCCAGAAGAGCACTCATCGGCGACCTCCCTTTTTAGGAAATAGTCGGTCGAGGCCTCCTAAGAGCCCCTGCGGACGTGTAATCATAAGTACGATAAGCAGTAAGGCGAACGCCACCATGCGGTACTGTTCGGCCTGCCGTAAAGCCTCGTTCAAGAACGTCAATCCCACAGCCGCTAAGGTCACCCCCGCCGTGGATCCCATCCCCCCAAGAATAACCATCACCACAACATCCACTGATTTCAAAAACGAGAATCCCTCTGGTGTAATGTACCCGATCAAATGCGCGTACAAAGCGCCCGCCAGTCCTGCAAAAAACGCCCCAACCACAAAGGCGGTGACCTTGTAGCGCGTCGTGTTAATGCCCATCGACTCCGCAGCAATCTCATCATCACGTACCGCCAGAAAACCTCGTCCATAGGTGGAATTCACCAGAGAGCTGACACAATACACGCACAGGACTGCAAGGCACCAGGTCCATCCCAACGTTGTCTGAGCAGGAATCCCCGTGAGCCCACGCGCACCTCCAACGGCATCTGTATTTTGGATCATCACGCGGATGATCTCGCCGAATCCCAGTGTCACGATTGCAAGGTAATCGCCCTTAAGCCGGAGCGAGGGGAGTCCCACGGCGAGGCCAGCGATGGCAGCCAACACACCACCCGTGAGGAGAGAGAGGCAGAAAAGAGCCACCGGCGCGGCCGCCCCTAGAAAAGCAAGGCTGGCCAAACACACTTTCCCATTGATTTGGGTCAAGGCGGCGCTGCCGTAGGCCCCCACGGCCATGAATCCAGCATGTCCCAGCGAGAACTGGCCCGTGTGCCCGTTCACAATGTTCAAACTAGTCGCCAGAATCACGTTGATCCCCGCCAAAATCAGAATGTTAAGCAGGTAATCGTCAATCTGGGCCAAGGACCAAGAGGCTTCCGGATGGCCTGTAAACAGAAATGAAAGCGCTCCCGCGACGCTCAAACACAAAACTAGCCAAGTACGCGATCCCATGAGATTAGACTTTCTCTCTCTGAGTTTTACCAAACAAACCGGAGGGCTTAAAAAGAAGGATCAGGATCAAAATCACGAAGGCCACGGCATCCCGGTAACCCGGAGGAATCCCTAAAAACTTGGAATAACCGACGACAAGGGTTTCGACGACGCCGAGGAT
>CAIWVL010000202.1 GCA_903916085.1 uncultured Spartobacteria bacterium
GCTTCCAGTCTTGGGCGGACACTGCAACCCTTGGTAGGGAAGGCTCCGCCGCTCAGGCAGACGATTCCGCTACGCTCCATCATTCTGCCTGAGCGGCAGAATCTAGTTGCGCAGCTTTTACAGACAAAAATTTACACCGCCCATCTCGAGGGCGCGCTTAACGCGCGCCGGACTCGATGTGTTCACCCGTTTTTTCAACATCGCGGCCAAGACCGCGAACGGTATTGCATCCCGTACCTACGCTAACCAGTACGAGAACGCTTATAATCAACAGGATAGGGCGCTGATCCGTTTTTATTTTGTATGTTTTCATCGTGATTACATTGACTGCAAACATGAGTACCCACCAACAAGACAAATACATTATGCTCAAAAATAACCACCCACTGGTGCCACGGTAGACATCGGCTCCGGCGAAACAACCTCGCCCCACGCAACGCCACACCTCAGGGGGTGGAGGCTGTGGGCGTATCCAAACTTTTGTTGTGTTGACCCTTAACCATGCTTTGCCTCAGACAACGAGACACTTAAGAGAGCGGCAGATTAGGAAGTGTGGCGCAAAGAGGTTAAAATGAGCACACCAGCGCCACCGCTGATACAGGCCCAAGCCAGGATTGGAGGAAGGTCGATCGTCTTCGTGCGTTCTGCCGTGGCTTTTAGAGGTCCGACTTCGAGTATTTGTTCCTCGGTTTTGTAGCTAAAACTCCGATACCCGAGCATTGCCGAGCCCAGCATGATGAGACCGACCCCAAGGAGGACTGAGCTTCTCATAACGATTTAAACACGGGTTCCTCTGCCGGTAATCAAGGAAACGAGGAAGAGAACGATGAAGACGAGAAACAGCAGTTTGGCGATTGCCGCAGCAGTACCAGAGATTACGCCAAAGCCGAGGATGGCGGCGATTATCGCGATGACAAAAAAGATAACGGCATAGCGCAACATAATAAGGATGAAGTTAATTTTACTGAACCACCGGCCCTGCAGAGATCTACGAAGGTTTATTTGAGCCAAGAATGCGTAAGCCACCCGTGCTTGTGCCCCACGTGAAACACTTGATAAATAGGGGTTCACCCGTGTCCGGAACCCCGCCTTAAAAGGGGCGGAGTCGTCCTTCAACAGATCCAAGCTGGTTGCTTTTCGGAAGGGAGAGTGCTTCCTCGCACTCAGATACCACGTCCCTTCTTATATTCTTAAACGCGACTCGCAGCGATTTGGATGCCAATTGAAAGACATTTTACGCTGGGTGCAAATTTCGCCCCGACCGTATCCCAGAGCCGAGTACGGCAGCCAAGGGAGGTTATTCCCTTACAGGCGTACAAAAAGAAAGCCAGTTACCCTGGGTAACTGGCTTGTAAGCAGACACATTACACTTCAGTGTCCCGTTCACAGAAACACTGAGGTGCAGAGAAGACTAGTGCTTGTGACCGTGCTCGGGGTGCTCGGGATGATGCTTGGAATGATGCTTAGCGTGATGCTTGGTGGCATGTTCATGATGTTCATGGGCATGCACCGTGTGGCCGTGAGCCAAGTGAGCGTGATGAGAAGCGGCATGATGATCACCAGCCTGGTGATGAGCATGAGCTTCGCGATGGTGGTGCGCAGCGGCTTCGTGATGAAGCGCGGCATGATGATGGTGATCGTGTTTGGACATAGGTTAAGGTCCTGGTTAAGGGACGACTAGGCAGTATCGCGAATCTCTTGCGTTGTCTAACATTAAGTTAAAATTCTGGATCTTCATCATTTCCGATCTATGTTCCTTGGGTTGTCCCCAATGTTCTTCAATTCGCCAGGGAGGCTTGGAAGATTCACCGCTTGAGTTTCTTGCACCACCCACCAAGATCAGCGTGATGAAGCAAAAGCGGTTTTCGGTGGCCCAGTTGGACGAAATTACGCCGGTGGCCTGCCCCTGCGGCGAAGCCCGAAGAGCGTTTGCCGAGCCAGGAAATAATTTAGCCACAGTACACCTCACGGACATTCAAGCAGACAGTCGTCCGCATTATCACAAGACGATGACAGAAATCTACATCGTATTGGAAGGCGAAGGGCATTTGGAAGTCGACGGAGAGATGATCCCGCTACGACCCATGACGAGCATCATGATCAAACCGGGCTGCATTCATCGAGCGGTGGGAAACCTGCGTATCATCAACGTACCGATGCCGCCCTTTGATCCGGCAGATGAGTTTGAAGTGTAAAGTCGCGAAGCTTGTCTAGCCAGTGCGGCTTTAAGCATTTCGAGCGAGACAAAGTGCCCGTAAACCATGCGTTTTACCGAGTATCTGCTCCACTAACCGCCTAACGACAAGAGACCTAATGCCTCTCGTCCCCAATTTAGCCTTGGGAACGAGAGACCGTTCACACCGCGCATCTAGCGTTCGTTCAACCTCGTCCTTGCCCATTCAGTATCACCCACTCGCTGACACCTACCAACGCGTTATTTTGAACTTCCAGCCGGGGACTTTCTTCTGCATTTCCGGCTCGTCGTCACGTTCCTTCAAGCCGCAGCGCAAATAGTTTTGATGCGCTCGGGCGAGTGCGGGACGATCGAGCTCGACCCCGAGTCCCGGGCCCTTGGGTAAAGCCACGCAGCCATCCTCGATTTTCAGGCGGCCACCGACAATGATTTCCTCCCATTGCCAGGGATAATGAGTATCGAGTGCGTAGCTAAGATTAGGCATGGCAGCGCCCAGATGGGTCATGGCAGCCATGGAAATTCCGGCGTGATTATTGGAGTGCATGGACACGCCCAAATGGAAAGAGCGACAGAAGGAGGCCAGCTCCATGGAGGAATGCAGTCCACCCCAGTAATGATGGTCCGTAAGGATGATGTCCTCCGAGCCCAATCGGACGCTACCGGGTAGGTCGGCGAAAGAGGTGGTGCACATGTTGGTGGCCAGCGGCAGCTTCACAGCTCGGCGTACAGCGGCCATCGCTTCCTGGCCACGGACGGGATCCTCAAAATACTCCAGGACATTCTCCAACTCCCTACCCCAGCGAATGGCGGTTTCCGTTGTCCACAACGCGTTAGGGTCGTAACGGATTGGCACCTCGGCACCGAACGCGGAGCGAAGCGCCTTGAGGGCCGCCACTTCTTGTTCAGGCTCGAAGACGCCGCCCTTGAGCTTGATCGACCGGAACCCGAACTCGCTAACCATGGCCTGGGCCTGGGCCACAATCCCCTCGGGATCCAGGGCGGCGCGTTGGCGGGCGGCGTCCCAACCCGAGACGTTGGGATGCACATCAAAAGCGAGCTCGCCGCCTGCGCCTTCATATTTGTAAAACAAATAGGCGGAATAAGGCACGCGCTCCCGGACGATCCCACCCAGAAGGGTTGCAACGGGGACCCCGAAGGCTTTGCCTGCAATGTCGAGACAGGCGACGTCCAGAGCACTAAAGACTTGGACGATTTTGCGTTGATCCCACGGGGTATCGCCTCGGGTGGAGGAGGACTCCGGTTTGAAATGAGCTTCGAGCGCCGCCTTCAGAGCGTGCCAGTTGCGGGGATCGGCACCGAGCACGACGGCGCGCGCTTCTTCCAAAACAGCGTCGACGGCAGCACTGCCAGGGACCTCGGCGAGGCCGGTGATGCCGCAAGCCGTAACAAGTTCGACGACCGTTCGCAGAGCGTACGGCGCATGCAGTCCGGCAGCATTTAACAGGGGCGGATCGCCCAGAGCGATCGGCGTGATGTGCATTTCAACGATGCGCATAGGAAAGTAAGTATGAGTTGATCAGAGGCAGGCGGGCGGTCTGCTTTCTCAGCGGATTAGAAACTAATGAGAGCGCAGAGCTGAGAGCGATTGTTGAACACCGGCGGTGACAGCGCCGCCGTCGGAACCGAACGCTAGCGCGGTGTAGCCTTCGGCACGGAGCACTGGGATTTGGGCGGCAGCGGTGGCGAGAATACCCGCAGCTTTACCAGCCCGCCTGGCGGCGGCGGCGACTTTCTGGCGAGCCTCAATGAATCGAGGATGCTCGAACTGCCCCTGGATGCCGAGGTTGGTCGTGAGATCCAGAGGACCCACGAAAAGAACGTCCACCCCGTCTACCTCAGCGATGGCGTCGAGGTGTTCGAGAGACTCGGGCGTCTCGATTTGAGCCATGGTCACCAGACGCGTGTGGGCGTTCTGATAGTAATCGTCAAAATTCTGACCGAACCCAGCGGCGCGGTTAAATTTGGAGACGCCGCGAATGCCATGCGGCGGGTAGCGTACGGCGGCGACGGCGGCGCGCGCCTCCTCGGCATTATTGACGTAGGGCACCATCACTCCGCCTGCGCCCAAGTCGAGGGCGCGCTTGAAGCGAGGCGTTTCGTTGGCGGCAAGACGCACGATGGTGGCGGCTCCAGTGCTTGCAACGGCCTGGAGCTGGTGCAGCAGAGTTTCATCGGACCCAGGGCCGTGCTCGTAATCGAGCATGAGCCAGTCGAAGCCTGCGCGAGCGGCAATTTCAGCGGTCAGGGCCGAGCCTAGGTTAATAAAGGTGCCAGCGAGCCATTCTCCGGCGAGCACACGTTGGCGGAAAGAAGCGGGAGCGTTCATTAAGCGAGATAGAGACGGTAGAGAGCCTGAGTCCCGTTGTCCTCCCAACCATGAGCGGCGACCTTGTCGTAGAGACTTTTCGCCACAGCCAAGCCGGGAAGATCGAGGTGCATTTCGGCAGCGCTTTCGAGGGCGATGCGCATGTCCTTAATAATGTGTTTGACGTAAAAACCGGGCGCAAAGTCCCCGGAAAGAGCTCGGGGTGCGAGAGTTGTGAGCGCCCAACTCCCTGCGGCACCGCCACTGATGCTTTGATGCACCGCTACAGGATCGAGCCCCGCTTTATGAGCGTAAGCCAGCGCCTCGCACCAGGCCACCATGCCGACGGCCACAGAAATCTGGTTGGCCATTTTACAGTGCTGCCCCGCACCGGCGGCACCTAAAAGGGCGATGTTCTTTCCCAAAAGCTCCAGGATGGGCTTAGCGCGTTCAAACGCAGGCGCTTCACCTCCAACCATAATCACCAGACGCGCCTCGCGAGCACCGATGTCGCCACCTGAAACGGGGGCATCCAAAGACTGAAGACCTCGCTGAGCGGCAGCCTCAGAAATGCGCCGCGCCAAAAGAGGGCTGGAAGTGGTCATGTCGATGAGGAGTGCACCTGGGCGGGCTTTTTCAAGGATCCCGCCGACGCCGAGGTAGGTGGCTTCCACATCCGTGGGGAAGCCAAGCATCGTCACCACAACGTCAACGGCAGCAGCAACTTCACCTGCGGAGTCATGCCAATGAGCACCCGCGTCAAGAACGGTCTGAGCCTTTTCCTTAGTGCGATTAAACACGTGCACGGTGTGTCCTGCCTTAAGGAGATGCGAGGCCATGCTGCGCCCCATCACACCCGTTCCGATAAATCCAATGGAAAGAGAAGTAGACATAAAGTAGGCAAACCTGCGCGAAGGCAGGCTGCGGGTCGAGGTGATTTCGGGCTCCCTTCGAGGGTACTTCTCATTATCCTCTGCGCCGACGATTAACCGCTTTCCCCCCACTGAACATGTCTCCCCTTCCATTGGCCCTCACCATTAGCCCGATGAGCGGGCTTGCCCTTAGTGTCGCCTTCATTGTGATGGCCATTGCCGTGTTCCGGGTCCACGCCTTTTTCGCTCTGATGTGCTCTGCGATGCTCGTGGGACTCATGCACGCGGTGGGCCAAAGTGGCGACCAGCGTTTTGTCAAAGCGATCGAACTAGTGATGACTGAGATGGGTTCGACGGCGAGCAAGATCGGGTTTCCGATTGCGGTGGCCGCCGTGATTGGGATGTGCCTGATGGAAAGCGGGGCCGCGGACAAGATTATCCGCCGCTTCATCGCTGCCGTGGGTGAAGCCCGGGCGGGGTTGGCGCTCTTGGGATGCGGCTTCACTCTATGCGCCCCTGTTTTTTACGACACGGTCATGCTGCTTTTGCTGCCGCTGGCCCGTGCATTAAGCCTGCGCACAGGTAAAAACTATCTCCTCTACGTGCTCGTCATTTGTGCTGGCGGAGCGATTTCTAACGGCATCATTCCCCCTGCGCCGGGGCCTTTGTTTGTGGCGGAATCGCTCAAAATTGACCTTGGCATGGCAATTCTGGCGGGAGTGGCGTTTGGAATTCTGCCAGCACTGGGGGCCTATGCGGCGGCGTGTTGGTTCAACAGCAGGATGGTGGTGCCGGTGCGCGAAATCCCCGGATCAAGTTTGGAGTCGCTCTCGGCCATTGCGGCGAGGCCGGAGGGGGAACTGCCGGGGTTCGCCGCTGCCGTGGCACCGGTGGTGTTGCCGGTGGTACTCATTGGAGGGGCGTCTTTTTTGGGACTATTTCGCGCCCAAGTGCCGGTCGAAGTGGCGATGGGGATTGAGTTTTTGGGCAATAAAAACGTCGCCCTGTTTCTCGCCGGATTGGTGGCGATGGCGCTATTAGTTCGCCAGAAAAAGATGGGCTGGAGAAACGCGGGGAAAACCCTGGGACATCCGGTGGAGACAGCGGGGGTGATCATTTTGATCGTGTCCTCCGGAGGCGCGTACGGGGCGATGATCAAGCACTCAGGAGTGGGCGAGGCTATCCGCACGATGGCGGGGGAACACACCATTCACTATGTTTTCCTCGCCTGGGCGATTTCGGCCTCGATCCGAGCGGTGCAGGGTTCGGCGACGGTGGCGACGATCACCGCCGTGGGCATTATGCAGTCACTCGCCGGTACTGAGGGATTTGGTGTACACCCCATTTACATCATGGCCGCGATTGGGTTCGGCTCGAAGTTTTTGAACTGGATGAACGACTCAGGCTTCTGGGTGGTGAGCCGATTTAGCGGATTGACTCAAGGGGAGTTGCTCCGCAGCTGGACCATTTTGGTAAGCATCGTCTCGGTGCTCGGCCTCATCGAAGTGGCGGTAGTGTCCAGCCTGTTTCCGCGCTTTTAACTGGCGCGGTGGCGATCCATGACGAGGCTTCGCCCAAAACTCCCCAGGAGCCAGGCAACATACCTGCGCTCCCAAGGGAGGCATTTCACTTAGAAGTTTAACGCCACAGAGAACACCCCGGCACTCTGGGAACGGTTATTGCCGATTTCCTGCTGTCCGCTCAAACGAACCGTCCACGCCTCTGAGAAGGTGGCCTGCACCCCAAGGTTCAACTGCGCGGAGTCTGCGTCGCCCTTACGACCTAGGGCTTGGAAAGCGCTGTTTCCGCCCAAAACCTGTAGGCTCGCAGCCCGGCTGGAAGCGTCGAAGTCGTGCACCCAGTAGGCTGCGCCGTCGATTCCCAAGCCAACGCTCCTGGACAGTTCGCCGCGTTTGGCCACGCGCAAACCAAGCTTGGAAAGCACGGTGCTCTCGCTCACTTTGCCCGACCTAAAGAGAAGCCCGGAACCAGATTCCTCGAAGGCATCCTGCGAGTAATCGACGTACTTGAGTCGGGCCACTGGCGTGAGCTGCCAGCCGCTGGTTTGCGGGAGCAAATTCACAGCCACGCCAACTCCGAGCTGGGTGGTGTTGCTAGTAAAGTCAGCTTGAGCACGGCCACTAGCAGCTGTGCGCTTGCTTGTGTCATCGCTGTTGGTCCAGAGCGCGGAGGCGTCCACGGTAATCGCGCCAATGGCCACATTACCGTAAGCACCCCCAGTCCAATGATCTGAACTGACCTGCACTGAGGGATCCTCAAACGTGGCGTCGCCCTGACCAAACGAGGCCAAAACCCCTACCTTCAAGTTACCGAAGGCCCGCTCCACGCCTAGAGTGGCACCGGCGTCATTGGAACGCGTGCGGCCAAAGCCAGCGGAAGCGTCCGCATCGAAGGTGGCATCGGTTGCGTAAGCTGCTGTCCAAGCGGTCCATTGCATGTCCGCCTCTTGGTGAGGCGTGAGCATCCCGGGGGTGCGCACTGGAGAAACACCCAGGTTAAAGACAGCCTCCGGTGAGCCATTGGCAGCGAGGGCGTCCAAGTGCTCGTCCAAGGAGGAGCCGACGGCCAAGGCGCTACGCACACTGGTGGAGTAGAGACTGGCGTAAGCGGTGCCGGGATTTGCCGAGTTCAGAAGCGCGGAGACCTCGGAGGCGGTGGTCAGGCTATCGAGTCCACGCAGGTAACTACCGAGAGCGTCCTGAGCGGTGTATTTAGAGGACAACTGGGCATCTAGGTAGGTGCCGAAGGCCGCGCCATTGCGGGTGCGTTGGAAGCTCGCGTAAGAAGAGCGGTCAACAACGAGATCAACGGACGCGCCTGTTGGGTTCACCAGAGTGATAGTGATTACCGCCGAGTTGGGTGCCGCAATGCCCAGGACAGGAAGGCCTGCAGCAGCGAGGCCCGTACCGTTAATGACGCCTGGGTACGTCAAGGGCCGGGTTCCCTGGAGCGCCTGTTCTTGCACGAGCGAAGCCCCCGTGACGGTGTTGCTGGAGAAGGTGATCGTGGAGAGGTCGCTACCCGTGCCCGTAGTGACAACGTGATCGCCCCGCTCCCAGTTGTAGGTACCCGGCCCAGTGAGTGCGACAACGTGGAGGGTTCCGGGGGAATGGCCGGGGGAGATCGTCCCGCCATTGAGATTCACCGCCGCCTGAACCTCTCCGTTTCCAGAAAGAGTCTGGTTAGCGACCAACGTGACGCCCGTGGCGTTCCCCGTAGCCTTGAGGACTCCATCCAAAATAACCGGACCGGTTCCGAGCGAGCCCGCCGCGCCGAGGTCCAGCGTGCCAGCAGTCACCGTAGTGCCCCCTGTGTAGCTATTGCTGCTGTTGATGACATCGACAGTCAGACCTGGAGCGCTAACGACGACCGCGCTATTGCCAGAAATAACGCCATCAAGAAGCATTGCCACCCGACTATGAAGCGTGCCCCCGCTGAGGGTAAGACTGCCCGTGCCCAAGGAGGCAGACGAGCCAATCTCAAGCACCCCCTCAGACAAAACGGTGCCCCCTGAATACGTATTGGTTCCCAGCAGTGCCAAGGTTCCAGCTCCGTTCTTCAACAACCCGGCGGTGCCACTCAAGACGACAGAATCCTCGACAGTCATCGTGTTATTAGCCGCAACAGTGGAAGTAAAGTTGCCACCAGTCGTGACCGTGCCGGTAGAGACCGTGCTCTTGAGGACACCAGCGTTCAGTGCAACATTGGCCGTGCCTGCGTCCTGTGTCGATCCGGCGAGATCCAGCGTACCGCCGGTCAACGACAAGTCACCGCTTCCGAGAGCCGTGGTCGTGGATGCGCCCACCCGCACTACGCCGGCACTGATTTCGGTACCACCCGAGTAGTTGTTGTCGGCATTTAGGACGAGGGTACCAGTGCCGGTTTTGCGCAACTGACCCGTACCGGAAACGGCACCGCGCAAAGTCACTGAGGTGTCCACGTTGGTACCGTTTTGCACGGCAAAAGTACTCGGGGCATTCAATGCCACATTGACGAAGGCGAGGTCCGCTGTTCCATGAGCGGCTGGTGTGCCCGTCACGTTACTACCGGCGCTTACCGCGAGTGTTCCCGAGTCAACAGTCAAATCTCCAAGCGAGTGCGAGGCCGCACTGCCAGGAGTGGCGATGTTGACAATCATCGTCGAATCAGCCGAGACCGTCACCGCATTGGCATTCACGGTGGTGTCCGTCTTCAACTCAAGGTTGCCGCCAGAGAGCGTCACAAGACCCGTTCCAAGGCCGCTTACGTCACCGACAACCACCTTGCCCGCGCTGATGTCCGTGCCGCCGGAGTGAGAGTTCGCCCCATTGAGGACCAGCGATCCCTCACCGGTTTTGAGCAACTCGCCGGATCCAGTCACCACTCCGCCAAAGGTCACCGTGGTGTCCACGTTGGAGCCATTTTGCACCGCAAAAGTGCTCGGGGCGTTTAACGCCACTCCGTCAAAGGTCAGATCCGCCGTGCCATGGACCGCCGCCGTGCCAGTCACGTTGCCGCCGACGCTGATAGTGAGAGTTCCTGAATCAACAGTGAGATTTCCAAGCGTGTGCGAGGCAGCAGCCCCCACAGTAGCACGGTTGACGATCAGCGCCGAATCAGCCGAGACCGTCACTGCATTGGCGCTCACACTCGAATCGGTCTTGAGCTCAAGACTACCACCCGAGAGCGTAACGCCGCCGGTGCCCAGTCCGCTCACATTCCCCACCACCACGGTGCCTGCGGCAATGCTGGTGCCGCCGGTAAAATCATTAGCCCCGCTCAGCACCACTGTACCGCTGGTCGTCTTGGAAACGGCCCCGGAGCCGGTCAGGGCAGCACTTACAACGCCGCTCTGAAAGTCGAAAGCCGTCGCACTCACAGTTCCGTCGCTCACAGTCGCACCCCCAGCAACGGCGAGACTGCTTTCCAAAACGTGAGAAGCCCCACCCAAATTCAGCGTACCACCCGCGACGATCACTGCGCCTCTCCCCAAAGCGCCGTTCGCGCTCGCCGTCAGCGAACCGCCGTTCACATGCGTACCGCCATCGTAGCTGTTGTTCGCATTCTCCAACCTGACATTCCCAGCCGAAACCGTGACGGACTGACCGCTGCCAGAAACGGCCCCAGAAAGGACCACGGTGCCTCCGTTGCCGACTCCCGAGTTCACATCCAGACTCGTGGTCAGGCTAACATCCACTCCCACAGTAAGCGAGGCGCCGGTAGTTGCATCGAGCTTGGCTGAAGTCGCCGCCGTCGTGTTGTCGAACACCAACGAACCTGTGTCGCCCGGTGTGGTGCCAGTGGTCACAATCGACACCGTCCGAGGAACGGTGACAGCAATGGAACCGACGGTGAATCCCGGAGAATTCAGAATCTGTTGGAGAGACGAAGTCCCAGAATCAACAGTAAACGTGTTGCTCTCGCCAGACAATGTCGTGGCCGGATCAACGCCCCAGTTGTTGCCGCTGGTGAAGTCAAAACCCGTATCGAGAGCGTCGGGCGGGTTGGCGGCCCAGATGAAATCAGCGGCCTCCGCCTTGCCGGAGTGTGCGACAACAAGTCCACCCGCGAGAACAGCAAGACTCACTCCCTTCCACCAAGGCCTCCGACAGGACGCCATCGCTGACATCAAGGAATCCACTCCTGTCGGGACGCTCTGGCGGACAGGCAAGTTCGGGCGCAACAATTTCATATTCATCAATCTACGGGAAAAATTTGGACCTCAATCGAGGCTGCACTCTGGTGTTTTTGAAACGACAGCGTTCATTCACTCAAGCATTTTCCATGCTGAATACGTCTGTAAAGTTTGCGCTCAACCATCTCAAGACGACGCACGACAGGTTGCTCAATTGCGACGCTCTCCGGACCTGTGTTTTGGATTGTCCCCACGCAGCAACGCGCCATAGCTAATAGGGATGCCCTCCACCCCACTCCAACGTCGCTCCTTTCTAAAGTCCCTTCTAGCCGCAGGCGTCGCTCCGCTCCTTCTGCCCTCGCGCATCTGGGCGGCTCCCGTCGGCCCAAATGACACCATCCGTCTCGGGTTCATCGGCTGCGGAATCCAGTCACGGGGTTTGATGAACGGGTTCCTCAAACAGCCCAACACCAAGGTCGTTGCCGTGTGCGATGTGGACACCACTCGCAGGGAGGACCACAAACGCATCGTTGAAGAGTTTTACACCAAACAGTCCGGCACAGACTTCAAAGGGTGCACGGTGCACAACGATTTTCGCGAATTACTCGCCCGGCAGGACGTCGATGCTGTGGTAATCGCCACCCCTGACCACTGGCACGCCATTATCGCCGTGGCAGCAGCGGTCGCAGGAAAAGACATCTACTGCGAAAAACCCCTCACCAACACCATCTTCGAGGCCACCTCCCTAGTGGCAGCTATTCAAAAGCATAACCGCGTCTTCCAGACCGGCTCGATGCAGCGCTCGGCCCGCGAGTTCCGAGTGGCCTGCGAATTGGTGCGCAACGGCATCATCGGAAAAATCTCCCGCGTTGAAGCCGGGTTCGGCGGCCCAGGTAAACCGTGCGACCTGCCGGGCGAAACACTCGAACCCGGACTGGACTGGGACATGTGGCTCGGACCAGCCCCCGCGCGCGAGTACAACGCGATCCTGAGCCCACGCGGAGTGAATAAGCACTTCCCCATGTGGCGCTCCTACCGGGAGTTCGGCGGCGGGATGGTTACCGATTGGGGCGCTCACCACTTGGACATCACCCATTGGGGCCTCGACATGGATCGCAGCGGCCCCTCGGAAATTCTGCCCCCCAAAAACTGGGCCGAGGCTGTAGCAGGCACCAAGTTGATTTACCCCAACGGCGTGGAAGTCACGCACGTGGAAGCCAACGGCGTAACCTTTTTCGGTTCAGACGGCGAGGTGTACGTGAACCGGGGCAAGATCAAACTGACCTTGCGCGGTCAGGTAAAAGCCTCGTACATGACTAAGGAAGATCGCCCCACGCTAGGCGAACAGCTCGATGCCCTGGAAAAAGACTACCTCGCAGACGCCAAAGTGCGCCTCTACGCCAGCACCGATCATAAAGCGGACTTCCTCAACGCCATGGTCACGCGCAAACAACCCATCGCGGATGTCGAAACCGGCGCGCGCACGGTCATCGGATGTCACCTGCTCGGGTTTGGCTACTATCACGGGCAGAAGTTGAAGTGGAATCCGACGGCTAACGAGTTCGCCGCCAACACCGGAGACGCCAAATGGCTTCACCGCGAGTACCGCGGCGCTTGGAAACTCGCGTAATCCCGCTTCCCACGACTCAGACTCAAAATGGACGACATGGGCCTCCTAGAAAACGGCGGCCCCATGCCCGACACCGCCCCTTGGCAGCAGAGAGAACGCTTTTGTCTTCTGGACACTGCGTTCGGCCAGGGGGAACGTTTTCTGGCCACTTGGCACGCCTGGCACGCTACCCCGGGACGCTGTACTCAAATCCATTACGTGGCCCTCAGCGAAACGCTTCCTCCCCCGCCCTCGGAGGAGTTCGCAGCCGACTGGCCGCTAAAGGTACCCGGATTCCACCGCCTTTCTCTGGCTCAGGGGCGCTTCCAACTGACTCTTGCCATCGGTGACACCGACCTGAACCTGCGGCGGATCGCCGCCTCCTGCGACGCGATTGTGCTCGGTGCCCCGCTCCAACACGCAGCGGCCTTGGCACGACTCGCACATGCAGGTACAACAATCCGCGCCCCTTTTTCTGACGTACACACCCGCGACGCCCTCAGCCGCGCAGGATTCGAAATCAACGCCGTGACCGGGCCCGCTGGAATGAACGGCCGCTTTCGCGAGATGCGCCGCCGTGAGCCTTGGGGAGCCAGTGCATTTTCCCGCAAAAGCGCCATCGTCATTGGCGCAGGCCTCGCAGGAACGGCCGCCGCCGCCAGCCTCGCCGATCGGGGTTGGGCCGCAATCGTACTAGAGCGCGAGCCGCACGTCGCACAAGGAGCGTCGGGCAATCTGGCGGGCGTCCTTTCTCCGATGCTTTCCAAGGACGACGGTGCAGCCGCGCGGCTTTCACGCGCGAGCTATCTATTTCTACTCCGGGAACTACGGGGACTAGACAAGTCCACTCATCCCGCAGTGTGGTCGGCCTGTGGCGTTCTCCAACTCGCCCGAAACGCAAAGGAAGAAGCCCTGTTTCGCGACATCGCAACCACTCACTGTTACCCGGAGGAGTACGTCCGTTTTTTGAGTCAGGAGGAGGCGTCACAAGATCTCGGACACCCTGCGGCCGCTGGGGGCTGGCTTTTTCCTCAGGGCGGTTGGGTGAATCCGCCGTCCCTGTGCGAGGCTCGCCTGAAAACGCGTCCGAGCATTCAAGTACGCACGGGAGAGGGCGTTTTGGAGATCGAACGCACTGAGAATGAGTGGCGAGTACTGGGCGCGGGCGGACGCGTACTGGGAGAAAGCCCAGTGCTAGTGCTGGCGAATGCTTACGAGGCGGCGCGATTCGCCCCTTCCAGCGCGTTGCACTTCAAAAAAGTACGAGGGCAAGTCACCCATCTGCCTCCCGATGCGCTCCCCAAAATGACGCGTGTGCTCAGTCGGGACGGCTATCTGACTCCGGAAGTGCGGGGAAAAATCTGCTTGGGCGCGACCTACGACTTCGAAAATGACTCCCCGAGCCTAAGCCCCGAAGGCCACGTCCGGAACCTCTCGCGCCTGCCTGAA
The DNA here is from genome assembly GCA_903916085.1 of uncultured Spartobacteria bacterium. Classification (GTDB taxonomy): domain Bacteria; phylum Verrucomicrobiota; class Verrucomicrobiia; order Chthoniobacterales; family Chthoniobacteraceae; genus Chth-196. The sequence continues at coordinate 14,086 of CAIWVL010000202.1, forward strand.
CTGCTACCGGGCACGGTTTGCGGCCCCCTCCCCAACTCGCTCGAAGGGCGCGTGGGTTTTCGGTCGTTAACGTCTGATCGCATGCCTGCGGTGGGAGCGATCCCATGCGCTCACCCCGGACTTTACGGACTACTGGGTCTGGGCTCGCGCGGCTTGGTGTGGTCGGCGCTGGCGGGGGAAACGCTGGCGGCGCTCATCTGCGGCGAGCCCTCACCACTACCGAGTGACTTACTGGAAGCCATCGCTCCAGCGCGCCGTGCCATGAGAACACGGCGAGCGATTGCTGGCACGTCGATGGATCTCGACGACTGAATTTGCACATTAACGCCCCAGCAATCGACATCTCTTCGAGAAAGCTCGCTGCTGCACTCTGGACTCCGGGCAGCAGTCCGCATGCGTCATTTCTAGCCCGCACACTCTACCAGCATTCAATTCGGCCACAAATGACGAATTGCCCTACATCCGCCCAAATTTGGCGGCCAAGCCCTCCAATGACATGTTGTCCATAATGCCATCGTGTGGAATCAGCACGTACTTCCAAGGCTTTCCGCCATGTTCGGAGGAGTAAGTGCTAGCGCGTTCACACCATTTTTCGGCGACTTCTTTCTTGGCTAAGACCGATGGATCTTCCATTTCGTTTTTGGCCTTAGGCTCCAACATGTAGATCGTTGTTTCCGTCTCGGCCACAAAGTCAGGCTGGTACTCCGGCCGATCAGCGCCTTGTTTGTAGTAAATCTGGAATTGGCCTTTGGCGGGCTTAAACCATTTCAACGCCTCGCGCTCCAGAATCACGGCAAGACGCCGTTAAGACTCAGATTGAAACTTTTGTTCGGCGTAAAGACATTTCGTGAATCCTCCAAATCGGTACTTCGCCATATTGCTCTTATCGGAGGGTGATACCCGAAAGTTGAGCGGAGGCTCATTTGCGGAGGTCGAGTATACGCTCGGTTTCAGCTCCGTAAACCCACGGCTAATGTTTACATCATAACTGATTGCTTCTTCCCGGTAATGCTTCTGCATTTGCACATGGATGAAATTGGCGACTTCCTTTTGATGGTACCGTAACACCTTTCTCGTTTTGTCCTCGTCCAGGTAAGCTCGGAAATGGGTCACTACCTGCCCAGCCAAATCATAAAGCAGGTCGGCATGGCTATCGTAAGCGATGTCGTCGAAGTCTATGAGTCCACTCACGATGTAGTCTTCGAGCCGCAATTCATCGATCCCACCCTTGCCGAGGCCAATGACTTCGCTCTCTCCGGTACGCAGATATTGCACCCAGATTTCATCTTGAACGGGCTGATACGTGAGTGCACCAAGCTCCAACGTGAATGGCGCAAACCAGCTTTTTACCTCACCTTTGGGGAGCACCTGAATGCGAGGGATGGGAATCATCTCTTGCACCACAAGTTCGGTCGTTTTGCTCACGATGTCGGCGAGATCTGGTTTTTCGAGGATACCTTCTAGTTCTCCCTGATCCGTCCGGTACTGGGCCGCCACCTCTTGGACGATCCACTCCTGAACCTCGGGACTCTGTAATGATGCCACCGTAGGGGCTTGTTGTGGCCTCGACTCCAGCCGCTTGATCACAGTGTACGCAAGCTGGGCTACTCGCTGCTCCTCGGGCTTTGTAAATACAGGGGCAGCTGCGTGTGCGGCCACCTCAGTGCTTCCTGTCGTTTGTTCCGGTTGGAGCCCGAGTTTGCTCGCTAGTTGGGACTGGGAAACCACTATGGCAGTCCGTTGGCCCAGGTCCTCTGCACTGAGGATAATCTGCTGCATTTTGATGACCGAGCCAGGTTTACTCGCTTCATCAATGATCTCCTGAAATTTGTCGTGAGCGATGATGCTTAACCGATCCACGGCGGCCACTCCGGTCCGCCTTCCGTAAGGCAAACGCAAGCCACGTCCGATTGACTGTTCGATTAAGGTCCGCGCATTCGCTGCACGTAAGGGGACGATCGTGTAAAGGTTCGTCACGTCCCACCCTTCCTTGAGCATATTCACGTGGATCACGATCTCCGTGGGTTCGTCGTTGTGCTCTACCTTGAGCAAACGTTCGACCATCTGATCCTCTTCGGCTCCGGTTTTACTGCTGTCCACCTGGATGACCTTTTCTTTATAACACCCTTCAAAGAATTCCTCGGATTGGATCAAATCCAACAGTTCTTTCGCATGCGTTATGTCGCGAGCGATGACCAGGACGAATGGCTTAACGATCTTTGCGTCTACCTCACGGGCATAAGTCTCCAGCAACACCTTCGTCTGCTCGTGCATCCGAACGCCATCCTCCAGCTTGAGCCGTTCGATGGCCTCGGTAGACATGCCTTTTGGATCGAAATCTTTGCGGGTCACAACTGCTGGTTCTTTTACGAACCCATCCGCCATCGCTCGACCAAGCGGATAATCCAGAATGACGTTTTTGAAAGGAATCGCACCTTTTGTCCCGCCTTCCACAAACGGAGTCGCCGTCAGCTCCAGCCCCAGAATCGGCTTTAGTTCATTGATGGCCCTTACCCCGGCGCTGGCGCGGTATCGATGGCTTTCATCCATGATCAGTACCAAGTCCGGCAATCCGGCCAAATACCCGAAGTAACTTTCCCCTATGTATTCCCGAAGACGCTTGATCCGAGGTTCCTTCCCTCCTCGCACCTCGCTGTTGATCTTGCTGATATTGAAAATGTTGATCTTACAACGAAGGAGCTGATCAAAGAGCGTCCCCGCCTTGGATTCGTAGTCGTCTCCCGTGATGATTTCCGGCGCGTCGATAGCAAACTCGGAGATTCCCTTGAATACGTATTTTGAAGTGTTCGGCGTAAAATCTGTGATCAGCTTGTTGTAGATCGTCAGGTTAGGAGCCATGACGAAGAAGTTGTTGATTCCGTGCGCCAAATGCAGATAGGCAATAAACGCCCCCATCAACCTCGTTTTGCCGACACCCGTCGCTAGCGCGAAGCAGAGGGACGCAAAATCCCGCTCGAAGTCCGTGACCGTCGGAAACCCATTCTGGATGGCTTCCAGCAGCTCCTTGCTAGAGGAATCCTTCCTTGGGGGCGCAATTTCAGTGATCCGATGCAGGATTTCCAGCGAATGACGCTGCGGTGGCCGCAGACTGAGGCGACCCGAGATCGCATTAACGTGACGGTTCATTCTGCTGTTCTTCCTTTTAGATAGCGGGCAAAGGTCTGATCAAAATCGGACAGATAGTCCTGATCTTGTTTGATCCGAAATTTCTCGAACTCTGCGTGCGCCTTCGTCTGTGCCATCTCTCGCGAGATTTTCCCGGCGTGCTCCAACACCTGCTGTTCGTTGAAATCCAGGAACCGTTTTACCTGTTTGACCCATTCCTGCATCGTCATCACTTGCCGGTTTAGGGCTCGAAGTTCGGCAAAATCGATGAACATGGTCACCAGCAAGTTCAGCTTAGAAACCTCTTCCTGATTCAGATAATTTTTCGCTACAGTCACGTCGCTTTTGAGAACCTTACCTTTGGGCGAGTTCTTCCACGTGGTTAGTCCCATGAAAGGCTTCTCGCTGTTGGCCCGCTCATAAACAATCTCCGCCGCTGTCTTTCCCGTCGTGGCGAAGTGCAACTGGTTTTGCATAATCTGGAAGAACAACTGGGTTTCTTGCCCGTCGCTCCGGTAATCGCTGCTGCATTGTTCAAAAACATCCGCGATCTTCTGGTAGGCCCGCCGTTCACTGGGGCGAATTTCACGAATCTTCTCCAGCAATTCGTCAAAGTAATCCTGTCCGAAGCTCCGCCCGTTCTTGAGCTGCTGATCGTTCACAATAAATCCCTTCACGATGAACTCTCGGAGGCTATTGGTAGCCCAGATACGGAAATGCGTCGCCTTAACCGAATTGACTCGGTAACCCACCGCAATCGCAGCATCTAGGCTGTAGAAACCCGTCTGGTAGGACTTCCCGTCGGCGGCAGTAGTTTCCAAAATGGAAATAACTGAGTCCTCAAGCAGCTCGCCCGAGGCAAAGATGTTCTTCAGGTGTTTAGTCACCGCCGGAACTTTCACCCCGAAAAGCTCTGCCATCGCCTTTTGGGTCAGCCAAAAATTATCCCGTGTAAAACGGACATCCACAGTCACTCTGCCGTCTGCTGTCTGGTAGAGGACAATCTTGGCAGGCTCCGGCCCTTGCAACTCCCCGCTCATACCTCCTCCTTTCCAAACAGATCAATCTGCCCCTCTTTCAGCGGGGCTTTAGGCAGATTCTCTACGTTCAGGCTGTAATCGTCCTTTCCCCACTCGCACCGAGATAAAACGGTATTGGGGATCTTCTTCACAGTCAGGTTCGCATAACCCTCCTTGCGGCCTCGGAACGCCGAACATAGCACAAGCAAGCTGCGCTCCGGCCCAACTTCCTCACTCAGTTGTTGGAGCTGGTCGTCGCTCAGGTTTGACGTTGTGGTGTAAATAAAGTCGCGCTCGGTGCTGTGGCCTTGTTGCCAGTAAACCGTTTCGCTCGGCGCAAATGTAAACCCTTCCAGTTTACATAAGGCCTCCGCCAGCATCGGCGCGTTGTATTCGCTACTGATGACCCAATGGCCCCACTTGTCTTGAGTTAGGAGTGAAGGCGCGAGCCGGTAATAACGAAACCCGCCGCCACCTTTCCAGCCTACAGCTTCCGTGATTCCGCCGGGATCAGCACCATCCACGACTTTTTTCAACCGCGGCAAACAATGCGTGTGGCAATGTTCCCCAAGCTCAATCCCGATCCACCGCCGCCCCATCTTGTGCGCTACCGCTGCCGTGGTCCCAGATCCAAGGAACGAGTCGAGTACAAGATCACCGGGGTTGGTCGCAAGTTCGATTACCCGCTGGATTAGTGGCTCCGGCTTCGGCGTATCAAACATGACCTCTCCGTCAAAGACGTCCTTCAGATGGGCTTTTGCCTGTCTAGTTGTATGCAGGTCAGCCCATATGGTCGGGAATGGTCTTTCGGGAGATTCGGGCGCATATTCTCGTGAATAAGGAATCCACTTATGCTCCGAAGCGGTGCCTCGATTTTTCCAAATTAAATCGCCCCCTTGTTCTAAAGTCTCAATCCCTGCTCGCCCCATAGCCCAGCAAGCCTCTGATCCATCATCATGTATTGGAAGAACTTCCGCTCCATTTGGAGCAATCAGCGGAAAAAACATTGATGGTCGATCCTGTCTCAGGCTGTTCTTTCCATTCTTTTTTAAAAGCCTGTCACGATACAGTCGTCCTTTGCCGTCGCGCTGGCGATACGCATCCAGAATTGAGGAGTCAGATTTCCGAAACAAGCGGGCTCGCGAGGCATCGGATGCAAAGCAAAAGATGTATTCGTGGTCTGGAGTAACGACGACTTTGTTGTCGTTTGGGCTGTCAACTTTTCGCCAGATGAAGGTCGCTATAAAATTTTGTCGGCCAAAGACTTCATCCATCATCACTCGCAGATATTGACCTTCGTTGTCGTCAGCTTGGACGCAAACGACCCCGTCCGGACGAAGCAATCGCTTCAAAATCTCCAGCCGATCCCGCATAAGCGACAACCAAAGCGAATGCTCGACGCCATCGTCATAATGACTAAATGCGCTTCCCGTATTATAAGGCGGGTCAATAAATATACATTTCACCTTACCTGTGAATTCCTGTTCGAGGGCTTTCAGGGCGAGGAGATTGTCACCTTGAATAAGACGGTTATCGAAGATGTCGTTCTCGGAAACCCGCTGAGGCGCATGGTGCGACTTAGCCGTGTCTTCAAGAAGGATACGAGGTTCCAGACGAGGCCGGTGGTCCTTGCCGATCCAGGTGAGTTCGAGTTTTTGTTTTTTGGAACTCATAATTCTAATCCAGTTCAATCAATTTCGACTTTGCGCTTCAGCTTGTTAAAACGGCTCGGCGGCACACCCGTCCACATACTTCCTTTGCTGTTTTTCTTCCGCCAAGCGGGCGAGGTGTTGCCGGTAATTGGACTCGGTGGTGATCCAAAATGAGGCGGGAACACCAGTGAATTTTTCCAATTGCAGCGCCGTTACCGGCATAATATGAGCGCTTCCCTTAATGATGTGGTTGATTGTTTCCAAGGGACATCCCATGCGGACGGCGAGTTCCTTTTGGGTAAGCCTCAGACAAGCGAGCGTTTCGATCAGGGTATCGCCGGCAGGAAAGGCGTAGTCGGGTTGCAATGGATATTTAGGACTCATGTTCCGTAGGTATCTGCGACTTCGATGATCCTCGCTTCTGTGATCCGAAGCCAATCCAAGCCACCATTGGGTTTTCGTGGTATTTCAGCGTGAGCCGCTACTAGCAGGAGCCGGTAAGGGTGCTTCACGTCGACGGAGAATTGTTCGTTTCGATTGTTAATCGAGTTCATGAACTCGTGTCTGCGGTAGCTTCGCAAATTCGAGCTTTCGCACATTAGAGTTGGTTGCATTAGTCAACATCCTCCTCCTCTTCTTCCTCGTCACAAAAAGCGTTCCATTTATCTTCTAACTGGGCCGGTTCCCCGCGCCACTTCTCCATAAGTTCAACTGCATCGCCAGTCATTCCCCACTTCTCCTGGACCATTTCTAGGAACCAATCAAAGAAATCAACAAACTCATCGTGCTCTCGGTAATCACCACTCGCGAGATGCTCCTTAAGGGCTTTGAAAATTTCGGGAACAGATCCGCGAGTAAACTCTTTCCCATCATTCAGTTGATGCGCAAGCTTTTGTCTAAGCGGGAGGGTTCCCTCGCTGCAATACAGTCTGATTGCAAACTGCTTCCGAGCAATGACACCAAGGCGCCAGGCGTCAGGATCGAGTTTTTCCGAAAATTCACCAACTGCGACACGGACGTCGTGGCCATTCACCAGCTGGAACTCGACTGGATCAACTTCACCGGGTTCAAACACTGATTCGTCCATGAGGGGGAAATGGTTAGAGAAGTCGCCATTTTAGACAGAAAACCTCGTGCGATGAATCACGCCGTGTGAGTTTCTTCTCAATTTCTTCAATGAGCTCTCCTCGTTGGGAGTCAATTTGGTCTTGTGCCTCAAAAATCGCGCGCCGTTTTGCGCCCCGTTGTTGCTCCAGCGCTTTGATTTTACGCTGTCCAGCAACCTTGTCTTCCAGACTTGCCGCAGCAACAGCCTCCCTCCGGGCTTCTTTAATGAGTCGATCGAACTCTTTGATCTCCCGTTCGAGGCCGACCTTGAGGTCGTCGGCCCAACCATCGAGCTTCTCTGCCTCAGCCTCGAAGAAGAGGGCATTCCGTTCAGAAACACCGCGTTCAATCTCAGTCTGGCGGTTTTTCTTCACGGCATCGAGCGTAGAAAGTGCTGGAGAGGATAACACCCTCTCTGGGCGGACACTCCCAGGCAGAGTGAACATGCGTCTGGCTTGTTCTTCGTCGAGAAGTTCACCGGTGTCAGTGCAGCCGGCGAAGATGAGGTGATCCTCAGCTTGATCCAATGCTTCCACCGTGAACTGGGAAAGTGTGAGCCAGCCAGATTGGCCCTTGAGTGGTTCTAATATGCTGATTCTCCCCTCGTAATCAGAGTAACGGAACTCCACCTCTGCAACTGGCAAATTACGTTCTTTGGCCCGCGTGATGACGCGTTCAGCGAGCGGGTGTCCCAACCGATAGAGATGCCCCAGCCCAGAACGGCGCGGCAGCTCGTAAAGGCCCAGGGTGATCCCAGACTTTTCCTCAAACGGCTGAGTCAGGAGTTCAAAGGTCGAATCATCATGGAACTGCGCATAACCGTTTAGCGCATGTCGGGTAAGTTGCATGAGTTGGCTCTCGTAGCGATTCAAGGAGGCTTTTGACGTTTCCTCCCGAACCTTGAGTTTGTCCCGAACTTCATCATCGAAGTTCTCCAACAACTTTCTCCGTGTGGACGCCATCGCTTCATTGATCTCGAAGTTTATTTCGAGCTGAAGCTGATCAAACGCGGCCTTTATCTCATCAGGTTTCCGGCAGGTCTGGTAAATGGCGGCGATTCGTTTCTCGAAATCAACCCCCGCCTCGATAGCGCCAAGCACCTCATCACTGGACCCAAAGACTCCCGTGAACAAATTAAATTTCTCGTCCAGAAGCTGAAACACACGAAGGTCCGCTTCGTTCTTCCGGTTCAGGAAGTTTACCACGACGACATCATGCTTTTGCCCGTACCGATGGCATCGACCAATCCGCTGTTCGATGCGTTGAGGATTCCACGGCAGATCGTAATTCACCACGAGGGAACAGAACTGAAGGTTGATGCCCTCCGCTCCGGCCTCCGTGGCGATCATGATGCGGCCTTCTTTCCGGAAATAATCCACCAGAGCCGAACGCATGTCTGCCGTCTTCGAGCCGCTAATTTTGTCCGTTCCCTGATGCCTATCCGCCCACCGGGCATAAATGGCCTTCGAGGTGTCATCCGTGTTTGTGCCATTAAACAGGACAATGCCATCGGCATAGGAGCTCTCTCCAAGAAGACGGAGGAGGTAATTCTGTGTCTTGCGCGACTCCGTGAAAATGATGGCCTTTTCCGCCGCGCCGAGTTCGCGAGCTTTGGCAAATGCCACGTCGAGAGCCTTCAGTAAGGCTTTTCCTTTGGCATTGTGGTCAATAGAGAGCGCAATCCGGGTGAATTCTTCCAGATCAGCGATCTCTTCTTTTACGGCAGCTTTATCCGCGGCCGATAGTGGCTCATCTGGTTCGTCCTCGTCCCATTCTTCGGCGGTTTCATCCAGCGCCTCGTAGTCTTGATCTAGTTCGTCTTCTAGCGAGAGGGCTGGTTCCTCCCGATTTGAGCCGATCCTTGAGCCGATTCGTCAGCGTTGTAAGCGCCCCCGCGATGGCGAAACTGGAGGACGCCAACAGTTTCCGCAGAACGAGCGTCATGAGTGTGCGCTGACTTGGCGGAAGAGCCTGCAAATTAGGGCGTTGAAGGTAATTAGAAACCAAGTGGTAAAGCTTGTCCTCACTCTCACCCGGATCGAATGGTTCGACCATCGCGTAACGTTTTGTAAATGGCACATAAGCCATCACTTGCCGTCGTAGTGTCCGGTGGCAGACCGGCTTCAGACGCGCTTTGAGAGTGTCGAAAACCTGTTGCTGACTGAGATTTGCAAACTGTTCGCGAAAACTCTTCAAGTCGCCAAATGCGTGTTCATCAATGATACTGACAAGGCCGAACAGCTCCAGGAGGGAGTTTTGTAACGGTGTTGCGGTCAGGAGAAGCTTGTGTCGTTCCTTTAACGCCTTCTTCAGCACGTTGGCGATGATGTTGGCCGGTTTATAGACGTTCCGAAGCCTGTGGGCTTCATCGACGACAACCAAGTCCCATTCGGTGGTTGCAACGTCGGATGCCTTGTTTCGTGCAAACTGGTAAGAACAAATAGTGATGGCGTCCTGCTTCGGTTCAAAAGGGCGAAAGTGTCCCTGTTTGATGCAGGCGTTGTAGGATTTAGCCTCCAAAATCTGGCAATTAAGAAAGAACTTCTCGCTCAACTCTTGGTGCCACTGTTTGCGAAGATTGGAGGGCGTGATGATTAGAATGCGCCGTTTTCGCTCCGCCCACTTCTGAGAGACCACGAGCCCCGCCTCGATAGTTTTCCCCAGTCCCACTTCATCCGCAAGGATAGCGCCCTTGGACAAAGGTGAGCGGAAGGCAAACAGAGCCGCATCCACCTGATGTGGGTTCAGATCGACCTGGGCACTCGCCACCGCCCCCGCGAGCTTCTCAACGCTATCCGATGGACAGCGTTTGGTCAGCTCGTAGGCGAGGTATTTGGCGTGATAATCTGTGAGCATCTTGCAGGCGCTGGTTGGCGGGGCAACTGCACACCAGCTGAGGTCCTTAGATCAACGGAGGTTTTTTGCAGAAAGGCGACTCAAATCACATAAAGGTAGCTAAGAAACGTGGTTGCAAGATATGCAAATGTTACAGCAGTAAAGAGCCATGTAGTGCTAAATGATACTGACTTGTACCAACAGGGAGCGTTCGGCGAGAGTGGGGAATTCGTCCTAGAATGCGGTTTCGAAGGACCGCATTTCTGCTTTTAGAGCGCCTAAAAAAAGGCAACATCACGCGGAGATGCGGAGAACGCGGAGCTTTTATAAAAACTTATTTCGAAGGTTA
>CAIWVL010000203.1 GCA_903916085.1 uncultured Spartobacteria bacterium
ACACCAAGCCCCCAAGTCAGGCCAATAGCGGCACTAAGCAGATCAGCTTGGGAGCGAATGTTGGCTAAATCTCCATTCTCAATGAATTCTTGAAATTTCACAGATTTCCTAGGCCTAGCAGGAAAGCACGAATACTTCACTATTTTTTATCGTCCGAAAATCTGCTCAATGCTGAGGCCCGATTCACAGCACTTTTTGCTCGTAGGGCTTCAACACCCGCTTTCGGGACGAGGTTCTGAATAGGGAACTGTTCGAGAGCAAGCTGAAAGCCAAAGTCCATGGAAACAATTAGAGGAATAATTGCAATGCGTCTCGCCCCCCCCGCTGAGCTACTCGACGCCTGCGGAGCTCTTCAAGCGGGATAGAAATTATCGACTGTGTGTCGGCCACCTCGAGCCTGCCAGCAATGCTTCGGATGTCATTTTCCAAGTAATTTGGGCTAATCAGATACGCCTGCTGCCGGGAGGCAAAACTACACCCGCTTCATGAAATGACGAACTCGAACAAAGCGGCCAGATTCAGAACGCTGAAGGCTCCACTACAAAGCCGCCAAACTGGGGAATCTTCGAAATGACATCCCAAACTTGGGCTACGGCGTGACGCGTGTAGGTCTTGCTCGGTTTGCCCCGCTACTCTAAGTTGTCCGCCTTACCTCGTGACGCCTCCTGCCCTAAAATCACTCTGCGATCTTGTCGAACAGCGCACCGGTTACCCAGTCGTCGTGACGGCTGACGATGAGCAGGCTACCAGCATCAAGATGCGCTCTGCTTCCAAAGAAGCACCAGTCCACTCAATCCTGATTCATCCAAGACATCAGGAAAGCGCCACTTATCTCGTAGCACTGCAGCTAGCGGGACTTCTTTTCAAGTGGGCAGACCCAGCTGGCGTGCGTGATTTCGTCGAGAATCCTGAAAAGGCGGAGTACATCCGACGTAAAATTGCCCAGAAGGTGGAGCGCAAGGGCACTCCTGCGCCAAATGCAGCCAAGTACAGCGACATGCTTGTAACGGGGCTTCTTCAACAGCTGAACTCAACACCGCTTGAGCTCCTTTCCGGTCGCTGGTTTTTCAACGAATACCCACGACACAGAGAAGAGCAGGCCCGCTATGTGGGCGCTTATCTGCGTGGCACATCGGAAGTTTTGTCGCCGAAGGTACGCGAGACATGTCCTGAAGAGATTTATTCCAAGAGCTTTGCCATCAACGCTGCCTATGCTGCGGCCTGGTGTGACTTGATTGGATCCAAGGTGGCGCTCATCCCCTACGAGGCGGTGGGTGCTTTGACTCAAGGACGGAAACTGGCCAACCTTTTGGATGGGATCGAGCCGTTCAGCCCAACGGCGTACTCAGGAGCAGTGGACGCTTGGGGCGAGGAGTTGGGTATGTCAGATTGGTACCGCTGGAATTTGCGCCCTTCGTGAACACCGACCCCATTCTATTTAAGATTCCGCTGACAGACTTTGACCTCAGCGTACTGCCTATCGACGGAAAGCTACTGCAAGCGAACCCTGACCTGTTGAGGGAAGCCGTGGTGCAGCATCTTTCTGAGCGATTTCAGCCCTTTGGGGGCCAGACTAACATCACGGTGCATGACGGCCAGTTGACTGTGAGCTGGATCCCAACCTCCGGCGCAGACAGTGGGAAGCTGTTCCAGTACGCAATCGAGTTACTCAACCGCGGCGCTTTAGTAGAGGCCGAGGCCATTTTACTGAGTTTAATGAAGCTGGAACGGCCACCGGCATTAACGGCGTTCAACTTGGCGATGTTGTGGAGTGACAAAGGGAAGGTCGATGAAGCCTTAGCCCTTCTCAAAACCGAGGTCGAAGAACATCCGGAGTCTGCCGATGTGTGGAATGCTCTTGGGATAGCCTATCAACGCAAAGGAGATCGGGTACTTGCGCTGGAGGCTATTGAACACAGTCACGAGATTAACCCAGAGAACCCGTATACATTACGAAACCTGGGGGCTCTCTTGGCGAGTGATAATCCCTCTGCAGGACTGCCTTATCTTAAGAAGGCCTCGGAGTTGTTACCTAAAGATGTGGCTGTGGCTTACAACTACGGCAAGGCACTGCTGGAATGTGGACACACAAGTGCTGCAGACGCGGTATTTGAAAGGGTGGTTCGCCTAGCCCCGTACAGCGGCGTAGGTGAGAAGGCTCGGGCCGAGCGAACAAGACTGGCGGAGGTCGCATTGAGGGATAATGGCGGCCCTCTCAGGATGGATGTCGTCACTTATCTCACGGAAGCAATGGCCGCGCAACTTTTTGTCTGTAAAATCGTCTTCTAGTAGACTGAAAGCTGGAAGGATTGGCTTGGTTTAGTTGGG
>CAIWVL010000204.1 GCA_903916085.1 uncultured Spartobacteria bacterium
ACCTCTGGTGGTAGTAAATCGGTCATGTCCCGTGCACTCGCCCCCACCCCGCGCGAGGACGACATTTTGGCTCCGCCGACAAGAAAGAACTCATAAGGCACGTTTTTCGGAGGTTCCTTCTGGAAAATCGCGCGCAAACAGGCAGCGGCAACGTCACGCGAGCCGCCCTTCGTCGAGTGATCCTTACCGGCACCCTCGATGCTCACTGGGAAAGTCACCCACTTCGCCACCCATTCTAGTTTCCATGGAAGCTTTCCGCGACCGTCAAAGGGCGACATACGCCCCTCGTGTCCGCAACCCCGCGCCCACTTGACCATGTTTTCCCGGCAACGGTAACTGACCTGCGCCCCGTCGTAAGCATACACTTCCGTAGTGCCAATGCGCCCACACTGCTCGCACACCACCTGAAACGGGTACCATGTCGGTGGCCGATCGGAATTAGATACCTCCTTGTAAACCCGGCGCACGATATCGGCATTCTGCAAGATCGTGTCGATGACAGCGTTGAACCGCCCCGAACGGTAGACGTCCCGCATCCGGTACGGCTCAACCTTCACGCCTAACTCACGAAATACGCCCCAAAACTCTCCCATGTAATGCTCAGCCATGTCGGAGGCATCCGAACCATCTGGCGACGGCACATTGCACAGTGGCTGGCCCAGGTACTTCTCAAAGTGCTCCCCCTTGCCGGCGGGAATCTCGTCTAGCGGATCATAGTCGTCCACCCCAAATAGATACCTCGCCTCAACCCCCTTAGACTGCAAAGTCCGGAAAATGGCATCATGAATCAGAACCCCTCGCAGCGCACCCACGTGCACTCGACCCGAGGGCGTCTTTGAGTCGTTAATGATCTGAGGACCTTGACACTGGGCAGCAACTTCTTCGCACCAAAACATAGTTGCCCAAGATAAAAGCAAACTCTCAACCAAAACGCCACCACGGGCACGCACGTGCCCCACTTTCTTTCACCAACGGCCTTCTACCCGGATCTCTTCCGTACTCTTGAAATCTCGCCAAATGCGTTGTCACAGCCTCGCCTCAGATTTAGCCTAAGAAACAATCCCCATGAACACACAAGAGCGATTTGGTTCACGCGCCGGTTTCACCCTGATTGAACTCCTAGTGGTTATCACGATCCTAGGCATCCTCATGAGCCTCGCCGTCAACGGCGCAGGTGCCATCCGTAGCCAAGCTCGTACCGCCCAAGCCCGCAACGATTGCACTGGCCTATCCACCGCAATTCGAGCGTTTTACACAGACTATTCGCGCTACCCCGTAGCCATCTCCAAAAAAGACGACGCCCCCTACGAGGCGGGCACAGATGACGCTGGTAACAGTGAAGTGCTTAAGGCCCTCACCGCCAAGGACACCGACATTAACCCTAGGGGAGTGGTGTACTACGAAAATAAAACTGCGCGCAAGAGTTCGACAGGCGGCTGGACTGGAGGCCTTTCCACCGAAGGCGCCCTGTATGATCCTTGGGGCTACACCTACGGCATCTGCGTAGATGGGGACTACGACGGCTCCTTAAAGTACTCCGGGAAGACGCTTAAGTTCTACGCTGCGACTCCGGGCGACACAGACGACGCAGTCTGGACACCGATTTCGGGCGGCGTCGGTGTTTTTTCTCTTGGCAAAGATCAGTGTTCAGATAGTAAAAAGAACTTCGCTCCTGGGATTCTGTCTTGGTACTAGAGCTCACAAACTGCGTACGTCAGTTAATGTGGGGATAGTTTGAGCGGTAGAATGCGGGTGTAGTTCAATGGTAGAACGGCAGCTTCCCAAGCTGCATACGAGGGTTCGATTCCCTTCACCCGCTCCATCTTTTTAAGTCCCTCTCAGGCCTGTAATTACTCTGTAAACAGAGACTTACAGGCCTTCTTCTTGCCCAGACCAGAGGGCCACAGCTGGACAGCGGACGTCAGCCGTGCACGCCTTTGGACAAAAAAAGTGTGCATGATTGTGTACGTTTTTCCTGCGTGCACACCTTTTCCGTGCGATCTATTCATGTGAAAATCCGTCAGAAG
>CAIWVL010000205.1 GCA_903916085.1 uncultured Spartobacteria bacterium
CGGAGTGGAACACGTGAGGAGCCGCTGCCAGCAACAGTCGGACTGTATCGACGTAGGTTTTGTCCATTAGGGTTTTAGAGTCAGGGTGGTGCCATCCTTGAGCCTACTGCTCCAACGACCTGTTCCCGTCCTGAGAGACTTTCTGGCGAGAGCCGCCCAATCAAGGGCCAGCTCCTCTGCCCATTGGACGCAGAGACGATGTGCTTTCACCCGAGGACAGTGTTCAAGAAGTGTGGCTAGTACATCTAACCGCAACGAGCGTACCGACTCCATGATGTTGCGAGCTTCCTCTACGCCTTGCTTCACTCCCACCTCGGTTAGCATTTCTAAAAGGGCGCGTTCAGGTACGGATACAAGAGGACCATCCGGTGCTTCTGGCAAAGACTGAAGACCGAAGCCGAGGGGAAGATCCTTTGAAAAAAGGTTTTTGGAGACGTAGCGGCATGGAAATCGACTGACAAACCAATCCGGCAGACTCCGCCGCACATCACCCCAAACAACTAGATGTTCTCGTGACGATACGTTGTGGCGAAATCCCCTCCAAGCCAACGCCGTCTTTCCACCCACATGCAAACCGGGGATCCGTTTTGCAAGGAACTTCAGGCAGGGATCACGCTGAAGCTCGTCATTGGGAAACATGAACACGCCACGTTCTAACCGAACCAGCCAGCCGGTCTGGAGATAATGCCAGGCAAGCGCGGAGGACACCCCTACAGATCTCGCAGCCTGGATGTCGATAGGAATACCTCGAGGAAGCCTCGTCTGAAGCTCTTTGAGTGGATTTCTGTGGGCAGATAAAAGCACGCTTTAACTGTTACTCGTTTTTTATGAAAGCCGCAAGCCGCTGATTAGAAAACGGACAGATGTTAAAATCTGGCTTTATTAAGGACACGCTTTTCAAACACCCCGCCCGGCGAGCAAATCTAGCCTTGAGTGGCCAGCAACCCCTCTAGAACAAGCCATGCACGCTCGTATCAGGCAAAGAGAGAGGGCTTTTATCATCGCGGCAGGATGTCCCAGAATCGTACAGCATCGTCTCTACGCATGTTCTGGTTGTAGTGGGTATGCAGCATGGTTGTACCACGATGCCCGAGTTCATAGGCCGTTTTGAGCGCATCCTGGTGAATCTTGTAGTGAGCGGAAGCAAATGTCTTTCTGGCTCCGTCTTGGATCCATTCCACCCCTGCAATCTCTGCCACTTTCCGGCGGATACGGATCAGGGTCATCTGGGACTTTGGAAAAACATACCCCGTCTTCACGCCTCCTTGTGCAACAAACCAATCCAGCCACGCTTGGAGGGTGGGCGTAACTGTAGTGAACCGCTTTGTGCGTGTCTTGTTGACGGCTGCAGTGATGCAGAGCTGCCCGTCATCGGTAAAAGCAGACCACTCCAGCTTCATGATCTCTTCAGGACGGGTCCCAGCAAAAAAGCTGATAGCGAAAAAGGGCACTGCTTCAAGATGGGTTTGTACCACGGCATCCATGATCGCACGTACTTGCTCGGGGCTGTAGGTCTCAATTTCCTTGGGCCTAATGGGGGCGAGCTCAACCCGCTTCAAAGGGGTTGAAGATAGCCAATCCTGCTTGATGCAATAGTTAAGCACCGCCTTGAGGTGTCGGATTTTTAGGTTTCGAGAAGCGGGAGGGAGACTGGCCAGCGTGACGTCGATTTGGTCTCCGGTCAGATTGACCAACAGCTGCTCTAGAAGCGGCGAGAAGAGGTTACGCGTCTGATTCAGATCTCTGATGTGCTTCGGACTTTTAAGCCTGCGCTCGCAGTCAGCCATGTACCGTTCAAATCCGAGGTCCAAGGTCTCAGACTTGCGTTCAGACTCAATCTTCGCTGCCACCATTCTGGCTGCATCCACCACGGAAAGCCCGCTCCCGGAAAGAACAGAGGATGCCTGCTTGGCTTGGATCAGCTCTGGCGTCGTAGTTTGGCTGGCCAGAGAGCCCAGTTGGTCACGACGAGACCTGAACTCACGGACAAACTCGATTGCCTCACCTTGAGTTTGAAACTCCTTCAATTTGGCGGTTTCAGCAATCTCCCCTGCGGCGAAGTAAACACGCCATTTTGACTTACCGCCTTTGCGTATTTTGGTGGGCTTATGGGTGACGTCGCGAGCCATGAAAGTGGGTAAGTATTTTTCTGCTGAAATTTCGGTACAGTTAAAGTACAGTTATCCAGAGTAAAAATCAAGTCTCAGGCGGGTTCAGGAGGTCTCAAGCGGTCTCATTTTACTCTGTAGATTGGAATTAAAAGAGGGCGACTACCTGATTTGTAATCAGCAGGTCGTCGGTTCGAGCCCGACTGCCGGCTCCCTCTCTCAGGGGGACTTACGCGAGAAGTTAGCGCTTACTTGGCGCCGCTGGTGTTTACTTGGTGCCAATTAGGAAAGGAGCAGCACCGGCCCTGCCGAATAAAACGGCCCGATTTACCGACCACCAGCCCGACAATTCTGCTCGTGCAATTAAAGTCCTGACCTACGTCGACTTGAGTGATAGAAAGAGGGGCTGTTTGCCTCGCTGGGGCCTCACCGGATGGCGACCACGCGTATGGCCGGTTTCCCGCGTTCAAAGCGAGAAATTGGGCGCTACGCAAGTATCGACTCAATGCCCTGTCCAAGGGAGTCAAAAACGTACTGCGTTTCCGAGTGATGAGTTTTGGTACAGCTAGTCCGAATTACGCTGCGAGCATTACGATACCGGTGACCACGCACCCGGCTCCAGTGACGGTGGTGGCGGGCACGAACGCAAACTTTGGGGTGACAGTCAGTGGTGTGAGTCTGTCTTACGCTTGGTTTAAGTCGGTGGACAACGAAGAATTTCACATCATCACCGCTTGGAACCCAAAGCGCATCCTTTCCGAGCAAGAAAACCGCCAGGCCGATGTCCGCCTTCGCACTCAGCTTGAACAGGAACAGCTCGAACATTTTCGAGTCACGGGATGCTCCGCAGATCTCACGCATCAAGAAGCCGGCTGGGGAATCGTTGGCATTTCCTTGGACCGAGCCAACGAAATTGGCCTTCAATACGGACAAAATGCCATTGTGGCGATTATTGCAGGCGAGGCGTTTATTGTGAATTGTGAGACGCCAGAGCGCCAGTCCATCGGGCGGCTTCTTGAACGCTTAAAAGCCTAATACCACCTACCGGAAATAACGGATGGACGCAGTTGTTGAGGTCAATCTGCCGCCAATGCAGCTTGTCAAATTCCCCCGACGCAAGCCACTTCCACTCCCTGGAGAAGGACTTTGAACGCATCCGGAGCAGGTGCTCCAAGCGCGCTCTGCGCAGTCTTAAGCACAGCAGTAGCATTCCCCTTTATCCAGTGGAGCGAGGCCTCGTCCCAACTGTTAACCGGCGTTCTGATGCGGGAGAGCCCATACCAGGCATTCGTTTTGGCGAACCACGCCTGTATTTTGTTTGATAATTGCTTGGTAATTTTCGTGCTTATCCCGGCTCTGAATCGAGCCGTAACGTTGCAGGCAATGGATCGGCGCTCTTCGGCGGCATCACCTTTTTGATTCAGACTCAAAAACTTGAGGGGGCACCGTTTTATGGGACTCCACGTCCATAGCATGCGCCTTCAGGTATTCGAGAAATGCGCTAGCTGGAGGTGACAGCCGCTTCCCAAGTGGCGTTACGGAATACCAATTTGACTGGATCGGAAAACCGTCCACGTTGAGGACGTTAAGAGCTTCAGCGTCGTAGTGCTCGCTCAGTGCATGTACGGAGATCACAGAAAGCCCCATTCCCCCCGCAACAGACTGTTTGATTGCCTCGTTGCTCCCGAGTTCTAAACGCACAGTTGGTTTGAAATCGTGCGCAGAAAAAAATGCATCGCAGGCAAGGCGAGTGCCTGAACCTCGTTCTCTGAGAATAAACCTTTCTTGGATCAGTTGTCGCAACTCTAGGCGGGTCTGTTGTGCAAGACGGTGTCCAGAGGGGGCTATCACCACAAGCGGGTTTGCCATGAAGATGCGCTTCTCTAATTCTAAATCAGTTGGGGGCATTGACATGACGTAACAGTCGTCAAGATTTCCCCGCAGTCGGTTCACGACGCCCTCCCTGTTTAGAACCTCTAGGGAAACTTCGATTTCAGGATACTTTCTGCAAAATGCACCGAGAAGTCTGGGAATAAAGTATTTAGCAGTGCTCACCACCGAAATTCGAAGTTGCCCACGTGTCAACCCCTGCATCTCACCTATCCGTTCCTCGAAAGCTGACCACTCGTTTACCATGGCGCGCGCGGAAATCGCTAACTCCTCGCCTGCGGCCGTGAGAGCGAGCCGCTTAGAGATGATTTCATATAAAGGCAGTCCCACGCTTTCAGCGAGCTCACGGAGCTGCATAGACACGGTGGGCTGACTCACGTGCATTTTGCGCGCAACCCCTGTGATGCTTCGGGTTTCAGTCAACGCCAAGAACAATTTGAGCTGCCGGAACGTTACACTCATAACTAAAAAGTTATACTAAAGCTTTAATAAATCGATTATGGATTATGGACTCAAGCTGATAATCTGAGGACTCAACTCCGAAACTTCATCATGGAAAACCTTGTAGACCCTGCGATCCTGTTTTTTGCCCTCGGTGCTCTGGCTGGCGTCATCAAATCTAACCTAGAAATACCGCCGCAAATCTCCCGCTTTCTTTCCCTTTACCTTCTCATGGCACTCGGTCTGAAGGGCGGGTTTGCGCTCGCCCATTCCGGCTTTACCTCCCAAATCATTAGTACTCTCGCGTGCGCCGTGCTCCTCGCGATTGCCATTCCGGCGACTGGGTACATCATTTTGAAGCGCTTGGTGTCTGGCTTTGATGCTGCAGCAATCGCTGCGACCTACGGTTCGGTAAGTGCTGTGACTTTTATCACTGCGACCCAGTATCTTGAAACAAACCACATTGTGTATGGTGGTCACATGGCGGCAGCGATGGCGTTGATGGAATCCCCTGCCATCATGATGGCAGTGCTGTTTGCAAACGCGCTCAGAGAAAGCCCCTCGTTGAATAGTGCGGAACCAGCGAGGGTTACATCCATTTCTGGAATCTTACATGAATCTTTGACAGATGGAGCCCAGATTCTCCTCCTTGGCTCAATGGTAATCGGTTTTTTAACAGGCGATGTAGGCAAGGCCGCCATGAAGCCTTTTTCGGGAGATTTGTTTAAAGGCATGCTAGCCTTCTTCCTCCTTGATATGGGGCTTATGGCTGCCAAAAACGCGCTCCAAACTAAAGGTACATCGCCGTGGTTGGTTGCCTATGCGGCAATCGGTCCTGTGGTACACGCATTCGTGGCACTCGCTGTTTCAAAGTTCGCTGGTCTCTCGCAAGGAGATGGAGCCTTGCTCATGATACTCTCTGCAAGCGCCTCCTACATAGCCGTGCCCGCAGCCCTGAGATTCGCAATCCCAGAGGCACGTCCGGCTCTCTATTTTGGGATGTCGCTTGGAGTGACATTTCCGCTCAACATTATTTTGGGAATTCCTTTTTACGTTTATATTGCACGCATAGCTTTGAATTAGAATCACACAGATAAACCCCTAATTTATCCCGTTTGACGCCGTTTGCCTGAAACGCAAATTGAGGCTACAGGAACCATTCTACAGTACGATGATCGTAGTGATGATTGCAATTACCCCGCCGACAAAAGCTTCAAGACGCGTTTGGGTCATGCTACATTTTTAATAGAGGAGCGCTCACCATCATAGTCTAGGGATGACTCATCCCATTTAAGATCAGTCCTTCCTGGTTTTCTGTAGTCTCGCTTTCAAGAAGCAGTCCGTTGCCGGATCCGATCGGCGTATCGGATTGCAGCCTGTGCTAGCTGGTTTTCATCGGAAGCTCCCTCCACAACAAAGGCGGGCAGGTAAGTCATCCCACACATGTTTGAGGTAGCTTGAAGGGGGCGAAGGATCTCACTCATTGTGAAATGATTGCGGCCGCCGGCCTGATAGACCTCCTGGCGACCCCCGATGCTTGTGGCAACGAGTAACTCCTTTCCGCGCAGTTTTTTTCCCTGACTCCCATAAGCCCACCCGTAAGTCAGCACATCATCCTGCCACTTCTTCAGTAGCGGAGGAGTGGAGTACCAATAGAGAGGAAACTGAAATACAATGCGGTCGTGCGTTTCCAGCAATTCCTGCTCTCTTGGGACATCAATGATCCAATCGGGATAAGAGGAGTAAAGTTCATGGACAGTGATCTCCGGATGATTACGGACCTGTTGGATCAAACGTTGGTTGACCCGCGAGCCCTGAATGTTCGGATGTGCTAGGATAACGAGTGTCTTCATCAAGGATTAAAATTAACAGTCCGATAACGCCGGTCCGCGAAACGAAAGCAAGGCTAAGCACGTGGTTCCTCAGGGGAATAGACAGCTTGCAGCTCTGGAATAGACCGTGGAGGGTTGGCTTGGGCTGAAACGTAGATTGATACCATTTCTCACACCAAAGAATGAGTTGCTCGAAGCCTGGGGCCCATTTATTCCCCTCTTGCGGGAATCGTGATGGTCTGGTTCATGTCCCGCTGGAAGGAGGCCCCATCTTTACCGATAATGATGAGGTCTTTCGAGTTGCCGTGGGCGACATTAAGACTGACTTTATCAACGCTTGAGGAAAGGCGTGTGGTGATGAGCGATGCATCATCGGGCTTGCGTGGATGGAGTACGGTCAGGAATCCTTCGCCAGGCTGCGCGGGAATGCTGAAGTACTTGAGCGTGTCAAAGGGATAGGGCGCTTCCCGCTTGCCCTTCAGACCAAAGACCCCCTCCTGCTCGTTCGGAATCAGTGGGGCAGCGGGTGAAAGGACATGGACATCAAGGTCAGCGTTGTAAGCGGTCTTCGAGGTGATCCGACCCTTGCTCCAGAGGAGTTTTGCACCCGTGGTATGGAGATACCATTCCGAGGACATTGGGGAAGAGATTTCGTCCCAGACGACAAGGTAGTCAGGGTTCTTGACGAGCAAAAGATGGCGGCGCCAATAGAACGCTTCTTCTGGCTTAACAAATCGACCAGCCGGGCGCGAGCAATCAGCAACAGCATAATCGACCTGTGGGCTGGTGAAGAATGCGTCCACCTTGCCGCTGCACTCACGGGGATCGCGCGGTTTTTTTCCGAAGACAACATCATTATTGGAGATCTGGGAGCGATTCCACTCAATCCCGGGGCCATAGGGGCCTGATTGGGATCCAAGCGCCAGGGGAATGCCTTGACTGAAGAGATCAATCGAGCCGAGATCCGCCCGTTTGTGAGAGATCCCTTGTTGCCCGCCCCGCATGAACACCATCGTCTCGTCGGGGGTATCAAATCCCGAGCGCAACAAGACGAGGCCCATCCTCCGAGAGAAATCACTCCCCAGAATCTGGGGTTCATCGGGCAGGCTTGGGTCGGCAAGGATGGGGAACGAAAGGCGATCGCCCCCCAATGGGCTGCCACCTCGGCGCCACATCCACATCAGGCGTTTGACGAAAGAAGGATCGGTTTTCAGATAATAGGGTGCGTACAGAATGGGGGTACTGAAGCACTCGCTGTTGTAGTTGCTGTCCCCCCAAACAGGAGTCGTCGGCTCTCCTTTGGGATTGTGTTTGGTAGTTTCCGGGAAGCGGACTAGCGGCGAAGAGAAGCGCACGTACCAGTCGAGCAATGGCTTGAGGTTGGGATTTTGATAGAAATCAATGCCGGTACGCCGCTCCAGCGCCGGTAGTAGACCGCTTAAAATCCGCAGTGTGGCGTCGTGGTACCTGGGAACCTCGTTCCAGACGCCGTCCCAGTTACCGTGATCCAAAGCAAATTCAGTCTGCTGGGCAGCATACTTCACCCACTCTTTGGCCAGTGGTTCCTCGGGGAAGTTCAATCCGACAAGGGCCGCCCCGATGTATTGGTCGGGCCAGCGGTTGCAAGTGGAAAAGCCGGTAGGAAATTCGAGTCCATTGGTAGCTGGGCTTTGAGGTGAGGGAAACTTCGCAGGATCGTCCCCTACCAAAAACTTCGCAGCCCTAACGGCATCCTCGCGAAATTCCGTTTCCTCCTCCTTGGTCAGCATGCCAAAGGAAGCGATGATATCGTACTCATAGAGCATCTCCTTAAGGCGTCGACAGCGCCGGAGCGTCGAATAGGAATTATCCATACCAAACTGCGCAACGACATCGCCGCTCAAATGGGTGCGAACCTCTTTCAGAAATTCCGCCGTCGCCTTTCTCTTCGCTACCTCGTCGCCATAAAGAAGCGCGTAGAGGGTATAGCCCATGGCTTTAGGATCGCGCTTTGGAAGATTCGGGATGGATTCCCAGCGACGTCTAACTTCTGGAACATCTGCCGCATCCATAAGAAGGCAGGGGCGCTGCGTGACAGGTTTTATCGAGAAGTCGTTGAAGTCCGGGGGGTGGCTCACGAGTGCCGGTGAGTCAATGCCCCCCGAGAATCGTTGGAAAAAAAGAAGGAATAGAGTCAGGAGAAGGAATTTTTTCATCGGGATGACTCCGGCTCTTTAAGCCGTGAGCTCAGGCAGTCGGAGTTTTGAAGCCCAACCACACGTTGCGGATCAGGCTGAGAATGCAATGTATGAACCTCGAGGACACATGCATTCTCAGCACGGCATTTAAACAAACATGACGCAGTAGACACGCCGTTCTGAGAGCGGCAGAAGGAGAGAAGCTGAAATGACGCACCCAGACAACAGCGGACTTTAGCAGACGAAAGAGTCCATTTGCTGGTGCCGTTACTCAAAGGACACCGCGCCACCCGCTGCAAGCAGATGCAGCTTTTTGCCCGCATTCGCAAACTGAGAAGTCGCGGCAACGGAGTCGATCGCGATCGGCGGCCAGGTATTGAAGTGGACGCCAACGACCTCGTCGCATTCCACAAAACGAGCGGCCTCCAACGCATCTTGCACATCCATCGTGAACGTGTCCCCGACGGGTAGTATCGCAAAGCGAATCGGGCCGCGCTTGGGAATAAGCTGCATGTCTAGCGTGAGCGCCGTGTCTCCTGCGTAATAGAAAGCACCCGCAGCCGTCCTGACCACAAAGCCGCCCGGGCTTCCACCAGGGGCGTCGTCGGGCATGGTGCTTGAATGAACAGCTTTCACCATTTGCACCGAGCCGAACGGAAACTGGGCCGAGCCACCTAGGTTCATGTGGTGAAGTTGCCCAGCGGGAATGCCTTTCTTTCGGAGCCATTCACAGACTTCGTAGGCCGCAATCGCTGTGGCACCGGTACGTTGAAGTATAGAGACAGCATCTTCAACATGATCAAAGTGCCCGTGGGTGATGAGGACAAAGTCGGCTTCAGGAGAGTCCGCGGTAAACCCGGCGGACGCAGCCAAGGGGTTGCTGGAAAGGAAGGGATCAAAGAGCAGACAGGCGTCTCCGCTTGAAGAAGGAACGGTGACAGAAAAACAAGAGTGGCCGAAGTAAGTGAGCTTCATGGGGAATAAAGGGGATGCCGAAGAATAAAAGCCAGACGGGCCTAGAGAATCCTTATTTCAGAACCAGCAACGATCAACATTATGTTTATTTAAGAGATTTTCCAATTCCGGTTCCGCAGCCTGGCAGGAGCGGCCTATGCCAGCTCACGGCAACACCATGAGGCTGGGGGATTGGCCATTTTAGAGAGGGGTACGGGTTGAGTTGAGAACCCGCGCGCGCCTGCGTTTAAGCCTGAATTAACAGACACGAAGCAGCACGCACATCTTCCTGAACCCGAGGGATTCAAAGCGGTGGTTGGGCGCAAGCGACACCACACCACTACCGAACGCGCGCCGGCAAGAGTGCCAGCAACGCATCAGGGCGAGGTCTTTATTCTGGTAGATCTCGCTGCAAAGCCGCCTAAATTCAATGCGCCCTTGCGGCGTATGGGTAACACGAAAACGCAAAGTTAGACTACAACAACCGCTAAACTTTGACACTCCGATTCGGTAGATTTGTCTACTCAACTGTACGTAAATTTTCCTGGTGATTTTCGCTAGGTTTCAGGAGCAACTTCTTAAAGGTATTGGGCAGGAGGTGAGCCGCCTCAGGGGGACGCTTGGACTCTCACAAGAGAAACTAGCCGCTTTGTCCGGCCTGCACCGTAGCTACATCGGAGACATTGAACGCGGACAGCGCAATCTAGCGATCAGCAACTTTGTTTTACTTGCCGACGCTTTGGGTTCTGATGCTGGGCGGATTCTTTCTAAATCGCTTACATCAGTGGAAGAGCTTCCCAAAGCGTGGGGATTGGGATCCGCGTACGATGCTCCATCACAGAGTAAAGAGCAAATCGAAGAACTGCGCCTTGCTGCAGTTGAAACGTATGAATTGGCTGGCGCACCGGCCGCACCTATTTTCAAAAACGTTTTACAAACGCTGAAAGAATTTACGGAAGTTTATGACGCAGGGATCGCCATCGTGCGGAAGGATGAAGTCCGGTATTATTCCGAATTAGCAGAGCAATACATCACACTCCCTCGGGAACGGTCTGCTTCCGCAAAAGTAGTTGCCACGGGAGACCCGCTCATCATTGACGATTTATTACTAGACGACGATTTCAAAACGCATCTCTCAGTTTGCAAAACGGCCATTGGGACGGGGTACAATTTTGTGGACGGGATGGATCGATCTTATCGCTTCTACGCTGGGGTGCCGTTAAAAACAACGGAGGGACTGACTGTTGGCGCAGTGTACCTCTTGGATGTGTGCCCCAGATCCCTTACTGCGCTGCAAATAAATGCTTTGCAATCTTCAGCATTTCTGATCGAGCGCCACATGCGAGTGGACGTCCAGAAGCCAGAAGCCAGAAGCTCACCCTAAGTCCCCTCAGGAGGACGCGCAATGATCTTACGTCTGCGAATCGGTTTTTCCGGGTGCGCGGCGCCGGCGACAGAATACCTGTTTCCCACGCCCCTATAATCTTGTGTTTTACGCCAAACTTCAAAAGCGAATCAGTACGGCATCCCTCCTGCTTTCGGTGCCAGAGCCGGCGCGGGGAAACGGAGCCAGTGAGATCGTAAGCTTGAGGGAAGGGTTCTGGGTGGGAATAACCAACCAGAAACATGAAAAACAAAAGACGAGTACACAGTGCCGAGTTCAAGGCGCGAGTGGCCTTGGAGGCGA
>CAIWVL010000206.1 GCA_903916085.1 uncultured Spartobacteria bacterium
CATCATGTAGGCCATTTCCTCCTCGGACAATGGCTCAGGTCGAATGGGGATGACTCCGCCGTGCTGCCGAATTTTAGGGGGCGCGCCCTGAGCTAGATGCAAGTCGGAGCCGCCCGCACTCACGAGCACCTGAAAAAATTGGTCAATGTAGGCCATAGTAAAAGGCGAATGAAAATTGGGAGTAGTGGGGGTTAGGCTTTCAGATGTTTGCGGAACAGGGACTTTTGTTCGCACCGCACGTATGCTTCTTCGGCGGTGATCGTGCCCGCCTCTAAAAGCTCCATCAGCGAGTCATCCATGAGTTTCATCCCAGCTCTGCGGCCGGTTTGAATGACGCCTGGAAGCATGAATGTTTTCCCGTCTCGAATGAGATTGCCGACGGCCGAGTTGTTGGTGAGGACCTCTAAGGCGAGGACGCGGCCCTGACCATCGGCCCGGGGAATGAGCTGTTGGGAAACAATCCCACGCAGTGATTCAGAGACCATCACGCGGATTTGATCCCGCTGATCGGAGGGAAACACGTCGAGTACGCGGTCCAAGGTTCGCGCTGCATTGCCCGTGTGGAGCGTGCCGAGCACGAGGTGACCTGTTTCTGACGCGCTGATGGCGAGCTGGATTGTCTCCAAATCGCGCATTTCGCCCACCATGATAACATCTGGATCCTCACGCAAAGCGCCGCGCAGAGCCGCCGCAAAACTTTTTGTGTGCGTGCGCACTTCCCGCTGCGTCACGTGGCAGTTCGCCGAGGGGATGAGATACTCGATCGGATCTTCTAGGGTGATGATGTGGTCGGTGCGCTCCTGGTTGATTGCTTCCACGAGCGCAGCCAGTGTGGTGGATTTTCCAGAGCCGACAGGCCCAGTTACCAGAACTAAGCCGTTGTGAAATTGGGTGAGAGACTTGAGGCTCTCGGGCAGCCCGAGCTGCTCTAGGGTGCGTAACTGTGCGTGGATAATCCGGAAGACTAGGTCAAACCCAACGCGTTGCCGCACGACAGACGAGCGAAACCGTCCGTAGCCACCATCGTAAGCAAAATCAACATCCCCCCGACTGTCCAGCACGCCCAGCCGCTCCTCCCCCAAAAAGCTTTCCGCCAGCATGCGCGTGTGACCTTCCGTCAAAATCTCCGCGTCCGGGAAAATGGGCTCGATGTTGCCGTTGCGCCGCCAGGTGGGGGCTGCGCCGCTGCAAAGGTGGACGTCTGAGGCGTCGGCAGATTGGGCGTATTGGAGGAACTGGTCGACGTGCGTAATTTGAACGCCGTTGTAGAAGTACTCAGCAGTGAAGTGGGGATCCATAGTGGGGCTCTGGGAACAGGGCGGAGTTTTGTGGGAAAAAGTGCCACTGCTCCAGAACCAAAGCATGGCGGGAGTGGATTCGCGCTCGATCAGGGAATTTCGTGTTGGCGAATCAGTGTTAAACGGAGTACCGGTAGGTGACTGGTTTGGAGCTTTGGCGGGTGCCTCTCCGAGGGCCGGTGCGTTTTCTGCTAGGCGTTGTTTGCCTAGCGGAGGCGCTTTGTTCACCTTAGCAGTTCCTCAGATGCCCAACGAATTCCCTGGCAGCACAAGTGCGCAATCCACTGTCGGCTTTGATCCCGAGTACCTTAAGGCGGGGCAGCGGATTTCGGAGACTTTTACATTGCGCAACGTTATCCCCTCAGCCCTGGGCGAGTTCCCGGTGTGGATCGCAGAGGATGAGGTCGCAGGTCGGCAGGTGTGCTTGCATTTTGTCCCGGCCGAAGTGGCGGCAGATCCCGATTTGCGGGTGGCGCTGAAGGAGGAGGTGCGGAAGACGCGAAACCTTCATCATGAGAACATCTTACGGGTGCACGAGCTCATTGGTGGAGAAGACTGGGCTGCCGTGGTTACTAACTCCTACGAGGGCGAATCCTTGGCACGCCACCTTCAGGAGTCGCCGATTGGTTTTTTTGAGTCCGAGGAGGTAAAGCCTTGGGTGGACACGCTCTTGCAGACTATGACGGATGTGCACAGCGTGCCTGTGCTGCATCGCAACATCAGCCCGGCAGATCTGATCTTAACGGCTGACGGGAAGTTGCTGCTCTCGAATTTCGGCACTCGTCGGGTGGTCGTGGACGCCTTGCGCAAGGCTGGCTTAAAAGAGGGCAAGTACCTCGCGTACTCGAGCCCCCAGCTTCTGAGTGGTGCAGCACCCACGGTGAGTGACGATCTCTATGCTATTGGGGCTACGCTTTTTCACTTGTTGACGGGGAAACGCCCGTTCGAGGGGGTTGATGTTGAAAAACGCATTCTTTCGGAGCGACCTCCAGGTGTTGTTGAATTGCGCCACAAGCTCAACCGGGAAGGCCAAGAGCTTTTCAAGAATTGGGAGCGTACGATTGCGCAATGTCTCTCGAAGGATCCTTCGGAGCGTCCCTTGAACATTGGGGATTTGGCAAAGAAGCTCGCCGGGCAGGGTGAGGCCGAAGAGAAGCCCGCCGCCGCAGCGGTAGCCGCAACGGCTGCCGTCGCCAAGCCAACCGTGGCCGCGAAGGCTGTTGAGCCCAAGGCACAGGCTCCCGAGCACATGGGCGTGGCTTCTGATGAAGACGATGCAGACGAGCCCGCCGCTCCTCCTGCCCGTGAACGTGCCTCGGGTGCTCCTCGTCCGCTGTTGACGTCTTTCCCGCCTGAGCGCAATTCGGGCAAGAAAAAGGCCATCTTGGCCTTTCTGCTGATTGCTGCAGCAGGGGTGGGTGCTTGGTTCGGTGCGAGTTTCTTCCTGGAAAAGACTGAGGACGTCGAGGAAGACGAACCCGCAGCCCAGACCGCTCCGGTCGCTCAGGAGTCCGAAAAGACCCCTGAGGCCAAGTTTGTAGCCCCGACTGAACCAGGGTCGGCGCCGGAGTTGACTGCGTTGCGACCGGGTCAACCTGCAAAGGCAAAGCCGGGCCTCCCCAACGGCATCGACCCTGCGGTGGACGGCTTGCCTACGCCCGTGTCCGTGGAGCCTCCTGTGCGGCCTCAATCGCCTGTTGCGTCCTCCAAGACCGAATTGTCTGCAGTAGGTCCGCTTGCATCGGCTTCACCGGCGGCGGCCCCGGCCTCGCTTCCTCCCGCGGAAGAGCCTGATTTGGCCGCCAAAAAAGCCCTCGACGCGGCTCGGGCCAAGGCTGATGCAGCCAAGCAAGACGCCATCGCCAAGCGGGAACAGGAACTGGCTCGCCGAGCTCAGGAAATTGAGCACAAGGAGCAAGAAATTGCCCGTAAAGAACAAGAAGCTGTCAGCCGCAAGGAACAGGAGGAAGTTGAGCGCATCAAGGCGCAGAAAGCCGCGCCAGTGGCTGCAACTCCGGTCGTTCCTTCAGTCCCTGTAAAGCCCGCTAAGACCGATCTCGCCGAGACGCCCGCTAAAACCGCTCTTCAGAAGGAAGAAGCGCCTAAACCCGCCGCTCCTGCTCAGATCGAAAACAGCCTTGGCATGAAGTTTGTGCCCGTGGGAGACGTGCTATTTTCAACGAACAAGACGCGGGTCAAAGATTACGCTCAGTTCATCAAGGAAACGGGCTACCCCAAGACCCGCTGGGCCAACCCCGGCTTTGAGCAGACCCCCGATCATCCTGTCGTCATGGTCAGCTGGACGGATGCCCTTTCCTTTTGTAAATGGCTCACCGACAAGGAGCAGGCTGCAGGTCTATTGGCTCCAGGTGAATCCTACCGACTTCCTACGGACTTAGAGTGGAGCAAAGGTGTCGGATTGCCTACGGAGAAAGGACAAACGCCTGAGATGCGAGACATGGGTATCCAGGACCAGTATCCTTGGGGCACTTCCTGGCCGCCTCCCAAGGGCGCTGGTAATTACACGGGTAAGGAAACCGGTGCAGAGGTCTACATCCCCGGCTACGACGATGGTTTCCCGTTCACTTCACCGGTCGGCAGTTTCCGTCCCAACGCACAGGGTTTGTATGACATGGGGGGCAATACTTGGGAATGGTGCATGGACAATTGGAATCCAAAGGCGCGTTCTCGCGTTCTGCGGGGCGGTTCTTGGTATCAGGGTGCCTTGCAGTTGAGTCTCCTGTCGTCCTGCCGCATTCACTCCATGCCAGACCGCGAAAGCGACAACTACGGCTTCCGTGTCGTGCGCGCCATCACTGGTAAGACCCGATAGGGCAGTTTGATCATCAGTTAGGCCGCACACCGCTGAGTGTCTGGCCGAGAAAAGGGGAGAGGGCGTGGGGTTTTCCCGAGTCCTCTCCTTTTTCATTCGCCGGTGACCTCACTCTGCTGAAGCCCCCCAAGCTCTCTTTATGATTGACCCTCTTCTCACAGACGAACCCATCACCGATCCGCTACCCTTGTACAGGTTGCGCGATGGCCTCATGGGCGTGGATCTGCTCGCAGCAGCCGTTTCCCATCTAAACCTCTTTAGTTGGCTGGCGGATCATCCCGCTACTCTCGGCTCAATGTGCGCGCATTTTGGAATTCAGGTGCGACCCGGTGAAGTGCTTATGACGCTTTGCTCGGCCATGGGACTTGTAACCCAAGCTGGTGGCGTGTTCCACCTCACCGCACGTGCCCGTGAGCACCTCGCTGACAGCTCTCCTTGGTGCCTCAAACCTTATTACGATACGCTTAAAAACCGGCCTCAAACTCTCGAATTCTTGAAGGTTCTTCAAACTGGGAAGCCTGCTAATTGGGGAAGCGCCCACTCCGATGCTTGGGCGCAGGCCATGGAGACCGAGGCATTCGCCAATGAGTTCACCGCCGCCATGGATTGTCGGGGCATCGTTCTCGCGCCTGCCCTGGCCAAGCGGCTTGAGCTCTCAGAACACCACTCGCTTTTAGACGTCGCTGGCGGTTCCGGTATCTACGCGTGCGCCGTCACCGCTCGGCACCCGCACCTACGAGCCACCGTTTTAGAACGGCCTCCAGTGGATCGGATTGCTCGCAAGGC
>CAIWVL010000207.1 GCA_903916085.1 uncultured Spartobacteria bacterium
TAAAGACATCCCCCAATGGCCGACGACTCAGGTCCGCGATGGCACTCTTGACTCCAAGCGCTCCGCTACGCGTCGTTACTGCGGCGTTCCCGGACGGACGCCACCAGATCCGCAACGACTTCAGCCCTGGGTTTCGCACCCAGATTGCCTTTGCCATGCACCCGGACACTCAGCGTTCCGCCTTCCAGATCGCGCCGCCCCAACACCAACATCGTGTGCACTTTAGCCTCTTCGGCATGCAACACCTTGCCGTTGATCTTGTCCGTGGAGGCATCAACCTCGGTGCGGATGCCGTGCGAGCGCAGTTCAGCGCGTAATGCGTTGGCGGATTCCACCAACTCAGGCTCGTCACCGATGGGCAAAATACGCACCTGCTCAGGGGCAAGCCACAACGGGAAATTGCCGGCGTAATGCTCAATGAGGAACCCGATAAAGCGCTCATGCGTGCCGAGGGGCGCGCGGTGAATACAGAGAGGCGTCTTTTCCGTGTTATCGCGGTCCTTGTAGGCAAGGCCGAACCGCAAAGGGACCGCGAAATCTACCTGGTTTGTGGCTATCGTGAACTCCTTGCCGATGGCGCTCCACACTTGGACGTCGATTTTGGGGCCATAGAAGGCGGCCTCATTGGGGACCTCGACGTAGTTGATGCCGGACTTCTGAAGAACATTGCGGACCATGTCCTCTGTTTGCTTCCACATCTCCGGGTCGTTGACGAACTTCTCGCCCAAACGCGCCGGATCGTGGGTGGAGAAACGCATCAGATAATTGCTCAGACCAAAAATGCGGAAGTACTTCAAGTACATCTCATTCACGGCCATAAACTCGGCTTCAAACTGCGCAGGCGTGCAGTAAATGTGCGCGTCATTCATCTGCATGGAGCGCACTCGCATGAGCCCCAGTAGTTCGCCCGATTGCTCGTATCGGTAGCAGGTGCCGTACTCTGCCAGACGCAAGGGCAGATCCCGATAGCTACGGGGCACTGCCTTGAAAATCTTGTGATGATGCGGGCAGTTCATCGCCTTCAGGTAGTACCGGTCGGATACCTCGGCAACGGAGCCATCAGCGTTCTTCTCGGCCAACTCCATCGGGGGGAACATGCTTTCCTGGTAGTAGGGAAGATGACCGCTCGTGAGGTACATGTTCTCCCGCGCCAAGTGCGGGGTACGGACGCGCTGATAGTCGGCGGCAAACTCAGTTTCCTTGGCGAGCTTTTCGAGTTCTTCGATCAGAACCGTGCCATTGGGCAGCCACAGCGGGAGACCTGGGCCCACGTCTTCGTCAAAGGTGAAAAGGTCCAGTTCGCGACCCAGCTTACGATGGTCGCGGCGTTTGGCCTCTTCGAGCATCGTAAAGTAGGCTTCCATCTCCGCCTTTTTCTTGAAAGCCGTGCCGTAGATGCGCTGGAGCTGGGGATTGCGTTCGTCGCCCTTGTAATAGGCACTCGCTACGTGCGTTAGCTTGAAGGCACCAATGTTCCCGGTGCGCATCACGTGCGGGCCTGCGCACAAATCGATAAAATCGCCGTTAGTGTAGAGCGAGATTTCTTCGTGCTCGGGAATGCCTGAGAGGATGTCGAGTTTGAAGCGGCTCGGCACGTCGCGCTCACCGAGCGCCGCCAGACGGCCCTTGGTCGCCATCTCCATCGCCTCGTAACGCGTCACCACTTGACGCTCAAATACGTGGTTGGCCTTGATCTCAGCGGCCATCTCGGCCTCGATCCGCGCAAAATCTTCGGGCGAAATGCGGTGGCTCAGTTCCACGTCATAGTAAAACCCGTTATCCACCGGAGGACCGGCCGCAAATTGGGCGTCTGGCCAGAGCTTGGAAATGGCTGTCGCCAGCACATGTGCAGCGGAGTGGCGGATCCGTTCCAGTTCGGACATCGGGCTTTTTGCGTTCATGGAAAAATTAAAGAAAAGAGGGAAGGCGTAAGGGCGGAGGTTCTTTTTAGGGGAGGCCCTGATCCAAGGCAACAAGAGCGCCCAAAAAAACAAAGTGGCGCATGGGAACTGCGCGGGGAGTGCGTTCGCTCTGTACGGCCCCCAGAGCGTTTCGCCGCGTTTTTCAGGCGGCCGTGGATTCCATGCGGGCGATACGTACGCCCACAACGCAAAGGTCGTCACCGAAGGGAACGCCGCCCGTGAACTCCTCGACATCGCCAAGGACCGCTTGGAGGAGCGATTTGGGCGGGAGTTGCGCGTGGTGCCCAACGGCCTCCCGAAGGCGCTCTTCGCTGAAGAGTTCGGCCCGGGCATTTTCGACCTCAAACAGACCGTCGGTGAAGAGCAAGATCACGTCATTAGGTTGAATGGCGTGCGAGCAAGTCGGATAGATGGCATCGGCGAAAATACCGAGAGCTGGCCCGCGACTGCCCTCCAGACTCAACGGTTCGACGCTTCCATACGCTGGATGTACCAGAAGCGGGCTGGGATGCCCCGCGTTTGCAAAAGTGACGGTGGCCTTGGCGACGTCCACCGTGAGCACACAAGCCGAGGCAAAAACGAGAGTCTCGGATTCCTTGAAAATGTGGCACTGCGCGCGGTTCATTTCTCGTAACAACACGCCGGGATCATTCGCCTTTTCGCCCAGTTGCTCCTCCAGTGCCCGCAGCATCGCCGTCACCAGCGCGGCCCGGACTCCATGTCCCATGACGTCACAGATAAACACGCACACGGCGGTGTCAGAAATGCGGGTCACATTGAAGCAGTCCCCCCCCACCATTTGACTGGAGCGATACAGACTACAAATCTGCACGGCACTTTCTGCCATCCCACAGCCTTGAGGAATGGTCGGGAAGTGTCGGGGCAAAAGCGCCAACTGCAGCTCGTGGGCCATGCGGAGGTCTTCCTCCATGACATCGTTCTTCTGGCTCAGTTCTCGGGTTCGGTCGCGCACCCTCTGTTCCAGTTCCAAATTGCACACGGACAACTCGGCATGCGCCCGGCTCAGTGCTTGCCGCTCCGCAACCTCTCGGAGCGCCCGATTCAAAGCAGGCACAAGCCTTAGGAGGCGATCTTTAAGCACAAAATCCGTGGCACCAGCCTTGAGGAGTTCGACGGCGGCTTCTTCGCCGACCGCGCCTGAAATGACAATGACGGGAAGTTGGGGGTAGTGCTGCTGGACAATGGCCAGCGCCTCGCCGCCGTTGAAGCTGGGGAGTTTGTAGTCACCGAAAACGATGTTGGGCTGAAAATCGGACAGTTCCCGCTCAAAATCGGGACGCGTTTCGACACGCTGGAGCACATAATCCACACCGCCAGCCCGCAGTTCCTCCTCGATCAAAGCGGCATCCAACGTCGAATCTTCCAGCAATAAGATACGTAAGGCAGGAGACGAAATACTCATGGCAGCGTGCAATATAGAACACTTTTTACGCGCCGCTTAAAAAAAGCGATTCCGGGACAAATTCGCTCTACATTACAAGGGACTTTTGTCCAACGATTTGTGAGCTGGAGCATTCTCTTGGGCGGTGAGCCGCTTCAATAGAGCCGCGCAGCCACCAATTCGCGGAATCCCGGGGGGCGGCTCATTGATGACACCCCAAAAGAGTCCCAACTGTTTGATGGTGAGAACAAACTCAAAGAAATCCACGGGCTTAACGACGTACGCGCTCGTCCCGAGTGCGTAGCTCATCAGCAGGTCCTTCTCCTCGTGTGAGGA
>CAIWVL010000208.1 GCA_903916085.1 uncultured Spartobacteria bacterium
CCGTGCATAAGTTCCTCCATGGTGCTCATGATCGCAGACTCGGTCGTGGGATCTAGCGCGGAGGTAGGTTCGTCCAAAAGAAGTATCGGCGCATCCTTAAGAAAAGCTCGTGCGATGCCGATGCGTTGGCGTTGGCCCACTGAGAGGTGACGGCCCCGTTCGCCTACGGAGGATGCGTACCCCTCTGGCATAGCCATGATGAAGTCGTGCGCCTGAGCGCGCTTGGCCGCTTCGATGACCTCGGCGTCCGAGGCGTTGGCCCGCCCGTAGGCGATGTTTTCGCGGATAGTCGTCGAAAATAGCAGGGTATCCTGAAGGACGATCGAAATCTGTGACCGCAACGACTTCTTGGTAATGTCGCGCAAATCAACGCCGTCCAGGAGAATGCGGCCCTCGTCTGGATCGTAAAAACGGGGTACCAGCGACAGGAGCGTGCTTTTGCCGGCACCCGTGGTGCCCACAAATGCGACGGTCTGTCCGGGGGCGATGTGCAGGTTGACGCCCGAAATGATGCGCCTTTCGGGGGTGTACCCAAATGCGACGTTTT
This sequence comes from uncultured Spartobacteria bacterium, assembly GCA_903916085.1. Taxonomy (GTDB): domain Bacteria; phylum Verrucomicrobiota; class Verrucomicrobiia; order Chthoniobacterales; family Chthoniobacteraceae; genus Chth-196. Next base: position 548 of record CAIWVL010000208.1, read on the forward strand.
CGCACACAATCTCCCCACGGGCGGTTGAGATCTGCGCAGCGCCGGGGCGGTCCGCCACGTCGTCGGACTGGTCGAGTACCTCAAAGCAGCGGCGGGCGGCGCCTGCTGCCTTTTCCAAGTCCCAGCCCACCGAAGTGATGGAGTCAATGGGTTGGTAGAGGTAGTTCATGTACTGAGTGATGTTCATCAGGCTCATGATGGTCAGAGTCCCTCCGAGCACATGAGCGCCGCCCATCCAGCAGACGGCTGCCGTGCTGGTCATGAGCAAGGTGGCGGTGATGAGCGAGCTGTACATCGCCGTGTACTGCATGTGCACGTTGGCCTCGAGACTTTGGCGGGCGGATTTCGAGAACTGACTCACCTCATGTTCTTCCCGACCAAAGGCCTGCACCATCCGTACGGAACTCAAACCCTCTTGGGCAAGGCTGAGCACGGCACTTTCCCGCTCGGAAATGCGGGTGGAGTTGTCGCGGATACGGCGTGCGAAGATGCGAAAGGTCAGCACCATGAAAGGCACGACGGCGAGTGCAAGGAGGGTGAGTTTGACATCAAGAAGCCACATCGCGGCGATGTAACTCAGGAGATCCTTGGCGCTCTGGAGCAGGAAGATGAACTTGGAGTAAAACGCCTGCAGCGACTGGGTGTCGTAGGCGACACGGAAGGTGGAGTCTCCACTGCGGCGGGCATCGTGGTATTTGAGGGGCAGGGAGTGGAGGTAACTATAGAGATCGGTGCGCAGGGAAAGGAGTCCCTGGAGGCCGACTCGGAAGTACATCATCTGTGCGATGACGTTGAGCCAGGCGGAGAGCAAGTGTAGCCCCACGATGGAGACGCAGCAACCGGCGGTGATTTGGGCTAAACTCCAAGGCTCCAGCGAGTAGGAGAAGAAGTTAAAGAACTGTAGTTTCAGCCCGTGCTGAGGTTTTCCGATGGCTGGGAGGACTTCCGCGAGCAGGAAGGAAATCGGGATGGGTTTGAGCAGATTAAAGGGAGTCTGCAGGACCGTGAGAACGGTCGCCACGAGCGTTGGCCACCAATAGGGGGTGTAGTAGGCGAAAACGCGGCGGTAAATCGAGAACATGGGGTGCGGGTCGAGCCGGAGACTCGGAGCTTTAGGAAAGCCTGAAAGCTAGGTGGATGCAAGCCGAGGCCAGGTGGGATCGGGGGGCATCTGTGCTGGGACACAAGCTGCCCCTTAAAATCGTGGGCGACACGAATCGCCTTAGCCTGAGGGCTCCACAGTGTGCCGTAACCGCCGTTGCCTCAGGCGCATCTCGTCACGCATGACGTGAAGGACCAAGACGCTGGCTCCGTCAAATGCACTTAACCTTTCGGGTCAAAGCTGTGTTTTTGGGCTCAAGTCTGAGTTGTCCCATGAGGGACTTTCCCTGGGTTAGCAGTGGCTGCCTGCTAGATCAGATGGCCCATCTTGGTCCGCTTTGTGTCCAAGTACTGTGCGTTGTGAGGGTTGGGCTCGGCTTTGATCGGTACGCGCTCTACGATTTCAAGGCCGTACCCCTCAAGCCCAATAACTTTTTTGGGGTTGTTGGTAAGAAAGCGCATCTTCTTGATTCCGAGATCTACGAGAATCTGTGCGCCCACGCCGTACTCGCGCAGTTCTGCTGGGAAGCCAAGGCGTAGGTTAGCCTCTACGGTATCTAGGCCACCTTCTTGGAGCTTGTAGGCGTGGATTTTGGCAGGCAACCCGATTCCCCGGCCCTCGTGGCTGCGCATGTAGAGAACGATGCCGCATCCTTCTTCCTCAATCATTTGCATGGCCTGGTGGAGTTGCGAACCGCAGTCACAACGGCGTGAGCCAAAAACATCACCCGTTAGGCACTCACTGTGTACCCTTACCAAAGGAGCCTCTGCCTTAGATGGGTCGCCCTTAACGAGCGCCAAGTGATGTTCCCCATCGACCGTGCTACGATACAGGTGGAGTTGAAATTCGCCAAAGTCCGTCGGTAACTGGACGACCTGTTCATGTTGAACAAGCTTTTCTTGAATGCGCCGGTAAGCGATCAAGTCGGCGATGCTGCACATTTTCAACCCGTGCTGTTCCTTAAACTGAATCAGTTCAGGCAACCTGGCCATGGTGCCGTCGGCGTTGAGGATTTCGCAGAGCACACCGGCAGGAGCCAGTCCAGCCATGCGCGCCAGATCTACGGAAGCCTCGGTGTGGCCGGCGCGCTGTAGCACGCCTCCCGCTTTTGCGCGCAAGGGAAAGATGTGGCCCGGTTGAACGAGGTCCTCGGGACGTGTGGCGGGATTGGCGAGGAGGGCGATGGTGATGGAGCGATCTTGGGCGGAGATGCCGGTAGTGATGCCGTGCGTAGCGTCGACGGAAACTGTAAAATCGGTGCGGTGGCTTTCACGGTTCTGGAGCACCATGCGCTGGAGGGCCAGTTCCTCAGCGCGCTCTTCTGTTACGGGAACACAGATGAGTCCCCGGCCATGAGTGGCCATGAAGTTGACAGCCTCGGGCGTTACTTTTTGAGCGGCGAGAACCAAGTCGCCTTCGTTTTCGCGGTCGGCATCGTCGGTGACAACCACAAGTTTCCCAGCTCGGATATCGGCTAGGACATCTTCAATGGAATCGAAGGGAGGTTGGGTGGGCATGCTCCTAACATCGTCCCGAGTTTGCTATCGCTCAAGGGCGAACGGTATAGATTCCGCTGCCCTGCCTAGGTTGAGTCACTAGTAGAGCGTATTTCCGCCGTAGTTCGGGGCGGGAAATTATTTTTTTACAGCACTCTCTCTGTAGCTTGTAAAAGCTTCGCGCATAGCAATGTATGGGTCCAGAGCGTCTGCCGTTGCGCCATCGTAGGCATCGAGGCGGTCCGGGTTTTCCACGACGTTTTGCGACACCGCAGACCACGTTTTGAAATCACCCGAGCCAAGCCAAGTTGTCGGGTTGAGGCAGAGATCCGCGACTTTTCCGGGCAGATCGCGCACCGAACTTGGGCCAAGCACGGGCACCACTAGGTAAGGCCCAGAGGGAATTCCCCAAGTACCAAAAGTTTGCCCCATGTCTTCGGTGGGAACATCTTTGAGACCGTTGATGCGATCCGAGGGTTTCCAAAGGCCACCGACGCCAATCGTGGAGTTGACCACCAATTTCTCAGTTTCCTGACCTGCCCGTTGGAATTTACCCTGAAGTAGACTTGCGGTTATCCGCACAGGCGCTTCGGCGTTTTCAAAAACGTGACCAAGTGCCGTCAAAAGATGCTCGCGCAGGATAAAAGTGGTCGCTTTCGCAATCGGCCTTGAGACGAAACGGTAGAACTGGTGGTTGAAGGCAAAAATCTTTCGGTTGCCTTTTTCAAACACGTCGTTGGTTTTGTGCGCCTGTTCGTCACCGTACGGATCGTCCTCTGTGGCGACGGGTGCCGAGCTCAAATTCGCCGTCCGATTGAGCGTGGTCGGTGCCGGGGCGTGCCTTTTCTTAGAGTGCCGCGCCCCTTTGCGATGCGCCGAAGCGCCGGTATCTAAATTTGCTTTGAAACTGGGTTCAACAGTGGTCGCCCCTGCGAGGCAGTCAGGTGCTAGGGTGAAAAGCCCTGCGCAAACAGCGGCGGTCGAGACGGTCTTGAAAGAACAGGGGAGCATCGGAGATTTCGGTTAGCGGACTTTTTCTTCCATGGCTTGAATCAGGGCAGCGCCACCGCCCTTTTGCCGGATCGAATCGAACTGTGCCCGATAATTGGACGCAAGGCTCACGCCTTCAATAATAACATCGTACACGCGCCAACCTTCTGCACCGCTCTCCACCCGATAGGCAACCGTCACGACACTGCCCTGGTAGCGGGCTACGGCGGGAACTTCTTTACGGCCGGGAGCCAAGTCTGTGGCGTGGGCAAAAGAGATGTCCACCTGGCTGCTGGGGTCGAAGCGGTTGGTGTAACTGCGGATAATGATTTCAGAAAATAACTTAACTGCCTGTCCTTGTTGCTCAGGGGTGAGGTCTTTCCAGCCTTGGCCCAGCGCTTTGCGTGTGAGGCTCTCGAAGTTAAAAAACTTTTCTAGCACCGGACGCACTCTGTGAGCCAACTCGACAGGATTACTATTGTTGCGGCCTTTGACTGCGCCTAACACCTCAGCCAGGCCCCGGCTCAGGGTGATCTCGGGGGATTCTGCGACTGCGGCGGCGGCCACACCGTGGGCGGGCATCGCAAACACGAGAGCTGCGAGCGGGGCGATGGCTAAATGATTCGGAATGCGCATGACTGTTCTAGTCTAAAAGAGGGTTCGCGTTTCTGAAAGCAGGATTCCCTTGAACTCTCAAGTCCACGTTAAAAAAGCCCTGTTTTGGGCAAGTTTTTTACTCCTTGGGCTCAGGCTTCTTCTCGGACTTGTCTCCTTGAACCGCGCCAAAGGCAAACCGGCTCAACAGCGATTCCAAATCCACCGCAGATTCCGTGTCCGTGAGGCGCGAGCCCTCGGCAATGAAATCGTCTGAGGCACCGGGGGAAATTGCGATGTATTTGTCCCCCAACAAACCGTGGCCCCGTATGGACGCGATGGAGTCCGTGGGGATTTTGTACTCTTTCCGGATGCGCATTTCTACGATGGCCGAAAAATCGCCGCTCAATTTCATACCAGTGACCGAGCCAATGGTGACGCCGGCGACCGCGACTTGGGAGCCTGGAATGATTCCCGACGCATTAGTAAAGCGCGCCTCAACGGAGTACATTTGCGAGGGCCGCAGATCGACTGAGCCCAACTTAAAGGCGAAGTAACTCATACAGCCGATGGCTGCTAGTACAAACAAACCAACGACGCGCTCTATTTGGGAATCTTTCATGAATGCAATAAAACGGACGCCTTTACTTGTTGAGTCTGCTAGGAGCGCAAGGACGCGCGCAAGGCTTCAATGTTGTCTCTGAACTCACAAATTTGGGAGTCCTGCGATTGTTGAAACTCTTGGGCTGGGCCGTCAAAGCGCACTTTGCCAGCGTCCAGCCACAAAATTCGTGAGCTGACCACAAGCGCTTCCTGCACGTCGTGAGTGACCACCACTGCGGTGAACCTGCTCGCTCGCTGGAGTTTGGCGATCATGCTGAATACGGCGTTCCGGCGCAATGGATCGAGTCCTGCGGTGGGTTCGTCGAAGAACACGAGCTCAGGCTTTGTGACAAGGGCGCGCGCCACGGCGAGTCGCTTTTGCATTCCGCCGGAGAGTTGGGCTGGATAACGTTCGGCGGCATCCGTCAGCTCCAGGCGCTCAAGGGCTTCGAGCACTTGCTCGTGCCACTCTGCGGGCGAACCTGTGCCGCGTGCCTGTAGGGGCAAACGCACGTTTTCGTAAACCGTGGCAGCGTCGAAAAGGGCGTTTTGTTGAAACACATAACTGGACGCCTGGCGAAGAGCCCCCCGTTGTTTGGGATCGGCGAGGGAAACGCCCCTGTAGGTGACTTCGCCGCCGTCGGTTTGGAGGAGTCCGACGACGCACTTTAATAGCACCGACTTACCCGTGCCGCTGCGTCCCAGAACCGAGACCACCGCGCCCGAAGGTACGCTGAAATTCACGTCGCTCAGGACTTCATGGGCGCCGAAGGTTTTGCGCAAGTGCGCGACCCTGAGCAGCGGAGACTCGGCTGGGAGACTGGATAGGTTCACAGGAGGGCGGCGGTGATGAGGTAGTCGGCAACGAGGATGGCGATGCTAGAAAGCACGATCCCGCGTACGGTAGCGATGCTGACGGCGCGCGCGCCGAAGTGCCGTGGCGCAG
>CAIWVL010000209.1 GCA_903916085.1 uncultured Spartobacteria bacterium
GGGTGAATCACCTTCCTGCGCTAAAGAACGATTATAGGCGGCCTCTGCTTCAGCAAACTTCCCTTCCTTAAACAACGTGTTTCCCTCCTCAAACGGCGTCGCTAACGCCACACCAGACGCCACGCACATTCCCGTAAAGCCAAGCATCAAACCGCGCAGGCCGCAGTTACGCCAAAAAGTAACCCTGTTTGAAAATTGCGGTTTCATACGAGTTTGTCTAACAACGCCAAAACACGTGACCGCTCCTTTGCATCAACCAATCCCGCGCCCTGCACACCGGCGAACCGCGTCTCCGAGTCTGCCTCAAACAACCAGTGTAGCTCCTGCGCGACAGTATCTTGCGTAGAAAAAACACGCGCCGCATCAGCGGCGTCTACGGCTGCGTCCGGCTGGCCGTTGCGTGCCGCAGTGCGCAACTGCACGACCTGAACGGCCTGACGCAAAAATTCGGTACGTCGAGTCACCTCAGCGAGAGAAGCTTGCAACGCCGAGGCTCTTCGCAAAAGAGCCCGGCCCGGCCCCTGGGCAGCCCGGCGTCTGCGAAGACCCACAACGGTGGCCAGTCCGAGAAGTGCCGCCGCCGCTGCCGCCTGCAAGCCCCAAAAGAAAGAACGCGAGTTCCACAGCGCGGGCTCGGTCGCGAGCGCGACTTGACGCTCCATGAGAACGGGTTCAGGTGGAGGAGGCGGAGGCGCGGGAGCGGGTGGCTTCAGCTGGACGACCGGAGGTGCCGGCTCGGGTGCCTTGAGCCCCTCAACTTGCAGCTCACTCGTAGAACCTTTCACCGTTTGATAAACACCTGTTTCAGGGTCAAACGACGCAAACTCAAAGGTCGGCGTGTGTGTCTGCGTCTTTTCGGGCACCACAGCGATACGGAACGTCTTCACTCCACGCAGACCAGAGTCATCGGTTTTTGCAAAACTTGCTTCTGCAGGATACGAACGCCAGCCGTCTGGATTGATGAGCACGGGGGCTTCGATGCGATCAAAGTTACCCTCGCCTTCGACCTGCAAGGTGATGACTAGCGGCTCTCCAGCTTTCACCCGAGTCTGTGCCGCAGAAGTGCTGAAACGAAACTTCCCAATCGCCCCACGGAAAGACGCTGGTTTACCTGCATCGGGTAGCTCACGCACCTCGACTGTTTGCTCTGGCAAGATCACTTTCCGCTCAATCAAGGCCGTGGGCTGTGCGTCAAAAGGGAACCCGTCAAAAAGACCGCCGAAAGGTGTCGCTGCGTTGTTGTTGCGCTTTTTGGGAGCAGCAATCTGAATGTTAAAGGTGAGGGGGCCAATGGGAACTTTGCCACTTTTGATGGCATTCATGACGGTGCGGAAGGTGCAAAAATCGTATTCGTGCCCATCCCGCACTTGCTGACGTTGTTGAGGTTGCTGGAAAGCTGTTTTAGTGAAAGCGTCTGTATCGAAGTCGGGCATCCGCTCAATGCGCCAGCGCTGATCTGAGGGCACGAGCAGCCGGACTTCGGCCGGAAAAGATTCGCCGACGTACACTGGACGTTTGGGAATTTCCAACTCCGCCAAAGGCCCAAGTTGAGCGTTCCCGGCAGCGTCCTGGCCAGGGTCGAGCACCTGCACCTTAATGGGTTCAGTCTGGTAGTGGTTTCCCTCCACAGTCACGTCCACGGCGGGAATGAGCAATTCGCCCCGGCGCGTCGGGCTAATCAAGTAACGATGCGTCAGCGAGACGGAGAGGTTTGTGTTGATGAGACGCATCTGTGTGGAGGCACCGATGTGCTGACACTGTGCGCCCTCGACGTTGACCGAGGGCACTTCAGCCACGCGCTGGGAGCCGTTGATGGTTACGCTTAACTGCACCGGCTCACCTACCGTAGTGCTCGCCGGCTGCACCGACGCGCTCACTGAAATCTGCGCCACCGCCACCATCGGCGCGCCAACCGCCACACACACCGCCAAAAGCGGCCTGCTGTAGTTTGTTTTCCAAAAATCCATCATCGTTTCTTTCCGCACAAATCGCGGCTCCCTATGGGGTTTCCACTCCAACGGCCTGCACAAAAAACATCCACCCCGAAAGTGGTATTCAAAATGGAGGCATTCAGTCGCATCACAAAATAGCAGTATCCACTTGCCTACCAGGTTTTACCGGAGCGCGGAGTGGTCGGCCCCTCGGACTTGTTCGGTGCCCACAGTTGCACGCGACGATCTTCGCTTCGAAGCGCCTCCAAAAGCGCTGACGCCTGTTCCCGCGTCATCTTTCCGTCGCCCTGAGCCATCTGTGCTTCCTGGCCCTGCTTATCCTTGGACTCACCCTTTTCCTGGCGCTCCACGGTGGGGGAATCCTTGAGCTCGCCTCGTTTCTTTTCTTCACCGGGCTTTTCCTCAACGGGCTGCGGCGCCTGGCCGTCCTTGGCGGTGTCCTGGCCCTGTTTACCGGACTGCTTATCCTGCTCTCCCTGTTCGCCGGGCTGATTTTTGTCCTTACCCCCCTTTTTGGACTGCTGTTTGTCCTGGCCATCCTCGCCTTTTTGGCCATCGGAATCCTCATTGTCCTCCTTGGACTCATCGGATTGCTCGTCTTTCTTTTGCTTATTCTTTTTCTGCGCGTCTTTTTCGTTTTTTTTTGTCCTGCTTCTTATCTTGTTTCTTATCTTCGTCGCCTTCGTCTTTTTGCTGTTGCTGCTCTTTTTGAGCAAGAAGCTGTTTTACAAACTCCCGGTTGACCTTCGCGTCTTCAAACGCCGGATCCCGCTTAGACGCTTCATCGTAGTGAGCGACAGCCTGTTCAAGAGTACGATTATCCTGACCACGCCGCCCCTTGCGGGCCTGCTGCACAAGCGCGTTGGCAAGGTTGTACTCGGCACGACTCCGCAGCTGTGGGTCTTGAGTAGACAGCGCCTTTCCAAAAGCTTCAATGGCCTCCGCCCACTTCTGGTTTTTGTACGCCGCCGTCCCCAAGTTGAAGGCGCGCTCTGGAGAATCGGGAACTGCGCTTAAATCGTTTCCAAAAGCTTGCTGCGCCCCGGCGTAATCGCCCGAATTGTACAGCAGACGCCCCTGAGGGGTCGTGGCGTGGGTCGTGGGCGTCACGCCCAACGCAAGGCCTCCCAGCAAAATGGCTGCTGCCATCCCCTTGCGTTTCGGTTTTTCACCAAGACAAAGCCCCACCGCCACAAACAATACACCAGCGCCAAGGGGCCACTGATAGCGGTCGATGGCGTGCGTCTGACTTTGCAAAAGAATGTCGTGTTCTTCCATCAACTCAATGCCCTCCAATGCAATGTGCCGCATCTCGGCCGGTCCCGAAAGGAGCCGCGTGTAAAAGCCCCCGCCAGCCTCCGCGATTTGCACAAGGCGCGTCTCATCCAATTTGGATTGAACGATGTTTCCCGCAGCATCCCGGATGTATTCCGTGCCGCCGCGAGGCGAGGGCACCATCAGAACGGAACCTTCAGGACTACCCACGCCGACCGTAAAAATCCGCATTTTCGCCGCTAACTCGTGCGCCAGGGCAACAGCGTCTTCCTCAAGTTCTTCGCCATCAGTGAGCAGGACGAGAGCACGCTGACCGCTTTCAGAATGTTCAAAGGCTTCTTTTGCGCATTCCAGCGCGCCGCACAAATTAGTGCCCTGCAAGGGGATGATGTCTGGATCAAGCTCGTGAATGGCAGTGAGGATTGCCGCGTGATCGGCAGTCACTGGCGCCTGCAAGAAGGCCGAGCCCGCAAAAGCGACCAGTCCGATACGGTCTGCCGGGAGTTGGCGCACCAGGTCTTCTGCCGCCAGTTTAGCGCGCTGCAACCGACTCGGCGGCAGGTCTGTAGCTAGCATTGAGCGGGATACATCCACGAGAATGATTACATCCCGACCGCGCCCCTTGGTCTCGGCAGCGAGTTCTCCCCACTGCGGCCGAGCAAGGGCAAAAAGAGCGAGAGTCAGGCCCGCAAGTAGCAGGATAAAACGAGGCAACCGTCCCGCAGGCTCACCCACAAGCTGGCTGTAAAGACGCGCCGCAACCAGCTTGCGCACCAGCAAGCCCGCACGCCGCCCAGCCGCCATCCAAAGTCCAGCGAGGGCGGGAACCGCAAGGAGCGTCCACAGAACGGCAGGTGTCGTAAATTTCATGGTAGTCTCCTTCCCAAAGTCAGGGCCCACGCGAGAGCCGTCGCCAAGCACGCCGCGCCCACACTTAGCGGCCAGTAAAACAACTCCCTAAAATGCCGCGACCGCTCGGCCTCAATCGGCACCTTTTCCAACCGATCGATGTCCTCGAAAATGCTCTTCAACGCCGCGGAATCTGTAGCCCGATAAAACTTACCGCCCCCGATTTCAGCGACTTTTTGGGTCTGCTTTTCATCCACGGTGACAAGAACTTGCTGATAAACCGTGTTACCGAACATGTCCTTCACTGGGATCGGGACATAGCCTTGGGTACCAGCGCAAATCGTATAGATTTTAATACCCATGGCGCGCGCAGCCTCGGCCGCCGTGTTGGGGGATATCTGGCCTGCGTTGTTATCGCCGTCGGTAAGCAGAACAATGATGCGTGTGTGCGCATCGGTGTTTTCGCCCAGACGTCGAGAGGCTGAGGCCAGCGCGGAACCGATCGCGGTCCCGTCCTCTACCATGCCAATCCGAATACGTTTGAGATTTTCCTTCAGCCAATCGTGATTGAGGGTTAGCGGACTCACCAAGTAGGGCCGCCCGGCAAAGGCAATGATCCCAATACGATCGTTTGGACGGCCTTCGAGGAACTGTTCGGTCACCTGCTTCACCGCATCGATTCGCGAAGCCCGCTGGCCACCAATCGTAAAATCCTCCGCCAACATTGAGCGGGAAACGTCCAGTGCGATGAGGATGTCGATTCCACTCGCTTTCACAACTTCAAGATCCTTAGCAAGTTGAGGACGCGCTAGCGCCAACACTAGCCCAGTCCACCCGAGCAGAAGCAACCCCATGCGCGCTCTTCCCCAAGATTCCCGCACAGGACGCCCTACACTCCCCAAAAGCGAGGCTCCCGGAAAGCGCACCGCAGCAACACGACCGCTTCCAGCCAGTCTCCAAGCCAAGAGCGGGAGCAACGCCAAAAGGCCCAACGCCCAAGGCGTTTCCCAGACTAAATTACCACCGCTCATGCCAAATCCTCCCGCACAAGCTTGAAGGCCACGCTCAAAAGTGCCGCCCGCGCATCGTCAGCGGCGCCAGGCGGCGCAAACTTCAACGCATCGCACCGTCCCAAAAACGTCCGAATCTGTTCCTGTACAGTCGCATTAAACCGGTTGGAACGCTCCGTGACGGCGAGAAACTCTTCGGTCGTCTGACGAGGAGCCGCGAGACCATGTTTGGCTTCTAAAAAGCGGCGGATCACTTTAGAAACTGCCGCTGCAAATTCCTTAGGCAAAAGAGGTTCAGCGCTAGGATTGGCAAGTTTTTCAAGCGCCCTAAGAGCCGTCTGCACGGGATCAGGCGGAGCGGGACAGGGGCGTGCGCGGTTCTGCCAACGGCGGATTAACAGGATGACCAATCCGACAAAAAGAAGTGCACCAACGACAGCAACGGCAAGCATTTTGGGCGTCCAAAACGGCAGATCTACCGGGGGCGCGATGTCTCGTAGAGCATCCGCCGGTGCACCGGGGACGGCTGGAGCCCCAGGAGCCGGTAGCGTCGGCACGGAAGCCCACACGCAGGAAGGGACCAAACCCAACGCACCGATCAGACGCAGGATCACTGAGGGGAAAAAGGCGGTCCTCATACGGAAGCTCCGGCGCGTAACACCCTGTTCTTGAAAAAGATCTGTAACGCTGGCAGCCAGTCTTTATCCGTACGCAGTGAAACGCGATCCACACCCGCCTTGCGCAAGGTCGCACCGAGAGCTTCGGCACGCTCGCGCACGGCAGTTTCAAACGCTCGACGCACTTTAGCGTCGCTAGTGGCAACCTCAACGAGCTCACCTGTTTCTGCGTCTTCTAAGCGCACCGTACCGATGTCCGGCAGCGTTTCTTCGCGGGGATCCGTCAAGGGCAACGCCACAAGGTCATGTCGCCGCGCAGTCAGCCCCAACTGCCGGCCGAAAGGAGGCGCCTGAAAGTCACTGAACAAAAACACCACGCTCCGGCGATGCAACAGTCGATTAAGCCGCTCCAGCGCACCACTCACGTCGGTGCCACGCCCTTTGGCTTCAAAAAACAAAATCTCGCGGATAATCCGCAACGCGTGTCGCCGACCGCGCTTGGGAGGCACAAACAGTTCCACATGACCTGAGAAAAGAAGAAGTCCCACGCGGTCGTTATTACGGATGGCGCTAAAGGCGATCACGCAGGCGACTTCAGCTGCCAACTCACGCTTACTACGATCCAAACTCCCGTAATCCCCCGAACGGCTGATGTCCACGACGAGTAGAACCGATAGCTCCCGCTCCTCGGTAAACTTCTTTACGTACGCCTCCCCGCGCACTTCGCCCAGTCGCGCGGTGACATTCCATTCGATCGAACGCACTTCGTCGCCGGGTTGGTACTCGCGCACCTCCTCAAAATTCATACCACGCCCCTTGAAAATACTCCGGTACTGTCCCGTAAATGCAGCCTCGACTCGGGCGCGTGTACGCAACTCCAAACGTCGGATCCGGCGCAGAATTTCCTTTGGTTCTTCCATGAGACGCGGGCGAGACCCAATGCCACAAAAGGGACGCTAGGGCACTGGAAGATGCTGGAGCATCTTCGCGATGATCGCCTCACTCGTGAGTTCCTCGGCCTCAGCCTCGTAACTGATCAAAATCCGGTGCCGGAGAACGTCGGGGGCCACAGATTTCACGTCGTGAGGCGTGACGAAGCCACGCCCCGCGAGAAAAGCCCTAGCGCGTGAAGCAAGGGTGAGCGCGATCGTGGCACGGGGAGACGCGCCATAACGGAGCATCCCGTCGAGGCCCTGGATACCAAAAGAGCCCGGTTCACGGGTGGCGAACACAAGGCTGATAATATAGTCCTTCACCCGGTCATCGACAAACACGGCATTGACCAGTTCGCGGGCTTTGATGATGTCGGCGGGATCAATGACACGTTGCACCTCCGTCTTTGGCGCGGAAGTGCCCATGAGATCGAGAATGGAGCGTTCCTCCGCCCGAGTCGGATAACCGACCTTGAGCTTCAACATGAATCGGTCCAACTGCGCTTCCGGCAGCGAGTACGTGCCCTCTTGTTCGAGAGGATTTTGCGTAGCCAGTACGAGGAAAGGGTCGGGCAACTTGTAAGTCTGATCCCCAATGGTGACCTGGCGTTCCTGCATAGCTTCGAGCAACGCGCTCTGCACCTTAGCGGGCGCACGGTTAATTTCGTCCGCTAAAATGAGGTTCGAGAAAAGCGGCCCCTGTTTGGTTGAGAACTCTCCGGTCCGGGGATTGTAAATCAATGTGCCGATAAGGTCAGCAGGGAGCAGGTCAGGGGTGAACTGAATACGCTGAAAGCCGGTGTGAATACACTGCGCCAAAGTTTTGACCGTGAGTGTTTTAGCGAGGCCGGGAACACCTTCGAGCAGAATGTGTCCATTGGTTAAGAGCCCCACGAGCAGCCCCTCCACTAGCGCCTTTTGGCCCACAACCACTCGGGCAATTTCTGCTTGAAGCGGCCCCACCCAATGACTGGTGAGACGGATTTGTTCTGTGAGTTCCTGTGAAGTAGACATGCGCGCTGCGATTGAGACAGTTGGGAAGCCGAATCGTTCGGTTTTTAACTTATGCCAAAGTTCGGCCCTGCCCACGTAAATTTCACGCAACCTCCCCCACGCGCATTAAGGCGCTTGCCCGAGGCCAACCCTCGGCCTACTCAAAGTGAAGTACCCGCATCAAAATGAGAACGCTCCTTAACATCTTGTGGCTGATTTGTGGCGGAGCAGTGAACGCCCTGCACTGGTACTTGGTAGGAATCCTGATGGCCATCAGCATCGTCGGCCTGCCTTGGGCGCGGGCTTGCTTCATGCTAGGCAACTTCACGCTGTGGCCCTTTGGTCGCCAAGTGGTCAACCGCGCCCTGGTCACAGGCAAAGCCGACATCGGCACCGGCTGCTGGGGCGTTGTCGGCAACGTCTTGTGGCTGATTTTCGCCGGATGGCATCTGGCGCTGGTGCATCTTACTCTGGCACTGGGTTGCGCAGTCACAATCATCGGGATTCCGTTTGCCCTGCAGCACTTCAAGCTGGCGATGGCCTCCCTTGCCCCCATCGGCACGTGTGTGGTTGAGGTGCCTTGAGCCAAACGGACAGCGCAGACCCTCCACTCTGTTTCCTCCTTCAAACTTCCTGATTTCTACCCATACTTCTCAGATGCTCCCCCTTTTGTTTCTCCTCGCTTCTGCGGCCTGCCTCCAGGCGGCAACCCTTGATCCCATCCCGCTCTGGCCCGAAGGCGCCCCAGGCGCTCTCGGCACGGCCGATCAGGACATTCCCACGCTCACCGCCTTTCTACCGGAGCCCGACAAGGCCACAGGCGCGGCCATCGTCGTCTGTCCCGGCGGCGGCTACGGCGGGCTGGCCCCTCATGAAGGAGCCGGCTACGCCCAATGGCTCGCAGACAACGGGATCGCCGGAATCGTGCTCAAATACAGACTCGGCTCCAAGGGCTACCGCCATCCCGCGATGTGGAACGACGCTTCCCGCGCGATGCGCTTGACCCGCATGAAGGCCGGGGAATGTAAAATCGACGCTAAACGCGTGGGCATCATGGGCTCTAGCGCCGGTGGTCATCTCGCTTCCACGCAACTTACCCACTTCGATCTCGGCAACCCAGAAGCCACAGATCCCGTGGAACGTCAGAGTTCGCGTCCGGATCTCGGGATCCTTTGTTACGCAGTCATCACGATGGGCCCTTACACGCACCAGGGCTCGAAAAAAAATCTCCTTGGCCCTGATCCCTCTCCGGAGCTTGTGGAGTTGTTATCCAACGAAAAACAGGTGACCAAAGACACGCCCCCCACTTTTATTTGGCACACTTGGGAGGATCCAGGTGTGTACGTCGAAAACTCTCTGGACTTCGCCTACGCCCTACGGCGCAACCGGGTGCCCTTTGATTTGCACGTTTATGAAAAGGGTAGCCACGGAATGGGCCTTGGCAGAGGTCCAGAACATCACCCTTGGACGTTAGACTGCCTGTACTGGCTGAAGGCGCATAAGTTTCTGAACTAGTACCCTTAATCAGGTAAACCTTCGCATTGTTTTTAGAGGTGTACACTTCGGAGTTTCGCCTGCCATGCTGTTATCACTGGCTGACTTTGATGCTCTGGAGGGTTTGGAGGAGTCTGCGCATGAACCGACTAACCCTCGTCAAATCCCCAGCTTCGCGCGGCCTGCGGGGGATATCAGTTCTGGGCTCCACTGCGGCTCCCAGACCAAGATTACGTCCGCTTCCGCGACGCCGGGGAGCACGGAGATCCGTTGGCGAGCCTCGGCGGCGAGTGTAGGGCCCATGCCGCACCCAGGGGCGGTGAGTGTCATTTTGACAGTCACTTTACGAGCTTCTGAAGAATCGGCAACGGGTTCAACAGAAAGCTCATACACTAGACCTAGGTCGACGATGTTTACGGGAATTTCGGGATCGTAAACTTCGCGGAGCGCACCCCATACGAGCTCCTCGGAGAATGGTCCCTCGGTCATCGTTGGTTGAGCTGCCACTTCCAGGCCCAGGGCATCGGCGTCTTGGGAGACGATGCGGTAAAGGCCGCCAGTGGAGGCGTGAACCGTGTAGGAGCCACCCAAGGACTGCGTAATCGTTATGATGGTACCCTCAGGCAGTGTAACAGCCGTGCCGCTTGGGATTTGAGTCGCCTCAACGGCGCGTTTGAGTGGAATAAAATCATCCATAAAAGGCAGTTCTGAAAAAACACCGGAGCCGTGATTTAGAGCGACTAAAAAAGGGAATCTCACGGGGAGCTGCGGAGAGCGTGAAGCTTTGATAGAAACGCATTGTGAATTTCCGTTGTTTTCGTGCGCTCTACGCCTCCGCGTGACCTTTCTTTTTTGCGTTAATCTAGGCGTTCTTAATCGTCGCGTGTGACACGCCAGCGAGTGTCTGGGTACAGGTTGATGTTATCGGAATCAATTTCGAACCCGCAGGATTCCAACAGGAATGCGACGCCTTCCTTGGAGTGCATGGTTTCACGCAGACTGCGGGCGAAGAGCTCCACGTACTCCTTGTAGCTATCTAGTGCTAACTCCCCATCGGAGACGTGCATCGCAAGCTGCGCATCGTGGCTATCGATGAGTTCCATCAGAGCTTTACGCAAACGCAATCGCATCACCGGATCCACCACCAACCGAAACGGGTTAGCTGAGGGATCTGAGGGAACTGGGTCCTTTGAAATTTCAAAGGGCAGTGTGGCGAGGTTGTAGGTGGAAAGGGCGTCGTCCATGGCAAGGGCTGCTTAGGAAAACCTTACTCCACCCCAGAGAAGCTGCAAGCGAGGGTAAACACTCAAAGGCCTGCAACCCCGCTTTTCTTCCCCCGCCACCCTGCGCTAACTTCACGCACATGTCCCTTCCTACCCCTGAATTGCTCGCTCCCGCCGGGAACTGGGACTGCGTGCGCGCCGCCGTCGCCAACGGAGCCGACGCGGTTTTCTTCGGACTCCCCCGCTTTAACGCACGACTCCGCGCAGACAATTTTTCCGAGGCCGACCTGCCCGAAGTGGTCCGATTCTGTCACAAGGCGGGAGTCCGCGCGTACGTAACCTTTAACACGCTCGTCTTCACCTCTGAATTGGACGCCGCAGCCGATGCGCTCCGTCTGCTGAGCCGTAGCGGTGTAGACGCGATCATTGTCCAAGACGTGGGCCTGGTGCGGTTGGCGGCGCGTATCGTGCCGGACCTCAGGGTTCACGCCTCGACGCAGATGACCATCACCTCGCCCGAGGGAGTCCGGTTCGCTGCCGAGCTTGGGGTGAAACGCGTGGTGTTGGGGCGCGAGGTCTCTTTGCGTGAACTGGAGCGGTTTGACGCTACGAACGACCATGCGGTACCTCTGGAAGTCTTTGTCCACGGCGCACTTTGCGTCGCCTATTCCGGCCAGTGTTTGACCAGCGAATCCCTCGGCCAACGGAGCGCCAACCGTGGCGAATGCGCCCAAGCCTGCCGGATGCCCTACGACCTTCTCGTGGACGGCCAAAAGCGGGATCTTGGCGATAAACGCTATCTACTTTCCCCCCAGGATCTTGCCGCCGTAGATCACATCCCCGACCTGATCCGCGCGGGCGTTTGTTCTTTCAAAATCGAAGGCCGCCTTAAATCCCCCGAATACGTGGCCGCCGTGTGCCAAGTCTATCGTAAGGCCATTGACGCCGCCCTCGACGGTGCGCCCGCCCCAGCCAGCGCAGAGGACCGTTATCAGTTGGAAATGTCCTTCTCCCGAGGTCTTTTCCCGGGCTGGATGGATGGCGTTGATCATCAAGGTCTTGTTCCTGCTCGGTTTGGGAAAAAACGCGGCCCTTTCGCCGGACGTATTCTTCGAGTCCACAACGATTGCGTGGAACTGGATTCGGCGATTCCCTTGAACCCCGGCGATGGCGTGGTTTTTGACACGGGTGGCGATACGAATGCCGAACAGGGCGGCCGGATTTTTGAAGTGCGCGGGCGACGGTTATTCTTTCAGCGCGGGCACCTTCAGTTTGCAAAACTGAAGGTGGGCGACCGGATTTGGAAAACGGACGATCCCGCTTTAAACAAGCGCCTACAGCAATCTTACGCCGGAGCTATTGCGCCCCGGCACCGCGCGCCGCTGCGGTTGAGAGTTGGGGGGGAACCCGGACGCCCGCTTTGGGTCGAGGCGTTTGCGGCGCAGGGTGATAGCGTAGCCCGTGTGGAGTCGCAATTGAGTTTGCAAGAGGCTCGGACCGCACCCCTCACGGAGGAACGCCTAGCGGAACACCTAGGCCGTTTTGCGGAGGCACCCTATGAGCTCGCAGGAATGGAGCTGGCGTTTGAAGGGCGCGTTATCCTACCGATCTCCGAATTGAACCGGGTTCGCCGGGCGCTTCTGGACGCTCTTGAGGCCCAGTCGCGTCCCGTGCGCCACGAGCTTTCTGATCATTGGCGTGCGCTACTTGAGCCGGAGATCGTTCGCCAACAGCCACTTGTTGAATCGCAGCTTTCCGTGCTCTGTCGCACCGCCGCTCAACTGGACGCCGCTCTGCACGCCGGTGTGTCTCGCGTGATCCTGGATTTTGAGGATGTCCGCAGGTACAAAGACGCGGTTCCTCACGCACGCAGTGAGCGTCCGACGGGGGAAATCTGGCTGGCTACACCGCGTATCCAGAAGGCTGGAGAGCAAGGGTTTTTCCGACTGATTGAAAATGCAGCGCCCGATGGTGTCCTTATCCGGAACCTTGGTGCGCTTGAGTTTTTTGGCAGTCCAGAAAGCGGCAACGCGCTGAGGCTGGCCGGGGACTTCTCCCTCAACGTCTCCAATCCTCTCACCGCCCAAGAGTTCCTCAGGCGCGGCCTGGAAACAGTCACGATTTCGTACGATCTGACCCTGGAACAGGTCCTAGACTTGGCTACGGGCTTGCCCGAGGGGGCGCGTCCCGGACTGGAGCTGACACTCCACCAGCACATGCCCATGTTTCACATGGAGCACTGCGTCTTTGCCGCTTTCCTCTCCAACGGTCGCTCCTTCCTAGACTGCGGCCGGCCCTGTGAAAAACACAGCGTTCACCTGCGTGACCGCGTTGGGATGGTGCATCCTTTGCGAGCGGATGCCGGATGCCGCAACACGCTATTCAACGCCGTGGCCCAGACGGGCGCGCAGTTTTATGACGCGCTAACTGGTGCCGGGATACGGCGTTTCAGAGTGGAGATGTTGGA
>CAIWVL010000210.1 GCA_903916085.1 uncultured Spartobacteria bacterium
AAGCAGCGGCTGAAGTCGACGGGTTGCGCAAGAACAGATCCTGTAGCGGCGATAGAAACCAACGCAGATTTTGAGCCAGCCCTGACCTCAACCTCTTGGACCCAACCTTCGCCTGCGCTTCGAGCAGGCCACTCAAGATGAAACCGCGCCATAAGCGCTATACGCGCCAACTCGCCAAATGTTGACACACCAATGAAGTGGTACCAGGGGGGAGACTTGAACTCCCGACCAAGGGCTTATGAGTCCCCTGCTCTACCTCTGAGCTACCCTGGCTCGAAAACGGGATGTAAAGATGCCTCGGTGGCCCCCAGCGTTGCAAGCAGAGAGTTTGATGTGCAGGTTGTTTTTGTTCATTCAAAGCGCCAGCATCCAGATGCGGGGGCGTTTTCGAGGGATGCCGACGATCCTGATCGTCTTGTTTAACATCCTCTGCCTTAAGTTTATCTCCCGTGAAAATCGTCCTCGTTCACTACACAGCCCCCCCAGTCACAGGGGGAGTCGAACGTATCGTTGGAGAACAAGCCCGTCTCCTGCGCTCCCGGGGGCACACTGTCAGTCTGGCCTGCTTTGAAGGAGGGCAGGGGATGCAGCTCGACTCCCTGATCCCACTGTCCCGCAACGCTTCCCGGACTGAATTTGTGGCCTACCTCAGCTCCGCCTTTTCAGGTTCGGACTGCGTTCTTCTTCACAACGTGGGCACAATGCCCTTCGTTCCCGAACTCACCGCAGCGCTTCGCGAGCTTCCCGCGCGATTGCCCGCAACTCGCTGGATTTGTTGGGTGCACGACCTCGCTCTCGGCAACCCGGACTACGCCGCGCTTTTAGAAACTCCCGGCACGCACCCCTACGCTGAGGCCTGTCCAGACTGGGAGTACGTTGCCGTATCCGGCCTTCGGACTCGCCAGGTCGAGAGCCTCTTGCACGTTCCTTGTACCCTGATTCCCAATGGAATAGATCCAGTTTTTACACTTCAACTCTCCCCCCGCGTCGCTGCCCTGGCCGAGACCCACGCTTGGTGGGATGCCGACGCTGTCTTGCTCCACCCCGCGCGTTTGCTTCCCCGCAAGGCCGTGGAAACCGGCATTCATCTCACTCAGGCAGTGCGTTCTCTAGGCGTGAATCTCCAGTATATCATCACCGGTGCTGATGATCCGCACAATCCCGCTCACTCGGTCTACGCACATCATCTAAAGACGCTTGCCGAGAAGTTGCATCTCACTGATTCTGTTCATTTTTTGGGAGAATCACTGGCTGTTGGTCCTCGCGAATTGTGCGACATTTTCCAGATCGCGGACGCTGTCTTTTTTCCAAGTGTGCGCGAAGGATTTGGCCTCCCGGTGCTGGAAGCCGGTGTCTTTGGAAAACCCGTTTTTTGTCCTGATTGCGAACCTCTTAGCGATTTGCCCGGGGCGATCACTTATGCTCCTGACACGACTCCCTCGGATCTTGCCTGCTGGTTGATACGGCAGCTTAAGGCGCGGGATACGATTACGGCCCGAAGAAAGATCCTTCGCGACTACAGATGGCCATCCATTTATCTCAACTACATCGCTCCTCTCTTGGAGCGGCCACCCATTCTGCTTCAACCATGACCACCCTTGCTCCGGAATACCCAACGCTCGACCCGGGCGCTTTGAGCGCTCTCTTCCATGCCACCCATGGCGATCCTTTCGCCGTTCTGGGCCTGCACCCTTGGGACGGCCGAAACGTGGTGCGCGTTTTCCGCCCAGACGCCGCAAGTATTCGCCTTTTTCCTCTCGAGGGCGTTCCGAACTACGAGGCTTGGACACCGATGGAGCTGTCTAAAACCCATGACGAAGGTCTTTTTGAGCTCCTCCTAGACAACCTCCAACCGCCGTTCCGTTATGCTTTGGAAATCACCTATAAGTCGGGCCACGTGGGCGAGTCGACCGCAGACCCGTACGCTTTTGGACGAGTTTTTAGCACCTTTGACGCTCATCTTTTTGCCGAAGGACAGCACTGGAACCTCTACGAACGTCTAGGTGCTCATCCCGTAGTTCTCGACGGCGTTTCCGGCACCATCTTCACGGTCTGGGCGCCCAACGCCCGGAGGGTGTCCGTGGTGGGCGATTTCAACAATTGGGATGGTCGCATTTATCCCATGCGCAAGCTCGTGGAATGCGGCGTCTGGGAGCTCTTTATACCCGAAATCAGGCCTGGCGCTCACTACAAATTTGAGGTCCTCAACATCCACGCGCACGTGGAGCTCAAGAGTGATCCGTTCGCCTTCTTTTCACAGAACGGCCTGCAAACATCCTCGCTGGTTTACGACCTACATCGCTTTCGTTGGAATGATGATGTCTGGATGGAGGAGCGCGTCCGCACTCAGCACCATCGCGCGCCAGTGGCGATTTACGAAGTGCACCTAGGCTCATGGCGGCGGAAAACTGAGGAAGGCAATCGCCCCCTCACTTACAGGGAGCTTGCCCACCAGTTGATCCCTTATGTGAAAGACATGGGATACACTCATCTGGAACTCCTCCCAATCGCCGAGCATCCCTTCGAGGGCTCGTGGGGATACCAAATCACAGGGTACTTCGCCCCCACCAGCCGCCACGGAAGCCCCGACGACTTCCGTTACTTTGTGGACTTCGCTCATCAACAGGGAATCGGCATTATCCTGGACTGGGTGCCCGGCCACTTCCCGAAAGACCTCCACGGCCTCGCCCGTTTTGATGGCACCCAACTCTACGAGCACGCCGATCCGCGCCAGGGCGAGCACTGCGACTGGGGGACCCTCATCTTTAACTTTGGTCGTAATGAGGTGCGCAATTTCCTCATCTCGAATGCCTTATTCTGGTTAGAGCAGTACCACATCGACGGACTGCGCGTGGATGCCGTCGCTTCCATGCTGTACTTGGACTACTCCCGCAAACACGGCGAATGGGTTCCCAACGCGCACGGTGGTCGGGAAAATCTTGAGGCCATTCACTTCCTAAAGCGCTTTAACGAAGTGTGCTACGGCCGTTTCCCTGGCATCATGACCATCGCCGAGGAGTCTACGGCTTGGCCCGGTGTTTCCCGGTCCTCCCACTTGGGCGGCCTAGGATTTGGGTTCAAATGGAACATGGGATGGATGCATGATTTTCTCCACTACATGGAATTGGAGCCCGTGCATCGGCGCTATCACCAAGGGGAAATTACGTTCTCTCTGCTCTACGCTTTTCATGAGCAATTTGTTCTCGTCTTCAGTCATGACGAGGTTGTCCACGGTAAAGGCTCCATGATCAACAAGATGCCCGGCGATGTCTGGCAAAAATTCGCCAACCTCCGCTTGCTCTACGCT
>CAIWVL010000211.1 GCA_903916085.1 uncultured Spartobacteria bacterium
GACGATTCCGCTACGCTCCATCATTCTGCCTGAGCGGCAGAATCTAGTTGCGCAGCTTTTACAGACAAAAATTTACACCGCCAACACGGGGTTTCACTTCAGAAGGTGCGCAGCGCATTGGACTACGTAGAGCAGACCCTTAAGATCCCGCACCCCCTTGCTAGTGCTCTATTTTTAACAGATGGCTCCGATCTATTTGTTGAGGAGTTTGGCAAGCTTATCTCAGCCTCGGAATCCGGCCAAACAGCGATAAGCTCGATGTTGAGCGCTTACCTTCAGCGCGTGGAACACGATGAGAAAGGCATGGCCATGCGGCTGTACCCGTGGACGCGAGCTGGTGAAGCTGGCGACCCCAAGATTACTGTGATTGATCCCTATGTTTCTTTTGGGCGCCCCTGCATTGCGGGCACGGGCATCCCAACGGCCTCGATCGCCGAACGCTATAGGGCCGGTGAGTCCATGGACGAGTTGGCTGACGACTACGCAATCACCCGACCCCAAGTTGAAGAAGCTGTGCGTTGTGAGTTTGAGCGTGCCGCCTAAGCCGCGGCCAGAGGCGGATCTGTGGGTGTTCTTTGTGAATCGATCGCTCGGGCGCAAGGCGGTACCCGAAGCGTTACGGTTGGCGGGCGAAAAAGTGATCGTCCACGATGAGCACTTCGCTCAAGACGCAAAGGATGAGGAGTGGCTCACCCACGCCGGCAACCAAGGCTGGGTCGTTTTGTCAGCTGATAAACGAATCCGATACCGTGGGAGTGAGTTCAGCGCCCTCAAAGAAGCGGGAGTTCGGGCATTTATTTTGACGGCAAAAAGCCAGATGACAGGGGCGCAAATGGGAACTGCGTTTGTGGCTGCGCTGCCCCATGTCAAAGCGGAGGCGCTTTCCCATGATGGCGCTTTGATCGCTCATGTTTGGAAAGACGGTCGGGTGCAGGTGGTATTTCCTGAGAAAGCATCGCCGTAATCCCCTTTTGCCTCATGGAACCCCACAATCCTTTCTTGGCTACTCGGTTGCCTGCTGAAAGCGTACGCGGGCGGGGACTTTCGCGTTGAGCGCGGGCACCCAAGCGCAATCGACTAAGGCCCTTTCTTTGAGCCCGTTGAAGGCTTAGGCGGCCGCCCAAGCAAAAAGACTGAAATCAAACCACCAATTGTTGTCGCAAAGACCGTCCCGGCTACCCACGGCATTCCCTTTAGCGCCAACATTAAACCTATGATCCCAAAAAATATCGCAAGCCCAAAACCCATCTATTGGCCTTGGCTTGCTATGCGGTGGCGATGTCCAACCTGCGACTCCACAAGCAGCATCAACCGATCCGCCCCCTTCGGAATCAGTTTGTCATACTCTGCCAACATCTTAGGAGGTGGCAAAGGCCCCTTGAACTGTTCCTCAAGCATGATCACCTGCTGCACCACAGATACCACCTTAGCCCTCTGCTCAGGTTCCAAATCCTCGAGCAAATCCGGCAACGCCGCCTGCAAAGGGCGTTCTGCTTCTTCCGCTCCACTGTGCTCAGACATTGGCCTTGGGAGTAGTTACGGAGCTTTCCCGAGCTATCACCGCGTCAAAATCTTTCCCAATCGCCTCTACATCCGCCCTCAAGGCCCCCAAATCTTGCGAAAAGTCCCCAGGCAAAGGTAGCCCGCAACCAGTCCCGCTCACATCAAAAATTGTAGCGGCCCCACCAAGCGCCAGCTGAGCGCCCCCAAAAATCCAGCGCAATTTTTGTTTGATGGTTTCCATACGCCCACACCGTACCACCTCCCAAACTGTCCGCCAACCTGTTTACGCCTCAACTAGCAGCCTGTCGGATTTACGTGCGCGCACTAAAATCGACGCTCTAAAATGCCAAGCAAGGTCCCTCTAACTTTTAGCTGAGGTGTTTTGATGGTGATAAAACGGTGATTTTACTCAAAAAAAGCCCAAGGCCGACAGGCTGCTAATGAGTCGCCTCATACAGCACCCTTCCTCGCCCAAACACGTCCTTCAAAAAACAATCCCCCCTCTTCCAGCCTCCACTAGCGAGCTTGATCACAGCGCCCCGGGTACCAGCCCTCAAAATTCTCCGGCCATGCCACGCGTGATGGTGGTGCCTTCCACGCTCATCACAGCTCGGTAGTGCGCAAACAGCGTGTCTTCCCCATCGGCATGTCCCATCAACGCTTTGAGCTGTGCCGCGTTTTGGTGCGCGACATCGTGCATTGTGGCAAAGGTGTGTCTCAACACATCGTGCGGCCAACTGGCTAGCAAGCCCGCGTCAGCACGCAAACGCTCCCACCGCTCCCAAGGCCCACTCACGGTGAACGGCGTGCTTAGGGGTGTCACCGTTTGCCAATGGGCCAGCCACGCCAACGCCACCGGTGACAATTCAATCACGCGGGTACGCGATGCCTTAGCCGCGTGCGCTGTGATGCGCAGGGTTCCTTGGCACAGACCCGCCTTTCGGCTTTGGTTTAGGTGGCACTGATGTTGTACGGCAACGAATCTTGATTCTCCTTATCTTCCGCAACCCCCTCTGGATGAGGGAGCCAGTGGAGGGAATTGAACCCTCGACCTGCTGATTACGAATTGCGCAAATTTACTTCTGTAAGTGCCTTTTTATCTGTTACATACTCTAACATACTGACGCGAAATCTTGCATAGTGCTTGCTTGAGTTGGCACCAGATGGCACCAAAGAGGGCATGGAAAAAAGGTTCAAACTTTGGGAGGACACCGGCAAAGCGAAGGACGCGGCGCGTTGGCGTGTTCGGGTGCCTGCGGACGTGAGCGAAAGCGGTAAAGTTGAGCGGCGCTATTTTAAGACCAAGTTGGAGGCGCAAGGCTTCATTCGCGAGCAAGCGGCGCGACTGATGAACCAGGGCACCGGCGGGCCAAAGTTGACACCGGCGCAGCGTGAGATTGCGGATAAGGCTTTCGCTAAGCTGCGGGCCGCATTCCCAGACGAGGGAGACGCGGCGCTTTTACCGGCGGTGGATGCTTACTTAGTGGCACGCGACCGCAAAAGCCGCAGCAAGACCTTCCTGGACGCTTACCAAGAGTGGCAGGCGGAGATCGAACTTAGGACACGAAGCGGCAAGCCGACTAGTGCCCAATACCGGCGGCAAATCAAACAAGCACTTCCACGTTTCGGGCCGTTACACGCAAAGCTAGTTTGCGACATCAACGCCGATGATGTGGACGCCGCTCTTAAAGTGGTGAATCGAAAGCACGCAGCCGCTCGAAATGGACTCATGCGAGTTCTGCGGGCGTGCCTCAAGTTCTGTAAGGAGCGCAAGTGGCTAGACGAAGTGCCGGTAGAGTCTAAGCGGCACACTTTGGACATCGGGCGGAGGGAGCCGAGCATCTTAACGCCAGCGCAGGTGAAGGCGTTGCTATCGAGTTGCGCAGATCACGACCGCGAGTTGCTGGGCTACTATGCTATCGCGCTATTTGCTGGCGTGCGACCGAGTGACGAAATGGCCAAACTCCAATGGCAGGACGTGTTCGCGGGCGATGGCGATGCAATCCACATTCCAGGGGAAGTTTCAAAAACTGGCCGTGCGCGATACGTCCCAATCGAGCCCACGTTAAAAGCCTGGTTGGACTACATCAAGCCGCCTCAACTCGGGCCGGTGGTACCACGGCAGCCGACACGCGATCCCAAAAGCGAACAAAAGTTGGAGTGGCGCGTGATGTGGATTGGCACACGCAGGCAGGCAGTACAGCGGGCTGCAGGCATCGACCCATGGCCGCAAGACGCCATGCGGCACACCTACGCTTCGTATTGGATGACAACCCACCGCGATGAAGACAAGTGCAGGGATGCCATGGGGCACGCCACCAAGGAAATACTGGTCAAACACTACCGGAAGCACACTAAGGAAGCAGACGCGGCGGCGTTCTGGGCGCTGACACCGGCGGCAGTGTTCGGGGCGCAGGGATTGGAGGTGGTAGCGTGAATCTGAAGGACGCAGCACGCAGCGAAATTGAACGCCTTCCTTCCTCAAGTTCCTTTTCCCAAAAAGCTGAACTGCTCAGATTAGGCCGGAGAATCCGCCAATCCGATTGCCTGCTTTTGCTAGGCACGCCACAGGAAAAGGAAAAGGCGTTACAAGCCGCTCTGCATGATGTTAACGGGCTTAAACGATCCGCTGATTTAGTAGAGGGCGGGCACATAGCACCAACCCCGCTATCAGCCTCCCAAAAGGAGGCGTTGAACGCAATTTACGGAATTAGCGGGATCCGCAGAGCATCGGCAGGCTGGATGCTGTGCGATTGCTTGAAGGCTGTGCACGGCGTCGGCATGGCCGTTCTGTGCTTTTCACGCAAGCCCGCTGAAATCCAACGGGACATGGATGAGCACATTGGGAAAATCATAGAGGCTGATGCGGAGTGCGGGACTTTCTACTGGGAGTTCCAGCTATTTGAATCTCTAACTCAACCCGCCAAATTGAGTTCCACGGCGTTGACCTCTCGACTACGCACTTTATTGCCTCAAGACGTTAAGCAAGAGGCCGTTAAAGATTGGGCGAACCTGCTTGGAGTGGAATTAGGCCAAGGAAAGCGAGGGCGACCGAGAAAGCATAAATAGGGGGCAATCCCAAGTTTTGGGTCAGTTTTTCCATGACTGAGTTTGCCCACTTATGGTGAACATGCCTAAAGCATGCTCAACTACCGGCGAACTCAGCAACCCTGAGTCGAAATCGAAGTCTGCTCTAATCTACGGTGACGCGGCGCTTGCTTGCGAGCTAGGCGCGGGCTTGTCCACGATCCGCACTTGGAGAGCAAAGAAGCTGATCCCTTACATCAAGACGGGCCACAAATCCATCTGCTACAACCTCGCCAAGGTATTGGCGGCGCTCGAAAGCCTAACGGTGCAGGGAGGGCGCAAGTAATGAGTGCACCCAACTACGACTTCCAAAAGTTGGCCGCTGACCTGCTCCCGAATGCGCTCGGGCATCTGAAAGCTTGGCTTCCTTCGGGTAAACTTGTCGGCAAGGAATACTGCGTGGGCAGCCTCAACGGTGAAGCGGGCGAAAGCCTGAAAATCAACATCACGACCGGCAAATGGAAGGATCAAGCCAGCGGTGAAACAGGCGGGCGTGATCTATTGGCGCTGTACGCTCGGCTGAACAACATCAACAACGGCGAGGCATACCGGCGACTCACTGGCGACACTGGGCGGGCCGTGGCAGGGGCTGTAACTCGGCAACGGGATAAAGACACCCCGCCACCGCCCGAGGAGCCTGATGAGTGGGCGCAGGTCACTGACCCGCCCGAGGACTGCATTCGGCCAACACTTCCAGCGGGGATAGCCTACCGATACCAGATGCAGGACGGCCGCACGCTCGGCTATGTAGTACGGATCGAGGCCACCGCAACTGAGCGGAAAACTTTCCGTCAGTGGACGATGTGGGAAAGCGGCGAGACGGGCGAAATCGAGTGGAGGGCTAAAGGGTTTCAAGGGCTCAAGCCGCTATACGGCCAACAACGGCTAGCGCAATACCCGGGCGCTTACGTCATCGTGTGCGAGGGCGAGAAATGCGCGGACGCTCTGGCGGGCGTTGTGCCCGGGACTCCGTGTCTTGCGTGGGCTGGTGGCTCGGGAAGCGTCGGAAATGTGGATTGGACGCCACTAAAAGGCAGGAATGCGATTCTCTGGCCGGATAACGACGAGCCAGGGCGGAAGGCTATGGCCACGGCGGCGGCGGCACTCGCAAAGCTAGGCTGCGGGGTGCGAATTGTTCAGCCTCCCGCTGATGTCCCTGACAAGTGGGACGCGGCGGACGCTATCGCGAACGGCTGGGGCGCTGACCAAATCGGCGAGCTGTTAAAGTTGGCGACCGTACACACTACAGCACCGGCACCGGCGGTGAAGTTGAAGCAAGTCGACCCGGCAACCGTGGCAGCCAGCGGGGAAAAGCAACTCGTAGCACGCACAACAACGAAGACGCAGGCGGCACGGACACCGGCGGGCGACGTTGTGCAGCGGGTGGAAGTGAAGGAGGAGTACGAGCCGAAGCCGAAGCCGTCTAAGCATGGGTTCAATCTTATGCTGGGCGGGCGCGGTGAGTTTTTGGCCAACCTGAGCAACTTGCTGACCTTTCTTGAGAATCACAATCAGTGGAAGTCTCACATCTGGTTTGATACGTTCCTCGGGCGCATTCAGACGGATGCCTGGGGGGCGTTGAAAGAATGGGATGCCCAAGCGACTAGAGAATTAACCGTCTGGATGCAGCGGGTTGGAGAAATCAAATTGGCATCCACTGAGCGCATTTATGAGGCAGTGGAAACGGTTGCACACAACAACCCTCGAAACTGTCTCACCGAGTGGCTCAACGGGCTGACATGGGACGAGACATCGCGCCTGCCGATGCTGCTCCCGACCGGGTTCGGGACGCCGCTGGACGCTTACCATGTGCAGGTCGGGCAATGCTGGCTTCTATCGATGGTGGCGCGGGCCTACCAGCCAGGCTGTAAAGTCGACACCATGCCCATTCTCGAAGGCAAGCAAGGCATTGGCAAATCAACGGCGCTGCGGATTCTGGCAGGCGACTGGTTCGCAGAGGTGCACGCAGAGTTCGGCAGCACAGACTTTTGCTTGAGCCTGCTGGGCCATTGGCTTCACGAAGTCCCTGAGATGCACGGGTTCAGCAAAACTGACGTCAACCAGATCAAGCGCACCCTCAGTGCAGCTAATGACCGCTACCGCGCACCCTACGGACGGACTACCGAGACGCACCCTCGGCAATCCGTCTTTTTAGGCACAACGAACGACGACAACTACCACAACGACCACACCGGCGGGCGCAGGTTCTGGCCTGTGGCGTGTACTGCTATCAGCCTAGACTGGCTGCGGGAAAATCGCGAACAACTTTTTGCCGAGGCCGTCCACGCCTACCGCGCAGGCGCTCAATGGTGGGATGTACCGGCAGAAGCGGCAGCGGCGGCGATTGCGGCACGGCGGCAAGTTGACCCGTGGGAAGAGGTGATAGCGGCGCACCTGGACGATGACCGCACCTACACGGCAAGGCAGTTGCTCAACGTCCCGCTGGACGTGGACACCGACAAGCAAACGCCACAGTTGGCAAACCGAGTTGCTAAGATCCTGCGTCAACTCGGCTGGGAGTCGGCTGCAATCTGGGAGGCAGGCCGAACACAAACACGCTTCCGGCGTAAGCGTTAAGCGGTGGCGCTGGTGCCGTTCCACTCTCCGGCGGATGGAATGGCACCTTGCCCGCCTTTCCCGTCCTTGCCTGTCTCCTTGCCTCTCTTAAGTGTTTAATCTTAAAGCACCTTGCCCGCCTTTCCTCTCTTTTCTATGAAAAACATTCTGAGAGAATAACAGGGCAGGCAGTAGGACGAGGCAGGCGGGGCGCGTAAGACTCTTAGGAAAACACGGGCAAGGAGGGAAAGGCAGGCAAGGTACAGAGGCAGCGGGGAAAAATGGAGAGGCAAGGGACGGGCAAGGGAGAGGTAAGCCCCCCAGTAAGGAATCTTTTAACCCCGCTGGGCGTTCGGAGTTCGGGCGCAGTGTCTGCAAAACCTGTGAGCGGGCTGGAAAATCTACTGTCTAATGTCCATCGGACAGGTGTATTATTGAGGGATGCAACTTCACGAGTTCTTCGGTGTGTCTGATCGTACGACAAGGCGCTGGGCTGCGGATGGAGCCGACCTGACAGACGCGGCGGGGCTTATACGGTACCTGCGAAACCTGATGCGACCGGCGCAGAGTGTAGAGCGGCGGCTTGCTGATCCTGACTGTTTCTGCGACCTGGACGAGCTTTTGAACGGTGACGAGTATGCAGACTACGAAAAGGAGCCTGTAGACTTCGCGGCGGTGCGGTTCCGTGACGATGACGAGCGGGTGATGAGCGCGGCGGAGTTCGCGAAGGCTGGGAAGGAACTGGGCGAATACTTCGAGCTATTCATGCAGGTGTTACGCGAGGACGCACCCAAGGACGTTGAATGGAATGAGGTTGTGATCCGCGTCTCACTGGCTTCGACGACGAAGGCGCACCCTATGGGCGCTCGGATGGTGCCTTGCGAGGCGTGACGAGTGGGCGCGGCTGACGAACCTCGAACACGACCGGCACCGAGGGATTCAACCACCGCTGGAATTGTCGGGCTGGTGGTCGGAAATTCGGGCCGCTTTATTCGGCAGGGGCAGCGCTGCTCTTTTCCGTAAGTTGGCACCAAGTAAGCACCAGCGGTGCTAAGTAAGTGCTAACATCTCGCGTAAGTCCCTCTGAACGAGGGAGCCAGTGGAGGGAATTGAACCCTCGACCTGCTGATTACGAATCAGCTGCTCTACCACTGAGCTACACTGGCAAACCCGATCCACAGAGGTTCAACCCTACTGCGCAGGTGTTCATGAAAACAAGCCGATCGCCTGAGCTCAAGCCTGATTTTTACAGATAAGAAGGCGACATGCTCTTTTTCACCCGTGCACCGGCCCTCCCTTCCTTCGCTGATAACCAACCCATGAGCAACCCATGAGTAACTAGCCAGCGACTGCCAAGCAACTGAGGGGCACCGCCCGGCGTGCGCAGCGCGCCACCGCCGGGAAAGTCCATTGAAAGGCCCGACTAAGAGACCTTGACTTCAATTGCCTGTGATACACTCCTCTCGCTCTTTGGGATGCGCACCGTTAAGACGCCATGATGGAAGTCTGCCTTTGCCTTTTCACCCTCGGCTCCCGTGGGTAATGTAAAGGAACGCAGAAACGAACCGTAGCAACGCTCCGAGCGGTGCACCCGCCTCCCTGCCTCCTCCTTATCCATCTTTCGCTCTCCAGTAATTTCCAAGATTCCCTCGCGAACACTCACCTTCACGTCATTTTTAGAAACGTCCGGCAAATCGGCCTTCACAAGGTACTCCTTGTCGTTCTCGGAAATGTCCACCATTGGGAACCATTCTCGCTGAAAAAGGGATTCATCGCGGGTTCGCGCCTGGGGATTTCGCTCAAACAAGGATTCCAAGCGGCGCTCGATGTCTTCGATTTCACGGAAGGGATCTAGGCGATTAAGCTGGAACGGGTTGAATTTTGCTAGTGTGCTCATGTTTAGTTTTTTAGAGGTGACTACGTTGAGGTTCCTGTCATCCAGGAGCCCTAGCTTCGAAGTGCTTCAAACTACCCCAGCGATGGCGGCTATGGCGGCGATGGACTGGGCGGAGACAAATCGTTGGCGAGGGACTCCTCAAAAAAGGCTACGGAACTGGGGCCCTTCTGGTTTTAGAAAAGTGTGACAACTTCAATGGTGCGCGATGCTTGATTGGCCCCCATCGCGGACGCTATAGAAGACCGCTATGTCCACGGATACCGCCTCTCTCTATTCACGTAAAAACCCCTTCCCTGCACAACACACAGTGAACCGCCGCCTCAGCGGGCCCTCTTCACAGAAGGAGACATGTCACCATGAAATTTCCTTGGCGGGTTCTGGCTTGAGTTATGAGGTGGGAGACTCTCTTGGAGTTTTTGCGAGCAACGACCCTCTGCTCGTGCAGGAAATTATTAGCATGATTGGCGCGAGCGGCGAGGAGCCCGTGCTAGGCAACGATGGCAAGGAGAAGAGCTTGCGGGAAGCGTTGTGGAAGGATTACATCATCACCACTCCCTCAAAGGAGTTTCTGGCGGCTCTTGTCGCGAAGGCGGGCGACGCAGCACAAGAGGTTGCGGACTTGACCTCGGATGCCACCCGCAAAAAAGAGTTGGAAAGCTATCTTTGGGGTCGTGAGGTCATTGACTTTCTGCTAGCGCACCCCCGGGTGCAGTGGACTCCTGAAGAATTTGTGAAATCACTGCGCAAATTGCAGCCTCGGCTTTACTCGATTGCATCCAGCCAAAAAGCCGTGGGTGAGGCCGTGCATTTGACAATTGCAACAGTGCGTTACGAGACTTTTGGCCGTCGCCGCAACGGAGTGGCCTCCACCTTTTTTGCGGATCGCACGGGTCCCTCCGTTTCGGTGCCGGTGTTTGTACACACGGCGAAGCACTTCCGTTTGCCAGAAGACACCTCGACGCCGGTGATCATGGTGGGGCCTGGCACGGGCGTGGCACCGTTCAGGGCGTTTTTGCAGGAGCGCAAGGCGGTTGGCGGCGGCGGAAAGAACTGGTTGTTCTTTGGTGAACAGCGGCGGGATTCAGATTTTTTGTATGAAGCTGAGCTGGAAGCGCTACAGAAGGAGGGCGTTTTAACACGCTTGGATGTGGCATTTTCGCGAGATCAAGCGGCAAAAGTGTATGTGCAGCACAAGATGAGGGAGGCATCGAAGGAGCTATTCGCGTGGCTTGAAGCAGGTGCACACTTTTTTGTGTGCGGCGATGGCGAGAGAATGGCTAAGGACGTTGATGCAGAATTGCATGCGATTGTGGAGCGCGAGAGCCATTGTACGCCCGAGCAGGCAGCGGAGTACGTGGATCACTTGAAAAAGACGAAGCGTTACAAGAAGGACGTGTACTAGGTACTCGGGGCCAGCGGCCGTGTGAGCAATAACGGTAGGCGTTGTTGCTCAGCACCGAGTACGTCTGGGGGAAATTGGAAGATTTCACTTTAGAACATTCCCCTAAGGAATCGCGCTTCCGGTGCTCCTCATAGAGACCCTCGATTACCCATGAACCGTCGCACATTCATCCTCCGTTCCCTTGGCGCCTCGCTCGCGTTGCCGAAACTGCCATCGCTGATGGCGTCGGCGGTGGAGGGAAATTCGGCTGTCGGTTCGGTCACTGGGGCGGGAACCGGCGTGCCCCGGTTCGTCGCGATTGGGAACCTACTCGGGTTTCAGGTGAAACAGCTTTTTCCGACGAAAGC
>CAIWVL010000212.1 GCA_903916085.1 uncultured Spartobacteria bacterium
CACGCTGAAGTTTCCATGGACGCCACCGCAATGGCAGGCATCAGGAGTGGGCGAAGGAACGGGTGTTTCGCACTTCTTTGGACTCTCCGTTGCTTTGTCCCCAGCGACAGACGCGATTTTTTACGTACGCGTCATTTTTCTAAGGCTTTTGTCTTCCCTCTTTCGTAGCGATCTTCAAAAAGGAGTTTGGCTATGCTTGAAGTCGCTGTATTTGACACGCATCGGTTTGATCGAGAGGCGCTGGAACGCGCTGGGACGGGGAAGATACCGGGGGTGACGTTTCGCTTTTTGGAACCGCGTCTCCAATTACAAACAGCCGCTCTCGCGGCGGGTTGTGGGGCGGTGTGCGTTTTTGTGAATGACTGCGTAGATGCGGCCGTTTTAGAAGTGCTTGCAGGTTCAGGTGTGCGATTGGTGGCGTTGCGCTGTGCAGGTTTCAACAATGTGGATCTGGGTGCCGCCCGGCGTTTGGGGGTCGCTGTCGTGCGTGTGCCCGAGTACTCCCCGCACGCCATTGCAGAGCACGCCGTCGCTTTGATTCTGGCCCTCAATCGAAAATTGGTTCGAGCAGCTTCGCGGATTCGGGATGGTAATTTTCTTTTAGAAGGCCTCGTGGGCTTTGATTTGTTTGGAAAAACGGTGGGGGTGGTCGGCACCGGGCGAATCGGTGCGGTGTTTGCGCGGATCATGCACGGGTTCGGGTGCAAGATTTTGGGGTTAGACCCCAGACCAGATCAGGATTTGGTGCGGGAGACGGGCTTGGAATACTGCGAATTGCGGGAGTTGCTGTCGCGCTGTGACATTGTATCCCTGCATCTGCCTTTGAATGAGGGGAGTCGTCATCTTTTGAACGCCGAAACCATAAGCTGGATGAAATCGGGTGCGATGCTCGTTAATACGGGGCGGGGCGCGCTGGTGGAAACGGAGGCGCTGATGGCGGGATTAAAGTCGGGACAAATTGGCGCTGCGGGCTTGGATGTGTATGAGGAGGAGGAGGGCGTATTTTTTGAGGACCACTCTGGGGAGGTCCTAAATGACGAAAAGCTGACTTGGCTCCTGATGTGTCCCAACGTGTTGGTGACCGCGCATCAGGCCTTTTTAACTCGGGAGGCCTTGCATGAACTCGCCACCGCGACCCTCTCCAATGTGGAGGCTTTGGCCGGAGGAAAAATTCCCAAGGACTCCGAAATCGATGGTCGTTGCTGGTTGGTGGGAAGCCCCGGTTGAAACGCGTTCGCTGAATGCTGTGGCTGCTAGGTTCGTGCATTTGTCGCCCTTGGCAGGGCGCACATGTGCGGCTAGGATCCTCGCTCCTATGAATCCCACGCCCGCCTTCACTCTCTACGACACCACCCTTCGCGACGGCACGCAGGGGACCGGCATTTCGTTCAGTGTGCTGGACAAAATTCGTGTTGCTGAAAAGCTGGATTCCTTTGGTGTGCATTACATTGAGGGCGGCTGGCCGGGCTCGAATCCGAAGGACGCGGCATTTTTTTCTGAGGCAGCTCAGCGCACTTGGAAGCATGCAAAGATCACGGCTTTCGGGATGACGCGCCGTGGTCGGATGCGGGTTGAGGAAGATCCTCAGGTGCAGATGCTTTTGGATGCACAAACGCCCGCCGTGACGATTGTTGGAAAAACCTGGCCACTCCATGTGCTGGAGGTTTTTCAAGTCTCCTTAGAGGAGAATTTAGCGATGATCCGGGACACAGTGGCTCATCTCAAGGCGCATGGCCGCGAGGTGTTGTATGATGCCGAGCATTATTTCGATAGCTACCGGGAAGATCCCGACTACTCGCTTGCAACTCTACGGGCGGCACAGGAAGCGGGTGCCGATTTGATCGTCTTGTGCGACACGAACGGTGGTAGTTTGCCTGAGTTT
This sequence comes from uncultured Spartobacteria bacterium, assembly GCA_903916085.1. Classification (GTDB taxonomy): domain Bacteria; phylum Verrucomicrobiota; class Verrucomicrobiia; order Chthoniobacterales; family Chthoniobacteraceae; genus Chth-196. The sequence continues at coordinate 1,883 of CAIWVL010000212.1, forward strand.
GTTGCGGAGGTCACGCGGGCTGCGATCGAGGCGCTGGGGCGTCCGGTGGGTATTCACACGCACAATGACTCTGGGCTAGGTGTGGCCAATGCCTTGGCTGCGGTGCGCGCTGGGGCTTGTCAGGTTCAGGGAACCATCAACGGCTACGGTGAACGCGTGGGCAACTGCGATCTGGTGACGGTTATGCCGACTTTACAGATCAAGATGGGGATGAAGCTTGGGCTCGATCTGACGGGCTTGCGCGAACTATCTGCTTTCGTGGATGAGCTCGCCAATGTGCCACACAACATTCGTGCACCGTATGTTGGGCAGGCTGCCTTTACTCACAAAGGTGGACTGCATGTGCATGCTGTGCAGAAGCTTGCACGTACTTATGAGCACATCGACCCCGCCCTGGTGGGTAATGAGCGGGTGATTTCTATTTCCGATATGTCTGGCCAGAGCAATGTGCTCGCACGCGCCGAAGCGTTGGGGTTAGGCCTTACCAAAGGGAGTCCTGAGGTGCATCTGATCCTTGCTGAGGTCAAACGCCTTGAATCGCTGGGCTACGAATTTGAGGCGGCAGAGGCCTCTTTCGAGCTCCTCGTAAGACAGTTCCTGGGGCAGCGCAGACCTTTTTTTGAGCTTGAAGAGTATCACTGTAGTTATCGCCAAAACGGGACTGCAGGTTGGAACAAATGTGAGGCCACGGTCCGGCTGAAAGTGGCACACAACCGCGAGTACACCGTCGAGGAGGGGGACGGCCCTGTGAATGCCCTCGACGCGGCCCTCCGCAAGGCGTTGCGTCCGGCTTATCCAGAGATCGATCAGGTGCGTCTTGCGGACTACAAGGTGCGCATCATCAATGGACAATCTGGCACTGCGGCGAGAACGCGAGTGTTGATTACCTCGACAGATGGGCATGATACATGGGGGACGGTGGGCGTGAGTGACAACATTATTGAGGCCAGTTGGTTGGCCTTGGTTGAGGGGCTCGAATACCGGATCGCTCGCTCTCAAGCGTAAGACTTCGCTCTATCCCGTTTCATGTAACCCACTTTAAAATCTTCCTCGCCTTCATGCGGCGGGTGCTGCGCTCTCGCGTGAGCCCATCGTCTGATGGGGGGGCGGACTGTTAGTCATGCAACTCAACGAACGCCTCTTAAACGAAGCGGGTGGCTGGCAGGTCATGAAGCACGCACGCGCCCTGCATGCGGCTGGACGTGTTTCGGAAGCTGTTTGGTCCGATGGCGTCTTGAAAGGCTTTGTGCGGGAGGGCGAGACCCAGTATCGGGCGGGGCTTCAGATAGTGTCCCGGACAGACATGGAGAACCTGTGCACGTGCCGGGACTCCAAGATGCGCGGGATGATTTGTGCACACTCGGTAGCGGTGGGACTGGAAGTGCTTAAGCCGACTACGGTCCAAACGCAGCCGCCTCCTGCGCAGGCGCGAGCCAATGAGGCTGCGGTACAGCCTAAGCCAGGGGTGCAGGGTTTTTCCTGCGAGACAGGTATTCCCGTTGAGTTACATGTGGTACTGCCACCGAATCTCGCGCAGGCCTGTGTGCGAGGCACGGCCTCACTTGGGATTGAGGCTGTTGCACAAGGAAAGCGAGTATTGTTGCAGGCGCTTGATCCGCGCCAAACACACCATTGTGCTGCTCAGGATATGCGTCTTCTCGAGGCGCTTCGGGAGCTGCATCCGGGCGGGCCGTTGCCAGGCATGCTGTCCTTGAACACGGAGTCGTTGCTTGTTCTTTTGGAGGCACTGGAAGAGCATCCGCGAGTCACGCTTGCACGTCGCACGGTTTTGCGTGTGACTTCTGAAAGCCTGGCACCCAGGTTGTTTGCAGATACACGGCCCAATGGGGATCTATCTTTGCGTTGCGAGTTGCCCTCGGGTGGGGCCTTGCTAGCGGGAAAAAAGTCCGCATGGTTGTTACGCGACGCGGTTCTCCAGCCTGTATGCGTCGGGCTCCCGGCAGCTTACCTGGCGCTGCTCCTGGGGGAAGTGCTGATCCCGGCCGCAGCCGTGCCGGTTTTTCTACAGAGGGAATGGGGAACATTGGCGCAGCGATTTACGTGCGAAAAAGTGAATCTGCCCGAGGCGGGTTCGGTGGCGGTCGGAGACGCTCCCGGTTCAGCATCTGGGGCCGAGTTCGCTGAGCCGAGCTTCGCGCTTAGCTTGGAGGGGTCACTTAACTTTCTGTGTGCCACCGTTGAAGTCACGTACGGTACTTTCCGGACGACGCTCACAAGTCGTCCGCTGGGCAGTCGGCCGTGTAATCGCGCGGCGGAGTCTGCGGCTTTGGCGCTACTAACTCAGGGAGGGTTCCCGCTCCCAGATTCTGAGGGGAAGATGGCGCTTCGGGGTGAACAGGCGATTCTGGAGTTTTTCGCGCGGCACCTGCCTTTTTTGGAGCGGCAATGGAAGGTGAAAATTGGTGAACGTTTCCAGCACGTCACCCAAGGAATTGATCGGATTGAACCCAAGCTCAAAGTGGTGGGGGCTGGTGAAAACTGGTTTGAAATGGATGTTGCCCTCGAAACTGCCGGGGGAGAGAGGTATTCTGGGACGGAGATCCACAGGCTCATCCAATCGGGTCGCAGTCATCTTAAACGCAAGGACGGCAAGGTGGCAGTGTTTGATCCCGCCTTGTTGAATGAATTCGAGCAGGTTCTACGCGACTGCAACCCGGATCAACGTCAGCCGGGCCGTTATCGCATCGCCAATCGGCAGGCAGGTTTTGTGGAGGCGTTTGCTTTGGAGAATGGCGCCCAATTTCAAGCTCCGCCTCAGTGGCGGCAATGGGCATCGGCAGTCCGCAAGGCGACCGCGCTGCGTCCCATAGCCTTGGGAGAGTTGGACTCCCAGTTGCGCGCTTATCAGAAGGAGGGGGTTTACTGGATGCATTTTCTGGCGGAAAATGGCTTTGGCGGGATTCTCGCCGACGAGATGGGCCTTGGCAAAACCGTGCAGGCGCTCGCTTTTTTGGGTACGGTGCGCGGGCGCAGCCTTGTGGTGGCTCCCGCCTCGTTGCTTATTAACTGGCAGCGAGAGGCGCAGCGGTTTTTGCCTGGAAAACAGGTGGTTGTTCTGTCGGGCCCTCAGCGCCACGCCCGGGAATGGGCAGAGGCGGACATTGTCGTCACTAGTTATCCGTTGTTGCGATTGGATGCAGAGCGCCTGTGTCGCGAGTCCTTTGCCGCTGTGATCTTGGACGAGGCACAACACATCAAAAACCCGGAAAGCCTCGCCGCTCAGGCTGCCTTCCGCTTGCGCGCAGAGCGCCGGTTTGTGCTGACTGGCACACCTGTGGAAAATTCAGTGCGCGACGTTTGGTCGCTGATGCAATTTCTCATGCCGGGTTATCTCGGGACGCGAAATGATTTTCGGGAGCGCTACGAATTGCCAGTCACCCAAGAGCCCGGTGGAGCAGAGCACAAGCGGCTAATTCAGCGTCTAGGTCCGTTTTTATTACGGCGCACCAAGAAAGCGGTTGCGCCCGAGTTACCTGATAAAATTGAGCAGGTGGTTTGGTGTGAACTCTCAGTCGCTCAACGGGAGGCTTATTCCAAGC
>CAIWVL010000213.1 GCA_903916085.1 uncultured Spartobacteria bacterium
ACCCATCTCAACGGATGTTGCTAAAATCATCCCCCCGCATGCCGCCTTGTCACGCGTACTCCCACACTTATCTTCACACTTCCCACAATGATCCCACCACGCTGCATGACTATCGTAAAACTCACCATTTACGTTCGGCACCCACCGCTTTCCGTCCGAATCTGTATGTAATGTACACCAGTTGAAGTGAGCGCGGCAGGTATCCCCGTCCTTGTCTACCCGGCACAATTTGTCGTCGCATTTAGCCCCATCGCCAAATGGATAACAGCCGTCGTCCTGCAGTGTGGGAGACTGTACTGAGGGATGGCAACACACCTTGTCCATGTCCCCGCACTGGCGATGGCATTTCCCATCCACACCCAGGACATTCGAATCCACGCAACGAAGGCCCTTGCATGGCGGCGCATTTTCTTTGCCGCAGCTTGCCATTTTTCTTCTTACCTCGCATGAGCCTATGACTATATGCAGAATGCTCGAGGCCCCACGAGAGTGGGTGAAGATCTCCGGCGTCGCGTAAGGCGCAGGCGAGTGTCGAGTTGCAGACAGCGCCGCTCGAGGCTGCACGCCCACGGTTCTGAAAACTAGGCTTGTGCCCCGAGCGGACCTGCAGCGAAAGCTCCGACGAGAGCAGCGGCGAAGACGACGGCGACTTGCGGGAGGTTTCCGAAATCACGAGAGACTGATTGCTGGCCTAACTTCCGATCTCAGACGCCGCGCCGAGGTGCTTTCGCGTTCTGGCTCTGCGGCTGGGAGTCGGGTTCCAAGGGCCCCCGCAGCGCCACATGCAGAGCCTCCTGGATGCTCTGGCTCCCGGCGATGCCGTGCTGCGCATCGCGAGTTTCGGAGGCCGCGGTGTCGTGCTCGAGCTGAACGGCCTCTGCAAGAGCTCTCGCAGGGCTCGCAGGGCTCTCAGGAGGGCGCACAAGCCGTGCGCGTGCAGGCTCCTGCTGTGGGAGCATCTCCGCGCTGGCCAGCTGCACTTTCGCTGGGGCCCCCTTGGCATCATAGTAGCAGTTTCTTTGGCACGTCCCGGTGTTTCCATTCTCCCATCTCTGGAAAAGGGTTATTGCCCACCCACCATCTGGGCAATAACGTCTGGACAAGGTAAAGATTGTCCAGCCATGTCTGACACGTCGGCCGCCATGTCTGACACGTCGGCCGCCATGTCTGACACGTCGGCCGACTCAGCGGAAGAAGCGTCCGAGCCTCGTGAATTGAGTCCATCCCATCAGCGCAGCTTGACGCAGCGTGCGCTTCTCAAAGATTACCCTCGCCCCTCGTCGCGAATTATCCCCCGGGCGTCGCCCTTAGGGATGTTATCGAGCATCCCGCGCGGCAGGCCTTTGTTCTTGCGACGAGGGCTGGAGTGGCGAAAACAACTATACAGCGTAGAACCTCTTCAGATACCTCTGGACTACGCACAGGAACACCCCGGGCGCCCGCGAGACGCCTGGGCGATACACGTGAGCTCGCGTGCGTTGAACGATGCGTATTTCGGTGACGGCGGCCCCCAGCTTTTGCCGTATCTCTTGAGCATAAGGGTAAACGCCGCATCGAGCACGTATCTGGAAGTGTTTGGCCTGTTGTGCTCTACGTTCAGCAGATTCTCCGTGAGCTTCAAGAATGCCGATGCGCTGTACGAGACGATCAAGGTGTGGAGCGGCTCCGGCGATGCAAGCTTGCCCCCTGTAGGTCACGCGGAGCTGCTCGGCACGGTGAGAGCAAGTATTGCACGATCGGCCACGTTGGTGGCAGTGCAATTTTTATGCAACGGATCCACGGGTGACTTTCGAGTATCCGAGGGTAAAGGCCTGAACCATGCCGTCACCGGGTTTCTGAGTCGGCAAAAGGTCGGGGAAGCTTGGTGCCTCACCATCTGCGATCCGAACTTTTGCGAAGAAAAACCGATGTTCGTGGCCCAAGCCCGTGCTTGGCGGCCGAAGCTGGAAGACTTCGCGGGCGTCCTCGGTAAGGTGATCGAC
>CAIWVL010000214.1 GCA_903916085.1 uncultured Spartobacteria bacterium
CGGGAAGCGAGCGAAAAAATGACAGACGTTGTACTTCTGACCTGCTGAAATTGCCTTGGCGAATGGCAAGTGCTGTATTTTCCTCAGCAAGCAGTGAGCATGTGGATTCTTCCAGGGATTCAATCAGGACGGATCTGAACCGATGTTTTCTAGCCAAAGAGAAAATTCGGCGCATGACCGGATCTGCCGAATATTCTCGATCAATGAAAAGGAAATTGGAGAAGCCTGCCTCCACCCTGGTGTCCAACCAGTGTAACCTCGATCCCTCCGCTAACCGCATGCTCATGGGACGCGCCTAGTAAATGCCCACGCTTATAGATTTTGCGGATTCACTGTACCGCTTGATTTCGTCCAGAAATATTGCCACCGGTGCAGGAAAATCGAAGGTGCAGTCATTCACATCAATTGTGGTCGGATTCATGAACGCGCCGTAATTCGCCCTGTCCTTCGGCTCATTGGCAAGTTCTTGAAGCGCTGCGGCAAGCTGCTGACTGGCGTATGTCATCGATCAGAAAGTGACAGTCACTGAAGTGAAATCAAGAATTTTCGGCTATTCTCGGAGAGAACAGACATACGTAGGTACTTTATGAGCACGGAGCAACCTCGGATTTTCGATACTGGGCGGTGGTCTAAGCGAGTTTTGCTCAAAGGGGGCAGAACAAGCAGTCATGCCACTAGGTGCCATCTGAATCATGTTGATACCAGAATGGAACAGGGTGACGCTTACGAACTAAACACGCGTCGATTTCACAGACAAACGCTCCTCCACGTTGCTCCACGTTGCTCCAATATCTAAAAAGGTCGAAGCGAAGGCTTTTTGGGGGGATCGTACTGCTCCGACGAAGTCGGCTGGTATGGACGGCCATACCCCCTCTAAAAAAAGCCGCAGCGCCAAGCCCGCCATGAAGTGAAGCGCACTGCGAAACGAAAGGGTCTGCGCCCGCGGGAGGCACAAGGCCGCAGAGCGACCAGCGGGAGCGGTGGCTGGAGAGCGGGCGACGGGCGGCTACGCCACGCTAACCTCGAAATTACCAAGCCCCGAGTGACGGCGCGGGAGCTGCCTGTCTGTCGCAGCTCCCGTAACGGAACGGTCAATGCAGCACGCATGACGTAACTTGCAACAGCCGCAAGATAGAATAATTACAAATAACGAGAACTTAAGTCAATGGAGGCACCATGCTCTGCAGCGAACCAAATCAGACCACTTAATAATGCTCTAAACACTTTTGACTTCAGCAGCGGTTTAATTTTATTACTGGCTCTTACTTTGTTTTCTATTTTCATATTTTTCCTTTCTTTTGATTTGGTGATTTCCAAGGGAATCGGCGGATTTGCATCCGCCTCAAGTATCGGGTCTGATATGAATTCGAAATGCAGATTGGGATTCGAACCCAACTCCATCTCTCCATTGGCTTAAATTCTCATTTGCGTGAGGGTATCACATCACCCCCAGTCCGTCAATCTATTTCCACAAGCACTTGGTGAGTGAGGAGTATTTACGAAAAGGCCTTTCATTAAGCGTCCCATTGTTATCTCCACCCGCTAACGGCATCTCAATGTTCGTAGGCTCGTCGCTCGCTTCGGCTCGGCAGTCGCTGACGCTCTCAGACCAGCCAACACTTCACTCACTCCCTTTTCCGTGTCGTAACCGCCCGCCGTCCGCTCCCCTGTCAACACTCCCGCTGGTCGTTCTTCGTGCCAGTCGCTGACGTAAACCCTTCCGTTTCACTTCAGGGCGGGCTCTGCGTCCACGTTCCCCGAGGGCAGGTACGCACGTAAACTGTCGATTTCATCGAAGCCTATTCAGTTGCCCTCAGAGAACCTTCTCTTCAAAAGATTGAAGGTTTGGCTACTCGTTACAGAACGTTTATCCGGCAATCCGGACCATTCTTACAGGACGGTTAATCCACTCCCATAAACTGAGAGTAAAAATCCACTTCTCCACTTATTTCCGAATTATACTTTTCACAATAGGAAAATCCCGTGTCAGAAAGAAAGCATAAGCCTCTAGCATCAATCGCAATAAGGTCAATTTTCAAACCTTCCAGCACGCCTAAACTGAATGCCGCATAGTCTGGAGCGCCAAGGCGGACACCAAATCCCCAGCGGTTAGTGTTAGTCGGAAATTCTTTCTTCTGAAACTGCCATAATGTCTTAATCACCTTGCGCGTTTCTGGGGGGAGTTGGCCAAATGACGGTTTATCACTCGGGGCTCCGTCTATTTCTAACGCCAATTTCTTACTAGAGGTTTCGAGACTCTTAACGCTGCTAGCAGGCATAGCTGTGTGCATAGCATCTCGAAAAAAGGAATCATCTCGATAATCCGAAGGCGCATAGAGAACGTGATGCTTTTTGAATAGAACCCAAAAGAATACAGCAACGAGAAATGTCGGGAACAGCATTAGGAACCAAACATATTTTTCTTGAGTGGACTCACGTAATAGCGGCAACACAATAGTCCCTCCCACCTCCGCAAGTCCTGCAAAAATGGCAATAATTGTCAACGGATTTCTGATATAGCCAACTTTCTCAGTCATAATAAAATTAAAGCGCACTTGCTATTTAGTCCTTCGTAACAGAACGAAACCTGACATTCAACGCTCTTCTTCAGTCACGGTTAGGGGGGGGGGAAGAAGTTTAGGACTCTACCCGAAACAACAATAGGAAATAGGCCAGCCCACTTCAGGATCTAACATGTAATTTACGATAAAATACAGCAACAGCAAAAATTAGGTGAAAGATAACCTTATAATACGTGAATATCATCCAGCTCAATCAACCAATCGCCCTCCTTTTTTATTACAGTCAATTCTATAGAAAGATCAGATCGTCCTTCGTCTTCCGTCCAAAGGGGCATGTTTACAGACCACGTTTGCGGCTCATGCCCCTGGACTTTAATTACATCCATAAGTTCAAATGCCTCAACTGGAGGTGAACCCAATTTTCGCCCATATTGCTCAATTGCATATTGGATTTGATCCGCAGGAAGCCGAACTCCCTTAGTCAACTGCTCGATAGCTTCGAACTTACTATGTACTAGGAGTTGAATAATCGAGGCAGCCTGCTGTTGAAGCTCTTCGTACATGTGTGTCGTCAGTTACGATTTCCTGGGATTCTCGTCGGCGTACTTGGTGTTACTCCAATACCTTTGAAATAAGCATCTGTCTCCGAAATGATTTGGCGCGCATCCATTTCAGAATAGCCAGCTCGACGTAAGGCTTTGTAAGCGATGCGAATCTCAGCCCCATAAGATCCTCCACCAGCCTGGCGCTGAACTTGCGTAGCGATATAATGTGGAGTTCCCCGTGCCGTCACGGGGGCTGTCGTAAGCAGCTCCCGTGACGGCACGGTTAACGCTAACCGGCGGATCACATATCTTGCGCCAGCCTATGACAAAACAAGCTATCACTCGCGAATCAATTCAATATTCACTCCAGAATATTCTTTCATTAAAAGACGCGTATCCGTCCCTGGATCGGTAGTGATTATCAATTTGTTATCCCCATCCCACTGTACTTTCACTCTGCCATAATGGGCTCCACGGTATATATTCCCCATGTCAGGCACAGGCTTGTTTTTGGCATCAAGGTAAACATGTGCAGAATAAGCAGTCGTAGCACCACAATTTCGTGAAAAAAC
>CAIWVL010000215.1 GCA_903916085.1 uncultured Spartobacteria bacterium
AGGCAATTAATATGCTTACCGAAATTGACTGTAAGAATGCTGTCTGTCCAGCTGATAAAAAACGAATCCGTTTGAACTGCTCTTCTGGTCTTTACTTAGCGGTTACGCCTGAAACAAGCGCGTGATGCACTGGCGTTGATGTGATTAGACGACTTGCAGGATGAGGTTTTTGCCGCAAGCTTTTGCATATTTGCGTACAGTAGCAATTGAAGGTGAACGCTTTCACTGTAGTACTTGATCTCGAAATCCATGACCGAGTACTAACAAATATGTTAGTAACCGTCAATCCCTAGTCTAGGGCCTCCGTTGAGGTCCTTTTTTATTGCGCGACCCGTTGGTTGCGTTCCACAGGCACCGCATTGAGTCATTTGGACCAGGCGGTTTTTTCATTTCTGGAGAAATACTAATGAGTAAGCAATTGCGTGAGCTTAAGGCTCGTAAAGCAACCCTGGTCAAGGACACACGTGCCGTGACCGACATTGCTGCTGCTGAGCAGCGTGAAATGAACGAAGAAGAGGTCAGTGTTTTTGAAGCCCTGAAATCTAAGATTGAGGCAACATCTGCCGCGATAGACCGTGAAGCTGCACTGATCGCTTAAGAAGGGCACATGGCGCAAACACTGCGTGTTGCAGCCTGTGGCAGTCGCGATCCGAGGCAAACCAAAAAAACACCCATTTCTATCCATTCTTGTGGTGAGTATCCTTTAAATGGGCGTTAATGGGTGTATTATTGAGCGCATGCTGTGTTCAGACTCCCTTCAAATCACACCTGAGATCCTGAGCCTGATTGCCCGGATCGATGAATTCAAGGGCGCTTGGCGGGCCTTGGGAACACTTGCGCCCGAGCGTCTTTCGGCATTGCGGCGCGTGGCGACCATCGAAAGCATCGGCTCGTCCACCCGCATCGAGGGCAGCAAGCTGACTGACCGCGAGGTGGAGCGTCTGCTTTCCAACCTGGCCATCAAATCCTTCGACACGCGCGACGAACAGGAGGTGGCCGGTTATGCCGAACTCATGGATATGGTGTTCAGCTCGTGGCAGGACATCCCATTCAACGAGAACCACATCAAGCAACTGCACCAGGTTTTACTGACTCACAGCGAAAAGGATGCACGTCACCGGGGGCAGTACAAGACCCATTCGAACAGCGTCGCCGCATTCGATGAAAACGGAACGCAGATCGGCATCGTCTTCGAGACTGCCACGCCATTTGACACACCACGGCTGATGGCTGAATTGGTGTCATGGGTGAATGACGAGCGGGAAAAGGCGCACTTGCACCCCTTGTTGATCATCGCGATCTTCGTTGTGGTGTTTCTGGAAATCCACCCCTTTCAGGATGGCAACGGACGTTTGAGCCGGGTTCTGACGACACTGCTGCTGATCCAGGCTGGGTACGCCTATGTGCCATACAGCTCGCTGGAGAGCGTGATCGAGCAGAACAAGGAAGCCTATTACCTCGCACTGCGCCAGACACAAGGAACCATCCGCACAGAGTCCCCCAACTGGCAGCCGTGGCTTGTGTTCTTTTTGCGCTCTCTGGCAGAGCAGGTGCGGCGCTTGGAGAAGAAGGTCGAACGTGAAAAGATTGTGCTGGCCGCGTTGCCCGAGCTGTCACTGCAGATCGTGGAATTCGCTCGCGAGCATGGCCGCGTCACGAT
>CAIWVL010000216.1 GCA_903916085.1 uncultured Spartobacteria bacterium
AAATCCGGATGCTGTTGGCGCAGTTGCTCAAAACGGCGTCCGCTCAGGAACAGGATTTCGCAATCTTCCACCGCTCGCAAACGCGTCGTGGTGCTGCGTCCGAAAACGAGTTCCATTTCGCCAAAAGCCGCGCCCGGCCCGAGTTCGGAGATGGATTCTGTGCCCTCAAGCACTTCCACCCGACCCTCAAATACGTAGTACAATCCATCGCCATCGCCCTGAGGTGGGTGGAGAAAATCCCCTGGGAAAAAGGACAAGGGCTCCAGCAGGCGGGCGGCATCACTGAGCACAGAGTCCGAGGCGTTTCGGAACAGTGACAAACGCCGGAGCATCGCGTGATCGCGTTCGCGTCTACGGATGTTGTCGAGCAACGCCTGCACGCACGCTTCGGCAAAGGGCGTGTCTTCGCTCGTGGTTTTCACCCGCACGACGCGCACGCCCTTGCGCAAATGGGCGTCAAGCGTCTCAAACAGGGCGGCATCCGCCTCGGGGTCGTGGAAAGGCTGACCCGGCCCGCCCAAACCGCTTACGCCGCGCAATGGCAGGCAAACCGTCACGGGCCCGAGGTAACGGTTGATTTTATCTGCCATCCATTTGCCGATTTTGCGGCACTCCTCGGGACTAGTGCGCATAAGCACGTCCTCCTCCGGACGTTCCGCCAGACGCCGAGAAGCGAAGGCCTCGGGCACAGCACCCGATTTGAAACTAATTCCATCCACCCCTCCGGGTGCAACAACTGCTGGAATCCCCACCCGTCCAGCGGCTTCCAGCCGACCCGCCCCCGCACCCAAAACGCCGCCAAGGACATCATCGGCAAAGTCGGTGGTCGACAAATCAAGGACGCCGGAGGGCAGTCCACTTGCGATAACGGCCTCGAGTACCCGACCGCCTGCGCCTTTTTGGGTAAACACCATGACGTCGTATCCCGCTCTATCCAAGGCACGTCTGGCCCTCTCGAAGCTAAATTTGGAGTGCCCGAATTGACTCATCACAATCAGTGGCCGATCCGTCCCCCATTTTGCGAGCAGCCCAAACTCCACCACGCCACAAACCGCTCCTGCTGCGCGCCTTAACAAGGGACGCACCACACGATTCAAGGATTCGGGCTCCAGGAGACAGCGCAGCAGCACCACCTCTTTAACCCCGCAAAGCACTTTGGAGGCTTCTTCGGGAGCGTTTGAAGCAACAACGCAGGGGAAACCGAAGGGCAACACTCGCAGCGCTCCGGCAGCGACACGCGCACCACAGCGACCGCCGATAGAGACGACGCCATCGATTCGTTTTTCCAAACACAACTGAGCCAGAACCACTCCTGCCGCCCCTCCCATGGTGAGCGCAGCACTCGTCCGATCTAGAGAAAGCGACTCAGGGTTGATGCCTGCCCGGCGAAGGACCTCCGTTTGGGACAAATCCGCGTCTACAGGAGTGCCGCCCCGAAGACTGACGTCCATCAGGAGCACTCTGTGGCCCCGCCGTCGGATACAATCCACTAGAAATTGATGCACCGCTCCCTTGGTGTCCAAGGTTCCGAGCACTGCAATGGTTGCCATGACGTAACGGGAAAAATGGAAAGACGCAGTGGTTGAGAGAGGGAGCAAACCACGCTGGTGCCAATGAGGATGCAGCGCGACTCACTTAAGTGTTAGCAGAGCGAAAGTGGTTTGGGGCAGAAAAGACACGTAAATCGCAGTCGGGAACGGGGCACAGATCGCAATGCGCCAAAATGGCTCACATCCGCGTCACATATGTGCGACAGAGCGCAGGCTGGGCGCGTCAAAAGG
>CAIWVL010000217.1 GCA_903916085.1 uncultured Spartobacteria bacterium
AGCGTAATGCCGCCGTTAACGCTCAGGCCGATATTCGCACCGCAGTCGATGATTCTCGGAGTTTTATTGGCAGAAGAAAACTTGTATATCTCGTTATCGAATATTTCTTTCCGAGCATAGTAATATGATGTTGCGTCGGGAACAATTAGGGAGGTTCCTTCATTGACTACGGTTGTTTCGTTGTAGCGCGGTATCATCAAAAGATGATTCTCATCGTGGTGAGCAACCAGTTGTTCATTTTTTTCGCATTCAGGTTTTTTCTTTCGAAAAAACGGAAATGATAGATTTTTGAACATGTTCTTCATTCTTGCATGGCATATGTTGTTTTGGACATTCGATATGAAAGTTTTCCAAAAAAACTCCAGCCCATGAGTCGGGACATTGTTGACAGAGAACGTTTATTTTCCAAACCAAGCTGAATCTCTGCCCATTTTTTCATTTCTACTGATTTAGCCGGATTCACAAATAGTTTCGGGAATCTTTTTCTGGCAAACTGTTCGCTTAAAATATGAATCGCGTGGTCCAGCATGTATGGATTTTTTAGGTAAAAAGGAGTGTTGACGTAATCTTCCCGTTTTCGCTCGTGATAACTTCCATAGATCGATACCTTACAGCCACAGAAAGCGGCATAAGGAAGATGTGATCCCAGCGAATTGGTGGTCATGAATTCCACTGTGTCAAAAATGGCACGCATACGCCTCAATGCGTTTTCATCCTCAACGCTAGCACCCGCAACCCATTCGAATCCGTTGTTTTCAACGATTCCCGTCCATTTCTGTTGCTCCACATCGTGAGGGTGCAGGCAAAAAGTCACCGAGGAAAAGTCACCCGCAATATCCTTGATCTCACTGACATAGCGGTTTTCATCAGCGTCCACAACGGCATCTTTCAGCCCGTGAGGCGGCATAACTAAAAGGCTTCCCATGCTTCTCGGGCGCCTTGATTGGCCTAAATACAAAAACGGAGCGCCGACTGCGTGAGTGTGCCGATAGCCGTTACTTTTTGCGTAATCCAGCTGCGCTCGGTTCTGCACCAGATGGACGTCGTTTTCATCGCCCCAACCAATCACCTGTCTAATATGCCGGATCTCATCGCTGAAGTCCCATCCATGCTTCCATGTCATCGGTGCATATGGGGAAATTTCCTTCCTGCCCAGTTGATCTGCTATATTCCGGGCCGCCCCATAATACGAGGGTTCCCACGATGGATTGAATATCCGTCTTTCGGAAAGCCCCTTGAAAATGTTAGCCCCCCGTTTCATCCAACGATCTGCCAGGAAACGGGCGATCCTTTCTTGAGATCCATCGTCACCCTGCGCCCTAACAGCTGATTGTAATATTTTGGAGCCAATCCCATTCCCGGGCGCACGCTCCGCAGGTTTTTAGTTGTGAAAATATCTCCTGACTTCATGTCCTCTGCAATGTACAGGGATCGGCGGAATTTCATGGAGGGCTTTTCCTCTTCGGTCGGTCCATAACTGATCCGACCCAATGCTTGCCATGCCCTCTCCGTTTCAATCACTAATTGTTTCATCTCCTCGGGCTCCAAGGAAAAGGCTGAATCGACACCGCCATCAGCGCGGGATAGAGTGAAATGCTTTTCGATAACAGTCGCTCCTTGGGCAACCGCCGCCACGGAGACTCCTACACCCATTGTATGATCTGAAAGACCCACCTCGCACTGAAAAAGTTCGCGCATGTGAGAGATGGTCAGGAGGTTGCTATTCTCAGGCGTTGACGGATAGGTGCTGGTGCATTTTAGCAGGACAAATTCATTGTTCCCTGTCTCCCTGATGGTTCTCACCGTTTCATCAAGTTCAGCAAGGGTGGCCATCCCGGTTGAAAGGATCATCGGCTTGCCCGTAGCCGCCACTTTTTTGATTAATGGCAGATCAGCGTTCTCAAAGGACGCGATTTTGTAGGCAGGTACGTCCAAAGATTCCAAGAAATCAACGGATGTGTCGTCGAACGGGGTGCTAAAGCAGATCAACCCTAGCTCGCTGGCACGCCGCATGATCGGTTCATGCCATTCCCACGGGGTGTAAGCGATCTTGTAGAGATCGTGGAGGCTTTGCCCTTTCCAGAGGCTTTTCGCATCCGATATTAGGAAATCCCCTTCTTTGATATCCAGTGTGATGGTATCGGCCGTATAAGTCTGAATTTTCAGTGCATGGGCACCAGTCTTTGCAGCCGATTCTACAATCTCCAAAGCGCGCTCTAGAGATTGGTTGTGATTACCCGACATCTCGGCAATCACAAAGGGTCGATGAGGGATGCCGATATTTTTATCTACAATTTTCATATTTTTCCCGCCTGACTCGAGTAATCCAATTTGAATATCAGAGCATTTTCATCAGAGTGTTCACTTTCGTTAAATCCCAGTTTTCGAAATGTTTTTACTGATGCCTTGTTGGATTTTTTGACTTCGCCAATCAATATTGCTTTTGATTTTGCGCTTTCTGATATCGCTTTTTTGATGAGTTCAATTCCAAGTCCTTTTCCCCGAAAATGCATACCAAGGAAGGCGACATCCCTTATACGGGAATAGCGATGTCTGCCGGAGCTGGCATGTGCAACTTCTGCCTTGCCGAACGCGGAACGCCCATAGACGAATGGAGCATATGTCGAGCAGGCGACTGGCTAGATACAAACGCTGCAAGGATGACTGGTCAGCCACGAACCAAAATTTTGCGCGTCAAAGAAAAGGAACTTAATTTCAATACGGTCGACAATGTTCCGACTTCGGACAAACATTACGACATTTTGATGGCCCTTGACTGTTACTACGACGAATTAGTACGCTATACCTTCAGAATCTTCGCTGATA
>CAIWVL010000218.1 GCA_903916085.1 uncultured Spartobacteria bacterium
GCTTGGAAGATCAGGTGGATGTTCTTGCCGGAGACATGTTCGCTGGTGAGCTGCCCACAGGCTTTGACGTGTTGCTTCTTTCCAACGTCCTCCACGATTGGGAGGATTCTGTGGCCGAGGAAATCCTAGCCAAGGCCGCCCGAGCTCTTCCTTCCAAGGGCCTGTTAGTCATTCATGACGCATTTTTGGATGCAAAAAAAACAGGGCCTCTCCCCGTTGCATTGTACTCTGCTCTTCTGATGCACTCGACTGAAGGCCGCTGCTTTTCCGTGGGGGAGATCCAGGTTTGGCTGGAACGCTATGGCCTTGAATGGAGTGGGCATCATCCCAGCGCGGTGGATCGGAGCTTTATTTTGGCCCGCAAAATTTAATGCAACGATCGCATGCACTCGGCGCTATACACGGTTGATGCTTTTACTTGCCAGCCCTTTGCCGGCAATCCAGCTGCGGTTTGTGTCTCCTCAGCGCCCCTTGATGAGGCCTGGATGCGCCTGTTGGCCAGAGAGATGAATCTCTCGGAAACCGCCTTTGTGTATCCGGTGGAAGGCGGTTTTTCGCTGAGGTGGCTGACGCCCGTCGCAGAGGTCAAGCTGTGCGGGCACGCCACTTTGGCGAGTGCTGCGGTGTTGTGGGACTCGGGGCGTTTGAGGCGAGGACAACCCGCTAATTTTCAAACGCTTAGTGGCTGGATAACCTGTCACCAAGAGGAGGATTGGATCGTCATGGATTTTCCCGCCGTCGAACCCGTTTCATGTACAGAACCCGACGGACTAGCCGCTGCGTTAGGTTGTGATTTGCTTGCCATACGCCGCAACCACATGGACTTCCTCATTGAGGTGCAGGACGAGGTCGTTTTACGCTCGCTTCAGCCCGATTTTGCAGCACTCAGTAAACTCCCCGTACGCGGCGTGATCGTGACGTGCCGGGGGGCAAGTAAATCGTGGGATTTTATGTCGCGTTTTTTTGCGCCTGCCGTTGGGGTGAACGAAGATCCTGTGACGGGTTCGGCGCATTGTGCGCTTGGGCCTTATTGGGGAGAAAAGCTTGGCAAAAAGGAGTTAACTGCCTTTCAGGCGAGCGAGCGGGGGGGAGTGGTCAAGATGGAACTGCGCAGTGGTCGGGTTTTGTTGAGTGGACAGGCTGTATTGATGAGTGAGATGACACTACGGCACTGGCCCTTGCCGGGGGTGTAAGCGGCAACGAAAGAGAACCCCAAAGGTGGGGTGAGAGTGGAGGAAGTAGGTTTCTGGTGCTATGAATTTGGGAATGAAGAATGAATTTTGAATGCATTCATTTTTTTAAGGCCTTTCTCCCCGCGTCTCCGTAGCCAAGGACAAATGTGCAACTCAACAGACCTGATGGAAGCCGGGGACCCACAACGGAGCAACAGTGCTTCAGCGGAGGGTGTCAACGCCGCCGGGCGGAGGGCGAATTCTGCTACGCGGGGGACAGATGTCCCTGCATGGGGCCCAGGTGCTTTAGCAGAGGTAGAGGGGCCGGGTGCCCCTGCTCCGGCTCGAAGAACCGCCTCCCATCGCGGAGGTTCCGTTCCCCACAGCGGTGAGGGGGGAGATCCCGCGGCGCGTCCGGGAGCCGCGCAGGGAGCATTGGGAAGTCATGCGTTTCCGGCGTTGGAGGCATCTTTACGTGGGAAGGGGGTATTGGTGGTGTCACCCCGGCTCTCTGTCGCACGCGCCATTGTGGAGGCACTTGGCGAGGAGGGAGCACAGGTGCTTGTGGCCTCGGCGCACGCAGGGGACCTGACGCAAGTTCTCGTGGGCGTGAAGAATCGACCGATGGCGGTGCACGGAATGACGGTGGATCTGGCGCGGCAGGCGGAATTGGAGCGGGTATTTCGGTGGGTCGATGGAATGCTACCCCGGTTGGAGGTGTTGGTGAGTATTGTGGAACAGGGCCCGTCTTTGTCGGGGAACGGTGCCCGAGAGGATGAAGGGGAGGATGGGGTGGAGGCCTGGAGGCGCACCTTGGAACAACATTGTGTAATGCCGCTGCTTGTCGTGAAGCAAGCTGCCGCCCGCATGCAGCTACGCGGTAGCGGTCACATCCTTCAGGTGGCTTTACATCACTCAAGACAGCAGCCCTCTCAAAGCGGGCAAGCCTCTGGGGCCACGGTGCCACGTCATGTTTCGAATCAACATGCCCAACATGCCCGGGCTTCTGGGGCCTTGCACGGGGCGAACGGCAGACACCTGAGGGGGTACGGTGTGGTGAATCATGGGGAGAGGGAACATGTTGAAGTTGAGGGATCTAGTGCGAAAGCAGGCGGTGTTGAGAGTACGGATGCCGAAGGTAACGACTTGGTTTGGAGAACGCTCCAAGAGATGATGGAGGCGCGGCGTCCGGCGCTGTGGAGCGCTGGGGTAAGTCTCACGTTGTTGGACGTGGATGGGTGCGGTTCGGGGGCGCAAACGTGGGGGCCGTCTGCGCGCGGGGGGGAGTTGCGTCCGGAGGATGTGGCGGCGGCCGTGCAGTTTTGTCTTCACCAGGTACCGCGCTGCGTTGTGGAAAACTTGCGTCTTGGGGCGAGTTGCCCTGTTCAGGGTGCCTGAGGCAATGGGAAGCACTCAGTAAAAAAGGTTTGTTACCTTCTTTCCTTGAGCCTCATTCCCTTCCCTTGAATCCGATTCTTCCTTTTCCCTGCCAAACAGTTAACTTTTCCCCCATGCCTTATCACGACCGGCCTCGCACGCTCCGGGAGGTGCTGCGCACTCTAACTCTGGCGAGTGCGGCACTGCTCTCCCATCCCGCTGTGGCGGCCCCCATCCAGTCGGGGCTCTGGACGCTTCTGAAGTATGCCGGCCGGGACTATCTTCCGTTGGAGCAGGTTGGGCGCTTCTATGGGTTTGGTGGGGTGCAGCGCTCGGGGGCTGGGTTTGTGATTGGTTCCGGCGACAGGACGCTTCGGGGGGCTGCGGATTCCTCCGATTTGCACATTAGCCGTATCAAATGCATTTTGAGTTATCCGGTAACGGAGATCAGCGGCATCCTGTGTATTTCGCGGGTAGACTTGGTGAAGTTGGTGGAGCCGGTGCTGCGCCCCTTCAAGATTGAGGGTGCCTCTCGGGTGGACTCGGTGGTGCTTGATGCGGGGCATGGTGGGAGCGATTGCGGTGCAGTGGGGCGTTTGGGGGATGAGAAGACGTTCACCTTGGATGTGGCGTTGCGGGCGAGTGATCTGCTGGCTCGGGCAGGCTACAAAGTGGTGCTGACGCGCTCCTCAGATGAATACGTCGCTCTTGAAGATAGAGTACGTGTTGCGAATCGACTTCCTGCGGCGTTATTTATTTCTATCCACTTTAATTCGGGAGGTTTAGGTACAGGGGTTGAAACCTATGCGATGTCTCCAAGGGGCGTGCCTTCCATGTCTGTGGACAGCGCGCCGGTTGCTGAATTTGTGGCTTATCCGGGCAATGCGCGTGACTCAGAAAATGCGGCTCTAGCCACTGCTACCCATGCGGCGTTGGTGGCGCGCTCAGGGATGTTTGACAGGGGCATTAAGCGGTCTCGTTTTTTCGTGCTGCGTGAAGCCAGTCTACCCGGCGTTTTGATGGAGGCCGGTTTTTTGTCTAATCCTGAGGACATGCACAGAATCGCTTCTCCGTGGTACAGGCAACAGGTAGCGGGTGCAATTTTGGAGGCGGTGCGTAATTATCGCCGGGCGGTTGGAGGGCAGACCGTGTAAACGTTTATTTGAGGGTTTGCTGTAGCAGGCTGAGCAGCCGCCCGTGTTGACTGGAAGAGAACTCATGCAAGACGCAGACAAACATTTGGTAACCAAACGCTCTCAACCGATTGGTGTTTTTGATTCCGGAATCGGTGGACTGACCGTGGCTGCGGCCCTTCGCGGGCTCCTTCCTGCTGAGCACATTTACTATGTTGGAGACACCGCCCGGGTGCCTTATGGGGGAAAAAGTGCGGTGACAATTGAGCGTTATAGCCTGGAAATCAGCAGGATGCTTCTGGCAGAAGGGGCGAAGTTGATTGTTGTGGCGTGCAACACAGCGTCAGCATTGGCGGTCCCCATGTTGCAGAGAGAGTTAAATGTGCCGGTGATTGGAGTCATTCAACCCGGGGCGGTTGCGGCCGTGGCGGCCACGCAAAACCAGTGCGTCGGTGTCATTGGAACACGGGCCACGGTGCAGAGCCAGGCTTACGAGCGGGCGATTCGGGCCTTAAAAGCGGAAGTGCGGGTGGAAACTCAGGCTTGTCCTCTGTTGGTACCCCTCATTGAAGAGGGGTGGCTTGAAGACCGCATTACGGAGCAGGTTGTGCGGCGATATTTAGATCCAATTTTAGAGAAGGGTATCGACACGCTTGTGTTGGGCTGTACGCATTACCCACTCTTGTTCAGGGTGCTAGAGAAAGAGGTGGGGCCATCTGTACGTTTGGTAGATTCAGCGAGGAATTGCGCTTTGGAGGTACAAGCGGTCTTGGGAGCGGGTGGGTTGGCTGCCCCTGCCTCGCACGCTGGTTCTCTAGAAGTGGCACTCACAGACCCCTCCACTGCTTTTTTAAGGGTGGCTGAACATTCGTTGGGGCTCAATGTTGGTGAGGTGCGAGTCCGACCTATCGGCTAGGCTGTAAAGGCTTGTTCTGGGCCACAATGGGCTGTACCGGACAGGCGATGCGATGATGTCATGCGGGAAAGGCTTTTTTGTCTTTCATTGAATCTCATTTACTCCCATCACCTTTCATCCTGTCGCTCATTGCTGGTGTTATTTCCCTCTTCCAATGTGTAAGGGCGGTGGCACGTGCCACCGGTTTTTTGGGCGTGTAAGGTTTATCTTGGTGCATTGTCTCTTTTCATCCGCTTTACCTTTTGTATGCAATTTGAGCCCAGTTTAACGAAATGACTCCAGACTGCATCTTCCATATTTTGAATCCTCAGCCTCATTTGCCGTCGAATGAATAGGCCTCAAAAAAAACAGCGTATTCGTGTCACCCGAGCCTCTTGCGGTTATGAGCTCGGGAAAACCTACGTGGTCGTGCGAGTGGATCCGATTGATAGCACCCTCATGGCAGCCGATGAGGCGGGCCGCGAGGGCGGTTGGATCAAGTGGGAGCACTGCGCAGTGGCGGGAGCCGACATTTCATGGGACTGGCTTCGAGGCAACATCCCTGTTGATGCTCTTGAATTATTAAGCGCGTTTGATGGTTTGGAAAGTCTCCGTCTCAAGACGGTTGTCAGGGATCACATTCTAGTTAAGCTTCCTAATCTCAAAGAGCGGATTTTGGAGGCGCAAATCGAGCTTGAAGATCAAAACTGCCAGGTGGCTGTAATGTCTGATGATGATGAAGATTAAATTAGATGAGTTCATGCCATGCGAATTTCCGTTCGATTCATTTTAAATACGCAGTTCTAATTCTTCCTTTTAGTGGAAAACATTCCCAAGCGGGTTCTTTTGCGTGGCTTTGAGGCCGCTGATCGTTCTGCGGCAGTGGAGTGGCTCCGGCTCAAAGGCGTTGCCGTCGTTAACATTCAGTCTTTGGCAGACCTGGTTGTGGCTGGCCCAGATGCCTCTCCCGAAATGTTGGGGCGGGCGCGTTCTCAGGATGCAAACGTGGTATCCTGGGATGTATTGAGGGCTACGCTTGTTGTGGATCGCTCGGCTGCCGACCTTTTGGCTGGAGAGGTTGCGGAGCTTTCGGAGATGTTTTTTGACCCGATCTCCGAAGCCGAGGTTTCCGCTCCACTCGAATGGACGGAGCACGGTCTGCGTGTATTGGATTTGCTTTTACCGGGCGCACCTTCTTTTGGTGTTGTAAATCAGAGAGTACCTCATGCGCAGCAGTTTGCGCATTTGTGTCTGGACCAGCAGTTTCTCGAAACCCTTCGGGCAGTTGCTTTGGGGGTTTTGTACAACATACCCGTCGCCTTAGAGGGAGAGACTGCAGCATCAAAGACAACAGCGGTGTTGTACCTTGCACATTGGCTGGGGCAACCGGTTGTGCGCCTGAACTTAAGCGGGCACACGGACGCCGCTGAGCTTGTGGGGCGTTACGTTCCTGCTGACGCAGACGCCCTCCTGAACTGGGAGGAGCTTACTCCAGGCACTCCCTGGCTGCGCCCGTCCTCCCGGAAGGTGTTTTTGCATGCCGAAAATCAAGGGCGGGGTTTGACTGAAGCGGAGCGGCTTTTGGTGCTCGGGAGGGAGGGATTTCCGGTGAGCGGTTGGCGCTTTCAAGAGGGCTATTTGCCGCAGGCGATGAGGTCGGGGTGGTGGCTTCTCTTGGATGAAATGAATTTGGCCGAGACGCAGGTGCTCGAGCGTTTGAATTCTGCTCTGGAGAACCCTGCCGGACTTGTGCTGACGGAAGGCAATGGAACGGTTTTTGGACCAGGTGGCGACGTACCTGTGCACCCGTCTTTCCGCATGCTAGCGACCATGAACCCTGCAGAATACGCAGGGCGTGCCCTTCTAAGTCAGGCATTTGCGGACCGCTGGGGCGTGTGGCATCAGGCCGCTGTTCCCGGTGAACGCGAGATTGAACAGTTACTGGAGTATCTCGTGTTTGGCACCCAACCGCGGGTTTTACTGAGCGGTCGAGTTTATCAGGCGTCAGCTCGGGGGCCTGTTTACCCAGAATTAGCCGCGATTGCAGATGTTCGTGTGTGGTTACGTCGACTGGCGGTCTTTCACTACGGCATCTTTCGCGCGGCGGGTGGTGAAGGTGCGACGCCCTCCATAGGTCGCCTCAAAAAGGAACGCTATAGTTTCAGTCGCCGTCTTTTGTTGAACCTGGTGCGTTATGTGGTGGAGCAAATCAAGAGCGGAAGAGCCCCGGCACACGCTTTAATTTCTGAGGCAATCCAAGTTTTTTATGTCGCCAGAATCCGTGGCGAGCCAGATCGAAAGGCAGTGAAGAACATGCTGTGCGCGGGCGGTTTCTTATGATTGCGTCGGGTCAGAGTTTGCTTGGAGGAGAGACGCTGTTTTCCTGCGAAATCACTGCTCAGCTTCAGGAAGCTCTGGTCATGGCGGGGATGGTATCGCTTCGAAATAATTTGTCGGTGGAGTTGGGGGCAAGTTGGGCTTTCGACTGGCGCAAAAACGCTATTACGGTGCCTCTGGAGGCACTGAAGTTCACGCCGCCTGCGGCGCTTTCCTGGACGCTTCTTCACGAGGCGGCTCATGCTGCGTTAAGTCGTTTACACGACATTCTGCCTGCGTCGTGGCAGGCTCGCCCGGAGGTCAATTTCCTCCTGGATTGCATCGAGGACGTCCGCATAAACATTTGGTTGAAAGAGCGTTATCCGGGGTCGAGAGCGTGGTGCACGGCGGCGGAGTGTCATCGGAGCCAACGCGCCTCCGGGGGCGATCATGTCGGACATCCGGTACACTCTTTTTTGCGAGGAATCCGGGAGCTTGGCGAAACCGGCACCTATTCGGACGCGTACGACGCAGTGGTCAGGGCCGCTTTAGAGGAGGTGCGTCCAGGGCTGGCGGCCGCAATACAGTGCATTCCACCGGCAGTTGCGGTGGCTGCCCCGCCGGTAGAGGCTCTTTATCAACGGGACGCGGTTTCTCGTTGTTATGCTTTGGTGGATGGTCGGCAAGAACCGTCTGTGTTTGAGAAGTGGGTGCGTATCATGCAGGGGACGATGTGGCGTCACGTCCTCGGGGGCGTGTGGCCTGTGTACTTGCGTTTGGTGCGTGAGTTTGGAGTGGTGTGCCCCCCCTTGACGCCGGTGGAGGTGGTCCGCTCTGCTGTAATCAACCCGCAACCGTTTGAGCAGAGAGATTTGAGCGGTTTTGAGCTCACAACGCGGGCCGTTCGCGCTCTTTTCAATTTTGATCCCGGTGGGAGGTACTCCAAAGCGGTGCTCCAGTTTGCTGCTCAAATCCAGGCCACTACCGAATTGTTTCTCCAGTTACTTCCCAATCATCGTGGGCTTGGTCAAATCCGCGGCTGTCGTTCAGGGGATCGTCTCGACATGCGTGTCGCCGCGCAGCTGCAAGCCAACCCCCGTTTGCATGAGAAACTTTGGATCCGTCGGCGTCGAAAGACGTTACCCGAACCCGCATTTGTGTTTCTCGTGGACCGCTCGGACTCGATGTTGGATCGGCAAAAATCGGAGGCTGCCTTTGACTCCATGGTGCTCCTGCGCGAGACCTGCCTGCGGCTTGGCATCCCATTCTCGTTGTTGGTGTTTAACAATGAGGCAGAGGTATTGCATGACTGGGACCAGTCCGCTGATGCGTTCTCCGAGGCGGCTCTGGGAGCGATATTAAAGCCGGAGGGCGGCACGGACCTTCGCGTGGCACTGGTGGCAGCTAGGGAGCAGTTGCGTAGCCGCTTTGAACGAGATCGGATTCTAGTGCTCATTAGCGATGGTCTGGTGGCTTCGGATGCCGAAACGGTTGTTCGAGCGGAGATTTTTGAGCTGCGCAGGGTAGGGGTGCGGATCTTGGCCTTGGGACTTGGGGATGAAACGCGGGGGATGCCCAGTTTATTTGCAGGGGCTCTGATCTTAAACGATGCCAGTAATTTACCTGAGGTATTGGCGGAAACTTTAGCGGCTGCTTTGAGGGTTTGAGGCCGAGGGAGGTGGGGGTAGCCTGTGGCCGGACCAAGGGTGGCCCCGTAGGCGGGCGTATGAGAGGCGGGTGGGGGAAATTTCAAAAAAAGTGAGTTAATCCCTAATTTTTTTGGGGGGACACCCCGCCAATGTCCTCCCCCTCTTGCGATACTGTTCCTCGTAAGGAGGCAACCGCGTCCGGTCGTGTGACCGGCGAAGGTCACGCTCCTTGCACAGTAACCCCGCCTGTACCAATGAACACTGCTGAAACGATCGAAATTGAAGCGCCCATCCTCTCTCCCGTAATCAATGAACAGGAAGGATGTGAACCTGAGCCATTTATTGACTTTGCGCTCGTGGACTCTGTCCTGTCCCAGTTCTTTGCTGACGGACCCGATCCACTAAACCTCGCTGCGTTGCTAAAAGAAATCTCCGAGTTCGAGGGCTAAATCGTTAGCGAGCGCAAAGTGCTTTCCTCCGGGCCGCAACCCCGGTTTGCTTTAGGCATGGATTGGACCCGCTGGCTTCCCTCAGAACGCGCGAACTTGTGTTTTATCGTCAAAGAGGGGCGGGTTCTTTTAATTCGAAAAAAGCGCGGGCTTGGTGCCGGGAAGATCAATGCACCCGGTGGGAAGTTGGAGCCGGGTGAAACGGCTCTAGCTTCAGCGATTAGGGAAACGCAGGAGGAGGTCGGAGTGACTCCTCTCCAATTGGAGGAGCGAGGTCTCCTTCGTTTCCAGTTCGTGGATGGGTATGCCCTAAACTGTGCGGTATTTGTCGCCCGCGACTTTGTGGGCGACCCCATTTCGACCCCAGAAGCGGACCCGCTTTGGTTCGATCTTGATGCCGTGCCCTACCAGGAAATGTGGGCTGATGATTCCGAGTGGCTTCCTTGCTTGCTCGACGGCGGCACTTTTACTGGCTCCTTTCTCTTTGATGGCGAGCGGATGCTCGAAAAAGACGTACGCTTTCATGGCCCTTACGTCTACCCGCCTAAGCATAGCGCTGTGATCGCTGGCTGCGGTTTTGTGGGCCTGGCCACGGCTCGACTCCTGCACTCCGCAGGCTGGCAAGTGACGGGGTGCACGCATTCGCCAGAATCGGCCGCTGCTCTCGCTGGCGAACCTTTTCCCGTGGTCGGATGCGACATTTCAAGCGAGTCATCCGTCGCGGAGTCCCTCGGTGGCCTCCACGGAGTTGACTTGGTCCTGCACTGCGCGAGTTCCGGGAAAGGTGGTGCAGATGCCTACCGCCAAGTTTATTTTCGCGGGGCGCAGACCCTTGGGGGCCTCCTCGCCCCGAGGCAGTTGATTTTTACAAGCAGCACCTCCGTTTACGCGCAAATCGACGGCAACTGGGTCACCGAGGACAGTCCCGCCGAGCCTCCCCGCGAAACGGGCCGGATTTTGCGCGAAACGGAGGATTGGGTGCTTTCTCATGGTGGCACTGTCGCGCGATTGGCTGGCATCTACGGTCCGGGACGCTCGGTTCTCTTGCGCAAATTTTTCAGTGGCGAGGCCGTGATCGAGGGTGACGGGCGTCGTTGGATCAACCAAATCCACCGCGATGACGCTGCGTCCGGTCTCCTGCATATGGCTCAGAGTCGGGTGCCCGGCCTGTTTAACTTAGGCGACAGCCAGCCTTTAGAGCAGCGAGCCCTTTATACATGGCTCGCGGAGCGTTTCAGCAGTCCCCTTCCACCGGAAGGTCCGGTGCCCACCGATCGCAAGCGGGGGTGGACTCACAAACAGGTGAGCAACGCTCGTTTACGCTGCCTCGGTTGGGTACCGCGCTATGCCTCGTTCTTGAACGCTGTGGAGACAGATCCTGATTTGGTGCCTCTGGCGAGGGCTTCTGAGGAAACTGCGGGCGCAACCCTTCCTAGTTCATGAGTGTTGAGGGCGATCTGCCGGCAACGAATCCTGAACCCAGACATCCGAGTTTTACGGAGGCGTTTTGGTTTTGGCTGAAGCTAGGGCTCATCTCGTTTGGCGGCCCCACGGGGCAGATCGCCATCATGCACAGCGAATTAGTGGAGAAAAAACGCTGGATTTCGGAGGACCGTTTCCTGCACGCCCTAAACTTTTGTATGCTCTTGCCGGGCCCCGAGGCGCAGCAGTTGGCGACTTACATTGGGTGGTTGCTCCACAAAACTTGGGGCGGGGTGGTAGCCGGCGGGTTGTTTGTCCTGCCCTCCATGTTGTTACTTTGGGCGCTGAGTTTGGTTTACGTCCGCTTTGGAGCAGTGCCCTGGATCGCCGCAGTGTTTTACGGACTCAAACCCGCTGTGGTCGCAATCGTGGTCTCGGCGGTCCTACGCATCGGCACCAAGGCGCTCAAAAATAGGGTGATGTGGCTGATCGCTGCGGCTGCTTTCGTGGCGATTTTCTGGTTTAAAACACCGTTTCCCGCGCTTGTCCTCACTGCAGCATCTATCGGTTTTTTGGGTGGACGTTTTTGGCCGGCGCTGTTTTCGGTTCAAAAAGGGCACGCTGCCAGTGGCGCCACCGTGGGCACGTCCATTCTGAGCGACGACGCGTCTTCGCCAGAGCACACGTTGCCCTCGGCTAAGCGGTCGCTGAAAATGGCGGGCAGTTGCCTGGCGTTATGGTGGCTTCCCGTGGTGCTTGTTGGACTGTGGTTGGGACCTGCCCACGCGCTCTTCCAAGAGGCGCTCTTCTTTTCGAAGGCCGCCATGGTGACTTTTGGGGGAGCCTACGCCGTGTTGCCTTATGTGGCGCAGCAGGCGGTGGAATCCTTCGGTTGGCTGGCTGCCCCGCAGATGCTCGACGGCCTCGCGCTCGCCGAGACGACGCCCGGCCCTCTCATCATGGTGTTGGAGTTCGTCGGCTTTCTCGGCGGCTGGAATCACCCCGGCCCGCTGTCTCCGCTCATCTCAGCGACGCTAGGGGCGCTGATTACTGTGTGGTGTACCTTCTTGCCCTGCTTCCTTTGGATTTTCCTCGGTGCTCCCTACATCGAGCAGTTGCGGGGCAACACACGGATTTCTACCGCACTCTCCGCAGTCACTGCGGCGGTTGTGGGCGTGATTTTGAATCTGGCGCTCTGGTTTGCCGCGAACGTGTTTTTTCCTGAGTCCACCCGTGTGGATGTGTTTGCCATCGTGGTCGCAGCCGTTGCATTGATCGGGATGATCCGCTGGAAATGGGGCACCATCCCCGTGGTGCTCGCCACGGGCGCACTGGGAATCCTTTGGAAGGTGCTGCTTTTTAACAACTCCCACGCATGAATTCGACGCTCACCCCGCACTCGAGGCGCGCTTTGGTGTGGTTTAAGCGCGACTTACGTGTCCACGACCACGCTCCTTTGCTGGAAGCGCTTTCTTTTCCCGATGCTTTAAGCTTGTTCGTCATCGAGCCTGAATGGATTCAGAGTCCAGAATGCGACGCTATCCATGTGGATTTTGCGTTGGGTTGCTTACGCGACCTCAGAACGAATCTGGCTCAACTCGGTATGCCACTGTTGGTGCGTTTAGGCTCTGCAACCGAGGTGCTCTCACAGTTGCAATCCGAGACTGGGTTTACCCATTTGCTCAGTCACGAGGAGACGGGGTCTGGGTGGTCTTACACACGGGACAAAGCGGTTGTGGCGTGGTGCAAGTCGCGGGGGATTCGTTGGCAGGAATTTACTCAAACAGGGGTAGTGCGCCGTTTGGGTACTCGCTTTGGATGGGCTAAACGCTGGCAGGCCCGCATGGACGCTCCTCTTTGCGAATTGAACGCTAGCTTCACTCCTGCCGTTACGACGCAGCAGCCTGACTTGCCCACAACCGCGAGTCTTGGATTTGCCCCGCACGGTAAGACGCTACAGGCCAGTGGAGAGCACGCGGCACGACAAACGTTGGACAGTTTCCTGCAAGCGCGGTGCCACGGCTATCGCAAAGCCCTCTCAAGTCCACTGACGGCTCAAGAAGGTTGCAGTCGCTTGAGTCCTCATCTGGCCTTCGGCACGCTCTCTATGCGCACGGTGCACCAGGAAACGGAATGGGCGATCGCCCATGCGCCTGTTCGTGGCATGGGCTCCGCACTGCGTGGTTTTGCTGGGCGTCTGCGTTGGCACTGTCACTTCATGCAGAAGCTGGAGGACGAACCTGAGATTGAGTTTCAAAACTTTGCACGCGTGTGTGACGGCCTGCGGGAGAATGAATTTAACGACGCCTATTTTGCTGCCTGGTGCGAGGGGCGTACCGGTTACCCCATGGTGGATGCCTGTATGCGCTCTCTCGTGGCTACGGGTTGGCTCAACTTTCGGATGCGTGCGATGCTAGTGAGCTTTGCTAGCTATCACTTGTGGTTACATTGGCGGCAGACCGGTCTGTTTTTGGCGCGGCAGTTTCTGGACTTTGAGCCGGGAATTCATTGGAGCCAGATGCAGATGCAGAGTGGCACTACCGGCATCAACACGCTCCGGATGTATTCGCCGACCAAGCAAGCGCGAGATCAAGACCCCGAGGGCACATTCATTCGTCGCTGGGTGCCCGAACTCACCCGCGTTCCGCTCGCGTTTTTGGCTGAGCCTTGGAAAATGGAGGCGTCCGTCCAGAAGTCGGTGGGCTGTGTGATTGGGACGGACTATCCGCCGCCGGTCGTGGATGACAAAGTTGCAATCAAGGCTGCGAAAGATCGGATGTATGGGCTGCGGAAATCGAGCCAAGCGCGTGAGCAAGCGCAGGATGTCCAGGCGCGGCATGGTTCGCGCAAGAGCGGGTTGCCGCCTTCGGAGCAGAGACGCAAGGTCGCGCGGAAGCAGTCGCGTAAAAGCGCTCCCGAGGAGACGCTCAATGCGTTGAAGCAAGGCGAATTGTTCTCCTGAATCGCGCTCTGATACTGCAGAGAGCCCTATTGCTTATCTATTTTGATCCTTCTTCGAAGGCCGATTCATTTCAATTTCAGGACTTCCATGCTCTTGGTGACAATGGCATCGGAAATGATTTTATAAGCTGGGCTGGACCAATGGTATTCATCACCGGCGGCAAGCTCGAGCTTGGCTGCTAATGGGGTGTACACATCGATAGTCTCTACACCGTCCTCTTTCATCACCTGTTCTGCGATGCGGTTGATGCGCTGCACAATCACATTTTTGTCGCCAAGTGCGTCTACCGGTTTGTCTGGTTCAGCGCGGCGGGCGGTGTGTGGAGTGGTTGTTATCCAAATCAATTTGGCTTGGGGCGCTCCTGTTTTGAAGCCTCGGACGATCGCACGCGTCGTGTCGGCAATCTGCTCGTCAGTGGCCTTCTCCGGCGTCCAGGAAAGGGAATGTAGACCGTTATTGAAGAAAATGATGTCGAATTTAGCTGCTGCTGCGGCCTCTGCTATGAGTGAATCTACTTTCGGATCGATGCCGCCCACGAAATGAATCCAGTGATAGGCATAAACCTTTCCTTCCAGAGCTGGGAGCAGATGTTGTCGGTAACCACCAGAGATGGAATCCCCGTAAAAAAGTAGTTTGGGACGATTTGGATCTACGATGGTTGGCGCGTCGAGCATCCATTTCTTGGCAGCGATGGCAGCACGCGGTTCGGCACTAAATTTTTCTTTGGGAGATTTGTACTCAAAATCAGCGCCATACACTTTGAGCGCTGAGATTTCCGCCGCAGGAAATGGTTTTTCACGTGGCAGCAGTTTTTTCCCAATCCATAGCGGTTCATCGTTTGGGAGCAGCAATGTGAAATGTTTGCCGCCTGGCGCATCATTCAAGTAATAGGCCACACTTCCGCCACGCACGGCGACTGTGAATGTATAGGGGGTGTTCGGCTCGTATTTTATGCCATTCGCCCCGATGTGCATCCCGTTAATGATTGGGCGATAAACTTTCCAATTGTTCGTCTTCCCGTACATACAGGTGAGGCCGAGTCCTGTATCTTCGCCATCGGCATGTTGTTTTAGGAGGACGTTGAGGCTCGTATCTTCGGTCAGTTCAGGGAAAGAAACGGTCACCTGGATGGTGAAGTTTTTTTGGTCCGGAAAGGCAGTCGTGGGCACCCCGAAATAGTGATCGCCGCCTACGATCATGGCACCGTTCGCCGCGCGAGTGGCGCCATGTAGGAGTTCGGCGGGTATTTGGTCCTTGGACAAATCCCAAAGAGGCGCTTGGGCAAAAAGATTTGCCGCAAAACCGAGGGCAAATAGGGGGGTAATGACGTATTTCATAATCTGCTCGCGGTCTTGGGGCTCAGCTCCGGTTCCCGCTACTCCAGCAATCCAATGACCGCGGTGTAGCCGTGTACGAAATTCGCCTTCCCTACGGGGCCAATCTCGCCGTTACAAAAGAGTCCCACGCTGGGTAAACCTCCGAACTGTTGCGTGATGGCTTCTGCATCGTGGCTCAGCTTCCCGAACAGGCCTTCTCCGCGGCCCCCGCACAGAAACGCCAAGGAGGCAAACGGACGGACGCCTTCCTTCGCTTTTTGGGCCAGCAGATGCTTCAGTTCTTCGTCGGCAGAATGTCGGTCGCGAAGTTGGAATTGCAGGGTCTGGCCCACGCGTGGGTAGGCGGCTAGGGCGACGGCGCCAGAGTCCGGGTCGTAGTTGACCAAGTTGCGGATTAAGAAATCGCCCGTCTTAAAATCGTCGACGTATTCGTTCACTGCGAGGCCTGCGAAGATGTTGCCAGCTGCGCGTGCCTTGTCCTCGGCGGAGAGCGATTCGAAGGACTCGTTGAGCCGGTCGTAGGCGGGCAGGGAACCGATGGATTTGACGACGTTGTCGGTGGCTCCCGTGATGGCGTGCGGTTCGCCAATGGGACGGCAGCCTTGGCTCACGACAGTGTGCACCTTGACGCCGCCTTTGAATCCCACAACCACGCCGGCATCGATTTCACTTCGGTTGTGGAACACGAACACGTCGTCGCCGCGCTCTCCGCCGCTTAGAAGTCCGCCGAAGGTGGGGACGCCGGGGAAGGCAGCGGACCAGGCGTTGAGCCAAGGTTCGGCTGCGACCTTAAGCGGGTTGCCTAGAAACAACCACGCATCCGAATCTTCCGCCCTACCGACGGCTGCTTTCCAGTCGGCTTCCGTGAAGTCGTCGGACTGCTCCTCGTTGAACGTGATCGGACAAAGGCGTGTGTCGGGAAGGGATAGGAGTTGAAGGGAAAAGCCTGATTTATCTTCGGCTTCAACTCCTGTGCCGATCAGGCCTGAGGCGCTTCCGCCCACGATGAGCGTGGCGTGGGCGTGGAGCTGAACAAGCTCCAGGAAATCAGCGAGATGAGGCCGGTAATCCGCCGTCACAAAAGCGAGTACAATACTTGGATTGCGCCCGAGTTGTTGAAGGCACTCACGGGCAGCACTGATGACGGCGGCTTCCGAATAGGCTTCGAGGACCAGGCGTGAGGCGGCGGCGTTTGGCATGAGGTGCGAAAAGGGGCAGGGGATTTACAAGAGTGGGCGCTCTGCGTGCCACTGGGTGGATTGTTCGTAGGCGTGGGCGATGCCAAGCAACTTGGCTTCTTCAAAGGATTTGCCAAGAAGTTGAAGGCCCACGGGTAGGCGACTGCCTTCCACGCTGGCGAAGCCGCAAGGTAAACTCAACCCGCAGTTCCCCGCCAAGTTGGTAGCGATCGTGAAAATGTCGGCAAGGTACATTTTGAGAGGATCGTCGGAACGGTCACCAATTTTGAAAGCGACCTCGGGCGAGGTTGGGCAGATGAGCGCGTCCACCTGCTCGAAGGCGCGTTCGAAGTCTTGCCGAATGAGCGTCCGAACTTTCTGCGCACGAAGGTAATAAGCGTCGTAGTACCCGCTCGAAAGCACGTACGTACCGAGGATGATCCGGCGTTTGACTTCTTCGCCGAACCCTTCCGAGCGGGAGCGCACGTACAGGTCTTGGAGGTTCTTCAAGTCCGAGGCGCGATGCCCGTAGCGCACGCCATCGTATCTGGCGAGGTTGGCGGACGCCTCTGCCGTCGCGATGATGTAGTACACGGCGACTGCATACTCGGTGTGCGGCAGGGAAACTTCGACGATTTCAGCCCCCAAGGACTCGTATTGGCGAATGGCGGCACGCACGGCAGCGTCCACCTGTGGGTCGATGCCTGAGATGAAGTATTCCTTGGGCATCCCGATTTTGACCCCTTTGAGATCCCTCCCTAGAAAACGCGTGTAGTCTTCCACTGGCGCTTCGACGCTGGTTGAATCCTGTGGATCCTTGCCAGCCAGCACGTTAAGCAGACGAGCGGAGTCCTCCACGGTCTTTGTGAACGGCCCGATCTGATCGAGTGAGGAGGCAAACGCCATGAGCCCAAAGCGCGAGACGCGCCCGTAGGTGGGCAGCAAGCCGACCACGCCGCAGAACGCCGCCGGCTGGCGAATCGATCC
>CAIWVL010000219.1 GCA_903916085.1 uncultured Spartobacteria bacterium
CAGGTAGAACAACGCCTGGTGGGACCGTCCTACATCGAAGTGGCAGAACGCTACCGGGGCGTCGCAGGGGCACTGGAGGCCAGCGTGTTGCGTGTACGCAATGGCAGCAGCGGTGTGTGGGGCCCCGTCCCCATGCTGGCTCATCAGCAACACACTTCAGACGAAATCGCGCAAATGGTCTCCTGGGTATTTTCGCTGGAGCCCGGCAAAACGGGGGGTGTGGGCGGGCAACGCGGTCTGATTGGCGCGGTGGCTTCTACCAAGGATGGAAATCTCAAGTTGGGTATTCTTGAAGCGAGCTACACGGACAACGGCCGGGGGGAAGCGCCTCCGCTCACGGGAAAGACGACGGTTAGCCTGAGGACACGCCGTATCGAGGCCGAGAGTAGTGAGGCTGTGGTGGGCTGCAAAATTCTGGGTGGCAGTGCTGCTTCCGGGAAAAAATGCCTCGGAGGGATTGCAAACGGCAATAGCGCGTTGTTCAAGAATATCCCCCTCAAGCAAGTGGGCGGGTTTACTTGTCGAGTGGCCTCCGGTGGGGTCGGAGGAAAGGTAGAGCTGCGGGTGGGGGCGACGGATGGTCCTTTGGTGGGTGAGTTTGAGGTGCAGCCCACGGGCGGGTGGGACAAGTGGGTGGAATTAAAGTCACCCCGTCTCACCGGAGAGGGCCTCCCAGAGAGGGGCGATGTGTACGCCGTGTTTGTGAATCCAGGAAAGGGCGGACTCATGAACTTCGACTGGCTACAGTTTGACGAATAGGCGAATCAGCAAGAAGGAGGGATCTCGGACGACTTGCCTCAGAGGCTTTCGCCAGAGATCCCTCATTTTCGTCGTCCCTGGTTCACAGCTTTGGGGGCACAGCTTAGCGGCCCGAAGATCCGACGCTGTTATTGTGCGCTCGAAGAAGTTCGTCCAAAACGGCGTCATCTGAGCGTACCATCCACAAGACCACATGTGGGCCCGTGGCAGCCCATACGCCCGACCACTCCCCAAACTTAACGCGTCCGGAATCCGAACGCTCCCCGCCAAGCCCCAGCGTTTCAGCATCCGCAACCATAAAAAGTCCTGGTGGCGACAGTGTGGGAAATTGGGCCACCTTGCCTCCGTTAAAATCAACAAGGCGCGCGGCGGCGACTTGAACTTGGGCAAAGGCTGGGGGCATTTGAACGCCCTCCATACCGTGCAGAAAGAGCCAGTCAGCCGATTCCCCGACTTTTCCCTCAAACGCCTCGAGTCCAGCCACACCTGACTCTCGGTTGAGATCCAGCAGCCGCGTCATGTGATCGCGCATCAGGACTGCCGGGCTCTCCCGCCAACGCTCCCACGCCAACCACCCCAACAACACCAACACTCCCAGCAGAACAGCCGCAACCCCCAGCGCACGGTCCCCCGCTCGCCGTCGCCGAGGAGCTTGCGCCACGGCTTGAGCCATTGTGAGAACCTCCTCCGGACTGAGCTTGAACGCTTTCAGTTGCGCTTGCACTTGGGTCTCGTTCAAGCCTTCAGAAGCTAGTCGACTCCAAAACCAAACGGTTGCCACCCGCCAATCCCGAGGGCGGACACAAAAAAGTTGCGATGCCTCGCCAGGTTTGACGACTCCGAGACACTCCAAAGCAAGCGCGGAACGCACGTTAGGCTTGGCGGCCTCAATGGCAGACCTTAGCTCCGCAATCTCGGGAAACTCGGAAGGTGCTTCAGAAGCGCGGTGCCCCTTTTCAAGACGGTCACTCAGAAGTCGTACTGCCCACAGAAAACGGTGTCCCTGAGTGCGCCATTGCCCTGCCCGGGCCTCGGCCTCAGAAACCACCTCAGCCACCCGTGCAAGGGCAAACTCCCGGCTTCCGGTATGCAAGAGTGCAAACCGGAACAGGTCTTCAATAAATGCAGGGGCCAGCACTTCCATGTCCACTCACACCATAGCCCAAAAGCCCCCCAAGTCGGCAACTATACGTCCCGAACACAATCTGCTTTTCCCCGTCGCCTGAGTCCACGAACGTAGAGTGCCTCACAAAGGCCTCCCAAAAACCATGTCAGCCCCAATGCACTACTCTTCCCTGGAATCCCTTCGAGCGGACTTTCCGATCTTGCACCAGGAGGCGAACGGGTTCCCGCTGGTCTACCTGGATAACGCTGCGACGACACAAAAACCACGCGCTGTTCTGGATGCACTCATGCGTTACTATGAACACGACAACGCCAACGTGCACCGAGGACTCCACCTGCTGAGCGGACGGGCGACAGACGCCTTCGAGGGGGCTCGCGAAAAGGTGGCCAAGTATCTTCACGCTAAAAGCGCCGAGGAAATCATCTTCACACGAGGCACCACGGAGGCCCTGAATCTCGTCGCAAATGCTTGGGGAAACGCTTTTTTGAAACCTGGCGATGTCATTCTGCTGACAGAAATGGAGCATCACAGCAA
>CAIWVL010000220.1 GCA_903916085.1 uncultured Spartobacteria bacterium
GAGGACTCCGCCCACGTAGACTTGTTCGGTCACTAGCGCGCCATAACCGTCATAAGTACGCTGCACGGAAGTGGCCGGGCTCAACGCTGGATTCTGGTAAGTCTGATCAAGCTGCTTGAGCAGGCTTCTCTTGTCATACGCAAACACTCGGGTGACTCCGGACAACGCAACGCACGAATCCACTGCCGCGACCTGGGTCTGACGTCCGAATGCGTCATAAGTGACCGTGCTCACAATGCCCTTCGGATCCGTGGAGGTCGCCAGTTTTCTGGTTCCGAACCCGGTGGTGTTATAGGTGTAACTCCAGTTTCGGGTTCCCCATGCTCTTATTTGCATGGCCGGCGAACTTTTCTAAAGCAGTAAACGCTTCTATTCCTATCAATTTATAAATATTGACATGCTGCATCTTTTATGTTCAATTATACCGAAATCGAAACCACACTCTCATTTTCCGCACGGTTAGGGGGGGGAACAAGATTTGAGCTCTACCCGAAACAACACTAGAAAATGGGCCAGCCAATTTCCAGATCAAGCGTACTCTTCGGGTATGGGCATTTAACGATCCCATATCTATTTACGAAGCGACTCACGAGGTAGAGTAAACCGAAAAGATTCCATGCTAGCCCCCTCAGCATAAGGCTCTGTCCATTCTATGTCGGCATTCCTTAAATAATCGCGAACCGCAGAAATAAGAGTCGAACCATTCACATGGCCCGACACACCAATTTCATACTCTTCTCGAAAGTTACCTGAAGCCAATTGAATTTTAGATGGACGCAATACGCAAGAAACACCATTACCGATAAGCATCGAGTGAATCCCCGCAGCATGAATGTCAGGCGCAGAGATCTCGTGCTCGTCATCATCGAACTGTATTTCAATTTCAACAGCAAATGCATCAGATTTAATTTCATTTTGCTCTAGTGTCATATGGGCCTGAAATTCACATAAAACCAATTCCGTCTCAGGAACTAATCGAACCATATTCTGTAGGCATTCCACAAACAAACTTGTCCGATCCTCGCTATCGAGAATCAACTGCGGCAGGTAGCTTAAATTATCCAAAAGAACAGCTAAATCCACTGAATCGCAACCTTTTAATGCGCGAAACCGCGCTACGGAAAGCAGGCCTCCTATCGCAGAAATCGCAGGGTTATGTAATTCGTTTTTTATCATAAATCGCAGGGTTATGTAATTCGTTTTTATAATAACGCTATTTAAAAAACTTCACACCACCTATTGGCGTCCCTGTTGTTCCGGGTTGAATCCATATAGCATCACCTGGGCCAATAGGCGAAATACGCGTTTTCTCCAGTGTCGTGGAGAATCGCTGGGCATCGATTAGGTTACCAATATTTATAGAACTTTTAGGAGATAATAACCGATCAATCGGAACCTCTACGAGCTGCACTTTTCCATCTACCATCATTTTGGCAGTGATGGAATCATGTCCTAAAATCTCAGCCGCTTTTGTTCGGCGCACCCCATCGAGAATTTCAAAGGTCTGATCTCCACCAGTAGCTTCTCCCGTCCACATTGCACCGGGACCTCCTTGGTAACCGGCTGGAACATTCCCCAAAGGCCTCAATAACGTTCCTTCCCCTGCCTCTATTCCAGAGGTGAATCCAGCACGCAGAGAACTAGCAGCCTCTCCAGCTAGACCAACGCCTTTTGCGAGCCCAGCACCCAGCGCCCAATCAAAGGTTGCTCCTCCGTAAAACTCCCCAATCCCTTTGGCTGAACTCCATTGAGTTCCAAGCTTTTGGAATCCATCACCGAGCCCTGAAATCAAGCCTCCTCCCAATGCAAGCGGATCTGTTGTTATCCCGCCCCAGAGTGAGGAACCAGCATCCGCTAGCCCGCTGCCAATGCCTTTGATCGTTTGAATAGGGCTACTAAGCGCTCCCCAGAGGCCACTCAGCCGATCACCGACCGCGCTTGCTGCGCCTTTCCCGAAACGTCCATCTGGGTCGAGGCCATTAACCGGGTCACCGTTGCAGTACGAATAAAGATCCATACACGCCGCATGACCAAGCGGATCCGG
Source organism: uncultured Spartobacteria bacterium (assembly GCA_903916085.1). Lineage (GTDB taxonomy): Bacteria > Verrucomicrobiota > Verrucomicrobiia > Chthoniobacterales > Chthoniobacteraceae > Chth-196. The sequence continues at coordinate 2,045 of CAIWVL010000220.1, forward strand.
CGACAGAAATACCCCCGTGTCCTGCGCATAGTAGCGCATCCCCATGTAATAGTACCCCGTCCCATCCACGTAATGTCCGCGCCATGCAATCACGCTCCCCAAATCACGCACGCCGTCCATC
>CAIWVL010000221.1 GCA_903916085.1 uncultured Spartobacteria bacterium
AGAAGGTGGATATCATCTACCTCTGTTTCCCGAATAATCCGACGGGCTCGGTGGCTACGCGAGCACAACTCGAAGCCTGGGTTGAGTATGCCCTCAAGCACCGGTCCCTGCTTTTGTTCGACGCAGCGTACGAGGCTTACATTAGCGAGCCTGGGATTCCTCACTCGATCTATGAGATTCCCGGTGCGCGTGAGTGCGCAATCGAGTTTCGTTCGTTTTCTAAAAACGGGGGCTTTACTGGCACGCGTTGCGCGTTCACGGTCGTTCCGAAGACGTTAATGGCATCCACTGCCAACGGCGAACTACAGCCGCTGCACCCGCTTTGGAACCGTCGAATGAGCACCAAGTTCAATGGTGTGTCGTATGTGGTTCAGCGCGGTGCCGAGGCTTTGTATTCTGCGGAGGGCAAGGCGCAGGTGGGCGCCTTAATTTCTCACTACATGGGCAATGCAGCAGTGCTCCGTAAGGCAGCGTCGGAAGCTGGTCTCAGCGTTTGGGGGGGAGTAAACGCACCTTATCTTTGGGTTCGTACTCCAGCAGGGACGACGTCTTGGCAGATGTTCGACAAAATGCTGTCCGAAGCAAACGTCGTGATCACGCCCGGGAGCGGTTTCGGAGCCGCTGGTGAAGGTTACTTCCGTATAAGCGCCTTTAATTCGCGGGCGGCGGTTGAGGAAGTGGCTGCGCGCTTAGTGAGGCTTTGATTGGTTGGGGCCGAGAAATAGTACAAATCTCTGAAGTTCAGTTATTTAAACCTGAAATTTGGCATCCAGTCTGTGGTGTGGGTAGGTTCTAATACGCTCAAAATCTGGGAGCTCTTTTCTCACAAAGCCCCCATTGATCCCTTAAGCATGACCCGCTGGCGCTTCCGTTTAGGGATAGCGGGGCGGAAGTCATGCTGAGGGCAACTTGGGAAGCCGGCCTTAAAATGAAAGCCATCAAGCCTTCGGATTTTGCTGGCATGAATGTGGGCACCACTGTGCAAACCAAAGAGATTCGCTTTCCCACGGAGGTGCGCTTGTGTGATCGCGTTCGGGAGCGCTTGGTTAATCCCCCTCAGCAGGCTTCCATTTAGAGGCCTGAAATCACGATTAGCTTGGCTGCTTCCATTCGCTCAGCCTTGACGCAGAACATCTAGCGGAGTTTTGCTGCACACGCTGCGGCTCAACGTCCTTCCCGCCAGAACTGAGCCTCCAATGCTGATGGCCAGCGCCACTAAAACAGGGCCCGTTTCAAAGGCGTGCGGCGTTTTGAAAATCCAACGCGCTGCCGCCCATTGAGCTCCTACGGCGAGTAGGCTGCCTGCTAGTTCCGAAAGGGCCCCAAGCGCAGCGTATTCTACCAATACGATGGCGCGCACTTGTTGCTCAGAGGCCCCAAGCGTTCGCAAAAGTACGCTTTCACGCAGGCGCTGATCCCTGCCATTAAGGAGTGCACCGGCGAGAATGGGCAGGCCGGCGGCCAGCGTAAATCCGGCCAGCAGTTGGATAACGCGTGCCGCCTTTTGGAGCAGTGAAGCAACTGTCGCGAGAATGGAGGTGAGGTCAACGACACTCACATTTGGGGCGGCGCGTAGGAGGGTGCGTTGGAGTGCCCCGGAAGTTTGCCCAGAAGGAACTCGGGTGGTCAGGAGGTGAAACTGGGGCGCGTCCTCAAGCACACCTGGCGGGAAGACCATGAAAAAGTTTAGGTTAAACTTACTCCAATCGACCTTGCGCACACACGCTACGACCGCCCGTAACGGCACACCCTGCACATCTAGGACGATCTCATCGCCCACCCCAACTTTGAGGTCTTTGGCGAGTTGTTGCTCTAATGAAATCGGCACTGGAGCCCCAGCCACAAACGGTGTGGGCGGCCATGCGCCAGCGAGTACCGTTTCGGTCGCATTGAGAGTGGTCCTGTAGGTAGAGCGGTATTCGCGTTCCATGACCCAACGCGGCACGCGTTGAGTCGGCTTCGCTTCGGGTAAAGAGGACGCGTTTTGAGGCTGCTTTTCGATGGCGGAGAGTAGCAATCCTTTAACCGACTCAATACGCATAGTGACCATCGGGGCATCTTCGAGGACTGGCAAATGCTCCGCCTCAAAAACCGCGCGTACGGTCCGGGTCTGGTCGGGTTGGACGTCCACCAGGTACAGGTTTGGGGTCGAAGGACCATTATCAATTTTGAGTTGGCTCAGGACAAGGCTCTGAGTGAACCAAGTTGTGAGTAGCAGAAACGTGCCGAGTCCAAGGGAGAGTAAAAAGAGGAGCGTTTGATTTTGCGGTCGGAACAGATTGGAAACCCCTTGTCTGAGTAGATAAGGCCACGAGGGACGAATGATCCAACGTGTGAACTTCATTAGTCCAAAAGCAGTGGCCGTGAGGCTCGCAAAAGCCACGCCTAGGGAGGCCGTCAGAGCAAGCGCCCTCAGGGAGTTGGCACCGTTTAAGCGGGCCACGCTCCAGACCAGTCCAAAAAGCAAAAGATAAACTCCGGCCTCGCGCAAGGAGCGGCCCGGCACTTTTTCGGAGCGCGCGTTGAGTGTCGCGGTTGGGGAAATGTCGCGGATGCGCAGCAGCGGTAGCAGGGCGAAGCCACAGCAAAGTAGGAAGCCGGCCCCGGCGGTTTCAAGGATGACTAGGGGTTGGGGCATCGCCGCAACATTGAAGGGGAGCGAATTACCGGCAAAGTGTACGAGTGCCGCGTGCGCAAACGCGCCAAGGCCCGCCCCAAGAACGGTGCCCATCAGTCCAAGAGTGGCGGCCTGCACCATGTAAACCGCAAATGCAAGGGAAGCCGGGCACCCCAAACAGAGCAGTACCGCCACCGTGGGCACTCGGCGTCGGATGTGCGTGTGAATGGCACCTGCCACGCCAATACCTCCGAGCACCAGGGCAGTCAGGGCGGTAATACTCAGGAACTCCTTGGCCTTGTCGATGCCCTCCCCGAAAGTTTCGCTGCGGTCCTCTGGGGTTTGGATTTGTACCCCTTTTAATGAAAAACTCTTGCGAACTTCGGCGAGCGCGGCTTTACGTTCGGCTTCTGTTCCGGGGCGAAGCTCCAAAAAGAGGTGGTGAAAAACGAGGCTTTGTGAGCCGGCCAAGCCTGTTGAGGGCAGGTCTTTGAGTCGAATAAATGCCTCAGACGCAAACCCGCTGAACCGGTTGCTTCGAGGCACGCCCTTAGTGACCTCGCCGAGGACGGTAAACTCTGTGGCCCCCAGTTTGAGTTTGTCGCCGGGATGAACGTCAAACTCAGCGAGCAGCGCTGGGTCTAGGAGAATGCCGTGCTGTTCTTGAAGGCTTTGCCAAGCTCCTACAGGCACGGTATCCACCGTGGTACCGAACGGAAAACCACCTTCAAGCGCCCGCACTTGGACCAGGCGCGAGTGTGCGCCGCTCGGGTCACTGAGCATTGAGGAGAATGCGGTTTCGCTCCCTGTTTCGGTAATCAGGGAAGAGAGGTTGACCAGGGGATCCTGAGCGATGGGCTGGCGGGATGAAACCAGAACGTCGGTGCCTAGAAGGTTTTTGGTTTGGGTATCGAGGCTCTGGCGCACGCTCGCCCTGAGAGCATGGATAGCGGTTAGGGCGCAAATGCCTACGGCAATCGAGACTGCATAAAGCGCGAGTCGCCCCCGCTGGCTGCGGCTGTCGCGCCATGCCATACGCCATGCCCACGGGTGAAACAGTGCGCGCACAAGGGAGGTGGGAAGGGGCTGCATGTGGAAAATGGCTAGGGGCGCTCGTCAGCGATGATGCGTCCTGCGTGCATGCGCACGACGCGTCTGGCTCTGGCGGCTAGTGCGGGGTCGTGGGTGACGAGGACGAGTGCGGTCCCGTTTTCGCGATTTAGGGCGAAGAGCATTTCAACAAGGGTTTCGCTGGTGATGGCGTCAAGGTTGCCGGTGGGTTCGTCGGCGAACAGAATGCGGGGCGGGCGCACGAAGGCACGGGCCAAGGCGACGCGCTGTTGCTCGCCGCCTGAGAGTTGGTGGGGATAATGGGTGAGCCGTTTTCCCAAGCCCACTTTGGAGAGCAGAGCTTCGGCCTCGGCAAAACCACCTGATTCCCCGCGCAACTCCATAGGAACCAGTACATTTTCCAAAGCGGTCAGGGTAGGGATGAGTTGAAAGTTCTGAAAAACAAATCCCACGCTGCGTCCCCTGAGTGCCGCGCGCGCATCTTGGGAGAGAGTTTCGAGCGTTTCCCCGTCCAGTTGGACACTCCCCGAAGTAGCATCATCCAAACCGGCACACAGGCCAAGCAAGGTGGTTTTTCCACTACCGGAAGGGCCAACAATCGCGCAAGTCTCGCCCGGAGCAACACTCAGGTGAATGTTGTCCAAAACCGTGAGCGAACGGTCTCCGTCCGAATAGGTTTTGGAAAGGGCACGGACTTCGAGCACGGGAGGAACGAGAGAAGAAAGGGTGCGTTCGGCCATGGCAATAAGGTGCTTCAGGATGTACGGTGAGGCAAAAGCCGAATGCTCACTCGACGAAATCTTCTCCACTTAGTCGCACTTGCTCCCTGTCTGTTGACTACTCTTACCGCAGCCGGACCGAGCGCAGCTGCCCTCGGACGCGTTGTAATCTTGGGTGACTCCATCACGGCGGGCTACGGGCTGGAGCGTTCTCAGGCGTATCCCGCGATTTTACAGGGTAAGATTATGGAGGCGAAGCTACCGTTTGAGGTCGTGGCGGCCGGAGTGAGTGGCGACACCACAGCGGGAGGTTTACGCCGGGTAGGCTGGGCGCTGGGACCAGGTGCGACGGTTTGCATCATTGCGTTGGGAGGTAACGACGGCTTGAGGGGCGTACCTACCGAGGAGATGGAGTCCAATTTGGAAGGAATCATCAAGGCGGTGCGTGCGAAAAGTCCGCACGCGGTGGTGATCGTCGCAGGGATGACGATGCCAGCGAATTTAGGGGAGGCCTATGTGGAAGCGTTTTCTGCAGTGTTCCCTAGAGTTGCTAAGCGCAATGAGACGCTTTTGGTCCCGTATCTTTTGGCGGGCGTAGGCGGTATCCCGGAG